>JBGPKX010000054.1:0-21205 GCA_041486185.1 Bryobacteraceae bacterium | reverse complement strand
TGGCTCGAAGAGCCGGTCATCCCCGACGATATCGATGGCTATGCCGAAATCCGCCGCGCCGTGCACACTCCCATCAGCGGTGGCGAACATGAATTCACGCGTTACGGCTATCGCGAGTTGATCCAAAAGCAGGCCGTCGATATTCTGCAACCGGACGTAAACCGCGTAGGCGGCATTACAGAAGCGCGCAAGATATGGGCGATGGCTTCCGCCTGCAACTTGCGCGTGATTCCTCACGCGGGACAATTGCATAACTACCATGTGGTGATGGCTCACTTGAATTCGCCGATTGCGGAATACTTTCCCGCGCCTCAGGAAGGTGGTGCGCCGGACGACGATACGCTTTTCTGGGAACTCTTTACCGGCGAACCCAGGGCGGAGAACGGATTCGTGAGCCTGCCCGAAACACCGGGTTTGGGCCTGGAACTGAACGATGAAAACGTGCGCCAGTGGCGAATATCCTGAGGCTATCCGCCGGCGCCTCCGAATCCAAGCACCACGGTCGCCCCAATCAGGAGCGCGATCCCTACGAATAGCAAATTCAGGGGCCGCCCTTTGGCGTCATCCCATTCATGCGTGAGCAGGCCGCAAATGACGGTTGTAACAATCAGGATCGCATTCCATAACGACCAGCCTAGCGATGGCCCCAAGCGCCCCAGCCGGTCGGCGCCCCAGCCGTAGAAAAAGACAGAACCGGTCCACAAGGCGGCCATCACCCAGGCGTGAAGCCAGTCTAGTGGGAGCATGCGGCGGTATAGTAGCTCCCAGCTCTTCCGTTTACACAGAAGGTAGACGCAATATCCGACGTTCAAAATTCCCCCGGCCGGCAGCGCGACCAGCCATAGGGCGTTCAGGCCGTTCTCCTTGCTCGCGCCGAGATGTTGGGCCGCTTCTGCAATGGGCTTTCCGAATGCGTAGCTGAAATTCAGCATCCCGGAGAGTACTCCCGAGAGAATGCAGATGGTCAAACCGGCGGAGAACGACACCTTCGGGTTCAACGAGTGCATGGCAACCTTGTCGATGGCCCGCTTGTCCCGTAGGTCGCCGGCAATCGCCTGCACCACCACGCCGGCTATAGTGATCGCGTTGCCGGCCAGAATCAGCATTCCGTTCCTCGTCCAAATCAGGTCCGGCGTAAGCACCACCATCGGCACGAGTGCGCCCAGCGCCGTGTAGATGCCGGTGGTCATTGAGAAACCGAGTGCCATGCCCAGGGCATCCACGCCGAGGCCAAAGAAGACCGATCCAGCTCCCCACCCTAAGCCGAACAGCGCCGTCAGCCACAGTATCCGCGCGGGAGAACTCATGTAGACGTCGCCCAGGTGGGGAACCGTTACCCAAGCGACGAACCACGGCAGAAGAAAGAACGCAATGACCGAGTAAACCAGCCACAGGTGCTCCCATTTCCAGCGGCGGACCCACTTCATGGGCAGGGTGAAGGCGCCCTGGGTGATACCCGCCACCAGGATCCAGAACAATCCAAGAATGTAGCTGTTGCTCATGATCTCCTTGCAATCGTGAATCGGCGTATCATATCAAAAGCTGGTGCACCGTATCAGGATATTGAGACATGACAATTCTCTATTCCCGCCGCACCCGCAGCATAGCGATTTCCCCGTATCCTCAAGCCTTTACCGGGACGTAAAATTGTGATACGGTATCAAAATCGTGATTGAACACCGAGAATCATTGAGCGAAGATTGCTTTCCCCTTACTACGCGGGCGTCGAACCCGGGCGGGAGGACTGCCGGCTTGCGGCGAAGTCTGAAAAAGCGATCACAAGGAGTCGTAGGATGAAAGTCTATTACGAGCAGGATGCCAGTCTCGATCCACTCAGGGGTAAGGCTATCTGCGTTGTCGGATACGGAAACCAGGGTCGCGCGCAGGCGCTCAACCTGCGCGATAGCGGTATGACGGTGGTGGTAGGCAACGTAGACGACGCCTACGCTGAAACGGCGCGCCGGGACAACTTCAAGACGCTCGGGATCGCCGAGGCGGTGGAAACGGCCGACCTGGTCATAGTCCTCATCCCCGACGAATTGCAGCCCGCGGTGTATGAGACTTCTATCGGGCCGCACCTGCGCAGCGGCGCGACGCTCTCTTTCGCCAGTGGATACAACATCCACTTCGGTCTCATCAAGCCGCGCCGGGATGTGGACGTGATCATGATGGCTCCGCGCACCATCGGCCGAGAAGTGCGAGAGGCGTTCGAGCGCGGCTCGGGCGTCAACGCGGACGTGGACGTGTGGCAGGATGCGACCGGCAATGGCTGGCCTGTAACGTTGGCTTTGGCCAAAGCAGTGGGCTGCACGCGAGCGGGCGCATTTCACACCAGCTTTGCCGTCGAAGTGGAACTTGACCTCTTTTCCGAGCAGGCCCTCTGGCCGGCGCTGATCGATTGCCTGCTCACGGCGTATGAGGTCCTGATTTCCCACGGATACCCCAAAGAAGCGGTTGCATTGGAGCTGTACGCCTCCGGAGAGCCTGCCGACATATTTCGTGCCATGGCGCGGCACGGCATCTTTGACCAGATGATGTTTCACTCGCCCACAGCCCAATACGGAGTGCTTTCCCGCAGGAAGGACGCCGTGGGGAGCAGCGAGCAGTTGAGGCTCCGGATGGAGACCGCCTTAGAACATATTCGCAACGGCGAGTTCGCGCGCGAGTGGACCGCCGAACAGAGTGTCGGCTATCCGAATTTCAGCCGGCTGCGCAGTGCGCTTCTGGAGCATCCGCTTCAGCAAACCGACGGCGAGGTCAGAACTCTCCTGAATCATCGTGTGCCCAATAATGTCCACGCGTAGCTAACCGATACCACTAGGGAACACCTAGAGCCGCCGCCGGGAGGGGCAAGCGTCGATGCAGCGACGTGACTTTATCAGACAGGTTGGTGTTTATCCGCTGGCTTTGGGGGGCGCAGCCGCCCAGGCCGCACGAGAGCAGGGCTTCCGCAGCGAGGGACAGCGCCAGCTGCTCGATCTCTCCGGTTCGTGGCAGCTACGAATGGATCGAACGAATCAGGGTGTCCGCCGCAGATGGTTTGATGCGGATCCCCCGAACTCGGAGGCGCCTGTCGTAGCCATTGAGGTCCCTTCCATTTGGCAGCAGTATGTGGACGCCGATGGGGGGATCGCCTGGTACGTGAAGACGTTTTCGTTACCGAAAGAGCTGCTGGCACGCGCGTTGCGTCTGCGTTTTGGCGCTGTGGATTACCGTGCGCGTGTATGGTTGAACGGTCAGGAACTCGGAGGCCATGAAGGCGGGTTTACTCCCTTCGAACTCGATATGGGACGCGCCGCCCATGAGGGAACAAACCGGCTGGTGGTGCGTGTGGCAGACGCCGCCCGCACCTTCACTAAGTACTATTGCGGACTTCCGGGATGGGACAGGCCGTCTTGGGAACCGATCGACGGCATTGATTTCGATCGTATCCCGGCCGGGTTTCAAGACTGGCGCGAGGGGTTCAATCATTGCGGAATCTGGCAGCCAGTTGAAGTGGTCGCGCATGATCCCGTGTACGTTGCCGACGCTTTTATTCTCCCCAAGCCCTCTTTGGCGGCTATTGACGCGCGCCTGGAGATCGTGAATCAAACTAAGAAGCCCATCGACGCCCGGCTGGCAGTCGTCATCAAACCCTGGAAAGGGACGGGCGCATCGAGTGGCGGGCACGAGCGCTCGGTTCGCCTGGAGCCCGGCGCCAATTCAATCACCATTGCCGCGGACATCTACCCAGCCCATCCCTGGACTCCGGACGACCCATTCCTGTATGCCGCGGAGGTGAGCATTTCCGAAGGCGGCCGTCAGCGCGACACCGAAACCGTCCGCTTCGGCATGCGCCAACTGACCGTCGGCTCCGATGGGTTTTTCCACCTGAATGGAAAGAGAATTTTCCTCAAAGGGGCGCATTACCAAAGCACGGAGCCTCTGACGCTTGCATTTCCACACAATCGCGAGATGGCACGACGCATCATCGAAATAGCCAAAGAGGGCGGCTTCAACTTCATGCGCTGCCAAGGGCGGCCCACGGCACCCTCGATTCTGGACGCTGCCGACGAACTGGGCATTTTGCTGCAATCCGAGCCCGCCGTGAGCCGTATGCCCGACCATCCCCGCATGGAGGAACTGGCGCTGCGAGAGACCCGGGAACTCATTCGGCGCGATCGCAACCGGCCCTCCATCGGAATCTGGAACATGATCAACGAGCAGGCGGCCGGTATGAAGGTGGTCCAGAAAATGGTCCAGCTTGGTCGGGAACTGGATGCGACACGGGTCATCACCGAATCGGCCGGCGGCCCTTCGCACTACTACCGTCCTGATTCGACGGAAGGCGTCTCCTATTTGACCGAGCATGGGTACCAAAACGCGCCGCTGTCGGAGGCGGTCCTGAAGTATTGGCGAAAGCGCGGCATACCGGGACAGTTGTATTTTGTGACCGAGTTTGGCTTCGGTGGACTGGAAGATATCGATGCCGTGCTGGAGAAGTATGGTCCGAATCCAAAGAAGCACATGGAGGATTACCGGGGCTTTGTCGAACAGAAAAAGCAGATGGAGTGGGCCTTCCGAAAAAATGGCGCCGGCGAAATCTTTCCCAATCTGGCGGCCTTGCGCGAAGCTGCCCAAACCCTGCAGGCTAACGCACACAAGTTCACCGTGGAGTCATTCCGTTCGAATCCGCGGATCGGCGGATTTAACGTGGTCCAGTTGTTCGATTCCAACTCCAACGAGGTGGACGGTCTGGTGGACTTCTGGCGTAACAAGCGCAAGAAGGCGTTCTACACGTTCCAGCAACTGAACCAGCCGCTGCAGTTGATCGTGCAGTTCAGCCCGTTCAACCCCAAGGCGGGGCGCGAGATTCAAGCAGAGGTCACGCTGGTCAACGAAGATCGTATTTCCGGCGGCAAGACACTCGTTGTGCGGGCGACGGGGCCATCCGGAGCGGAGCTGTTTTCGCGCACGGAGCCGGTAGACGCGCAGCCATGGGCCACGCGGGTCTTCAGCGGCAGGATTCCGGTGGGCGAGGAGCCGGGCAAAATTACCCTGGAAGCAGAGTTGCGGGACGGCTCTCAAGTCATCCTCAAGAAATCCGAGCAATTGACGGTGTATCATCCGCGGGATTTTGCCTGGCCGGCCGGCGGATTCGCGCTATTCGACCCGCAGAACCGGTGGCCCGGCGCCAAGGCAAAAGCCAACCTGCGCGTTCGCGACTACGATCCCGAAGCGGAGCGGCCGGAACTGGTCGTAGTGCCGGAGTTCGTTGGTCTGTGGCGTCAGCCTGCCGAGTTCCACAAATTCGTCCGCCTTGTCGATCAGGTGCGCCGGGGCTCTACGGTGCTGTTTCTCGGCGTTCCGTCGGATGGCGGTACGATCTTTCACCAGCGCAGCGGGGGCATAATCTTCAATTTCAGCTCGCTCAATGTAAACGCCGTTCTGGGCTTCTCGCTCGGGATCGACGGAGACAGTGATGCCTGGGGCGCATACTCCGGTCCTTACGCCTGGGCAGCGGGAAACACTCGCTCCGGCAGCCCCGTTACGCGCCATGCGGTCTTCCAGGGACTGCCCGGGCCGGGACTGATGGATTGGGAGTACGGCAACATCATGTCTGGCCGCGTTCCGGTACCTTTTCGCTCGTCCGCCGAACAGACCGGACCGTCCATGCCGATCGTTCCGCTTGAAAATGGCAAAGTGGCGATCTGCACATTCGAACTTCTGGAGAATCTGGAGCGCGACGGTCTGGCCGAGAAGCTCCTCTCGAACCTGGTGGGATATTTAGGCCAGCAACTGCCGTCTCAACTACGGCCGCGCTCCGAGCGGGAGGAAGAGACGCTGCTGTTCCATCACCAGCAGGTTCAGGATTGCTGGGATAAATTCCTGAGCCGATCCGAAAAGGGATAGCGCCACCGATTCTCACGCCAGGCGAAACGCCGTTAGCCCTCCGTCGATTACCATTGCCGATCCAGTCACAATGGAAGATTCGTCGGAGGCCAGGAACAACACCGCGTGGGCGACTTCGTCCACCTCGGAAATCCTATTGAGGACGTGCAGCCGGTTGACCTTCTCCCAAGTCAAATTGGGGTCCACTCCCGAGTCAATCCACTTCTCCACCAGCGGTGTTCGAGTATACGTCGGGCAGATGCAGTTTACGCGGATGTTGTCTTTGCCGTAGTCGGTGGCGATGCTTCGCGTCAATCCGATGATGGCTCCCTTGGTGGCGCAGTAGGTCGCCAGACAGGGCTCGGCCAGCAGGCCGTTGGCCGACGAAGTCAGAATGATGCTCCCTTTGCCCCGCTTCTGCATCTCCGGAATGCAGTACTTGCATGCCAGGTACATGCTTTTGAGGTTCACATTCATGACCTGGTCCCATTCCTCCTCGGACACGTCGACAACCGCGTTCCCGATCACCACGCCCACGTTGCTGAACAATACGTCTACTCCGCCATACGTGCGCACCGCCTGACTGACGAGGTTTTTCATCTGGTTTGGCTGCGTGACGTCAGTTTTGACGAAGATGCTTTTGCCTCCGTTTTTGCGAATCTCTTCGACCGTCTGGTTCCCCCCGTCGGCGTTGATGTCCGCTCCGACCACCTGGGCTCCCTCCTTCGCCAGCAGCATGGCGGTTCCCCGGCCGATGCCCGACGCTGTTCCTGTTACAACGGCAACTTTGCTCTCGAGTCGCATACCTTCTCCGGATGGTCAATTTTTATTGGCTGGAAAATGGCTCTCGAACCACTGAATACTTCGGTCGATGCTGTCGACTGCGTGTCGCACCTCTCGAATCCCGTGGCCCTCACGCGGGTAGCGGACCATGACGGTCTCGACGCCCACGTCCTTAAGCGCAATGTAAAGCTGCTCGGTTTCGGCGATGGGCACATCGCTGTCATTTTCCCCGTGCATGAGCAGAATGGGCGTTCTCGCCCCGGCGATGTAGCGGAGCGGCGAACTCTGCCAAAGCCGATCCATGAGGTTCTGTTGATGCGGTTGCAGGCCGTACGCCATGTGCACGTACTGGTTGTTGTTGGTCCGATAATTGTACGTAACCGGATTCGTGATGCCTGCGGTCGAGACGGCCGCTTTAAACAGACCGGTCTGCGTGATGATCCAGGCGCAAATGACCCCGCCGTAGCTGACGCCCTCGACGCCCAGACGGTCGCGGTCCAGCCAAAGGTAGCGCCGTAGGGCACTGCTGGTTCCGTAGAGCACGTCTTGAGACTCGGTCCCGTGCTGATCGCCGAAGATGGCGTCGGCAAATTTTTGTCCATAGCCCGTCGAGCCACGGTAGTTCACCATCAGGGTGGCCCATCCGCGGCCAGCATATACCTGGTTGTGGAACTGAAATGCCGGGCCTTGCTGGCCGTGCGGCCCGCCATGAATGCTCACGATCAGCGGGTGCACCGAGTTTGGCTCGCGCATGACGGGTTTCGTCAGGAATGCTTCGACCTCGTACGCGTGATCGTGACTCACGAAAGTAAAGCTCTCAACCTCTCCCAACAATTTATCTTGCAGCACATCAGCGTTGAGCGCCGTCAGTGCGTTGGCAGGCCGCTGGGGCGATTTGAGATACAGCTCCGCCAGGTCGGAAGTCCCGGCGAAGCTGTACGCAAGCGTGCCACCTTTGGCCACAGACCAGCTTTCCACCGATCCCGCGCCGCCCACCAGAAGCTCGGGGCTGCCGCCAGCGGCGGGTAGCCGATACAGGTGTACACTTCCCCGCTCCTGCAGGGTGAAATAGATGAATGTTCCTTCCGGGTTCCAAAGCGGTTCTCCCTGGCGATTGTCGATTCCGGCGCCCGGCTCCCGCACGTTCTTTCCGAATGCGTCCATCGTCCAGATGTGCATGTCCTCCATGACCGCATCCAGATAGGTAATGCCACGGCGCGTAGCCTGGAACACGATGCTGCGCCCGTCGGGGGACCATCGTGGCCGATATTCCGAACTCTCCGTCGCAGTCAGGCGACGCAACCCGCCGCCCACCTTCAACGCGAAGATGTCGTTATTGAAAAACCTGTCGGGGTCGGGCTCGCGGTTCGAAACGAACAGGATTTCGTCGCCTTGTGGCGACCAGTCGATCGAGTGGTCATGAAACGGACCGTTTGTGAGCTGGCGAACCTGCCCGCTGGCAAGATCGGCGACGAAAATGTGCAGGCGGCGGTTATCGCTGAACGGATTGATACCATCGCCGGCATCCGGTCTGTAAAGATAGCGAGTGATGACCATGGGATCACCGGATGCATCGTCAGTCTCCGGGCCGGGGAGGGCTGAAAGAAAAGCAATCTGTCTGGCATCGGGGGACCACGCCAGCCGCTTTCCCGTTTCCGGCATGCGGCTGTTTGTGGACTGTATTATGGCCACGAAGCGGATTCCGCTACCATCGGGCCTCACCAGGGCCACGCCGGATTTTTCGCCGACCCGGCCCTCATACGCCAGCCACTGGCCATCGGGAGACCATTCGGGTCCTCCGCTGGGTTCCTCCGCCGAGCCTAACCCGATCGAAGCACCTGTCTTGAGGTCCCGAATCCAGAGACGAGAATACGGCCTGCCGGGGCTGTCACGGTAGATGACCGTATAAGCCACGCGCGCGCCGTCCGGGGAGACGGCGACCTCCCCGACCGAGCGCAGGCGGCTGAAATCGGCGCTTTCGAGGGTGCGCTTCACGGCCGGATAGCATGCCATGGCCCAGCCCAGCCAGAGTACCGCCGCTCTAGCGGCGTGGGCCCGCATCATACGGTGACGATTTCCTTGATAATCCTTCCTCCGATGTCAGTCAGCTTTTTCAGGCGCCCCTGATTGAGATAAGTCAGCTGGTTTTGATCCAGTCCCATGAGACGGAGGACAGTGCTATGGAGATCGCGCATGTGGATCATCTCTCCTGCGGCGCGGGTACCGAAGTCGTCGGTCTGTCCGAACGAAGAGCCACCACGCACATCGCCACCGGCCATCCACATCACCAGACCGTACTGGTTGTGGTCGCGACCGGGTTTGTCGGTGGTCAGATTGTTGTCGAACGGCGTGCGGCCCATTTCCGAAGCCCAGACCACCAGCGTCTCCTCCAGCAGTCCGCGCGATTTGAGGTCCTTCAGTAATCCCGCGATGGGCTGGTCCACTTCGTGACAGTGCAGTGGGAGACGGGTCTTGATGTCGCCGTGGTCGTCCCAAGGCTTGGTGGAACCATGCATTACCATGACAAAACGCACGCCTCGTTCGACCATACGACGAGCCATCAGACACTGCCGGCCCATCGTGCGCGCAACAGGGTCATCCAAACCGTACAAATTGCGCGTGGCGTCACTCTCGCGCGAGAGATCGATCAGTTCGGGCGCCTCCGATTGCATCCGGAATGCCACTTCATAGGCGGCAATGCGAGCCTCCAGATCGCCGGCAAAGGTGCGCTCCGCCGCATGCTTTTCATTGAGCCAGCGAAGCAGATCGAGTTCGGAGCGCTGCTGCTGCAGCGTCATACCCGGCCTGGGCTTGAGGTCGACCACCGGCACAGGCGTGGTGGTCCGAAACAGCGTGCCCTGGTAGGCGGCTGGAAGATAGCCGTTGCTCCAGATCGCAGCGCCTCCGACCGCCGGAGAGCCAGAGCCCAGCACGACAAAACCAGGTAAGTTTTGGTTCTCAGTGCCCAGCCCGTAGGTCATCCAGGCGCCCACCGAAGGGCTTCCTGGAAAAATGCTCCCGGTCAAGGCATGGTAGACGGCTGGGGGATGATTGTTGTTCTCGACTTTGATGCCGTACACGAAGCCCATGTCGTCAACGCAACCAGCGAGGTTGGGGAGCAGGTCGCTCACCCAAAGTCCCGACTTGCCGCGCTGGCGGAATGCAGCTACAGGAGGAATGACGCGGTTAGGCGCGGCTGCGAATGTAGCCACTTCGCCTACCGCACCCTCCACCTTAGGCATTTGCTTGCCGGCGTGGCGTTCTAATGCCGGTTTGTACTCAAAGGTGTCCATCTGGCTGACGCCGCCCTCCAGGAACAGGAAGATGCAGCGCTTGGCTTTGGCCGGAAGATGGGGCGGCTTGGGGGCAAGCGGCTGTTGCGGTACCACCGTTGCCGCGCCGAGATCGGATGCCAGCAGGTCGAGAAACGCCAAGCCTCCTAGCCCCAGATACGAACCAAACAGCACTTCTCTGCGTGACAGCGGCTTCTTCAAGGGCATGTCCATGATCACCTCCACTACTCTACGTACATCAATTCGTTCGAGCTGAGCAAGATCCGAGAAAGAGATTCCAAGGACCCTGGGAAATCCACCATACGCGACATCTCATCCGTATCGGGCGCGCGATTGAGCACGATCTCAAACAAACGCCTCACCTGTGCGCGCCGGTCTTCTGCGGCATCCTTTTTGACGCGGGCAGCGAGGTAAGCGGCTTCTTCGTTTACTAGCGAACCGTTCATGAACGAGAGCGCCTGGAGCGGCGTGGTGGTGACGCTTCGCACGGGACAAGTCTCGTTGAAAACGGTGGCGTCGAAGGCCGCCATCATGGGCAGGGGAAGCGAACGGCGCTGGAAGATGTAGACCGAGCGGCGACGTTCATCTTCTTCCTTCTCGTTCGGTTCCCACTGCAGACCGCCAGCGGGCACCGGCTTGGCCAAGTCGGACAATTCTTCAGGCAACCGCGGAAATACGCTGGGGCCGCCGCGCTCCAGATTCAGCCGGCCGCTCAGGAACAGAATCGTATCGCGGACTTCTTCAGCCTCCAGCCGCTGGCGGCTAAAGTGTGACAGCAGCCGGTTTTCGGGGTCTATTTTCGCTGCTGCCGCCGCGGATTCGTGATTGTCCGCCGACTGGCGCCAGGTATTAGAGGTGAGGATCAACCGATGGATGGCTTTGACGCTCCAGTTTTGCTTCACGAAACGTTGCGCCAGCCAGTCCAGCAGTTCCGGGTGCGTAGGCCGCTCGCCGTTGCGGCCAAAATCGTTGGGCGTGCCTACAATTCCCCGGCCGAAATGATGCTGCCATATCCGGTTCACCATGACGCGGGCGGTGAGCGGATTTTCCGGGCTGGCAATCCATCGGGCTAGGGTGATACGCCGCCCACGCGTCGGGAACTGGCGATACCGATCGCTGTCGATAACGGCCGGTTCGGAGTTACCGGTAATCGCGCTGGGAAAGCCGGGATCGACCCCCTCGCCGGGCTGCCGAAAATCGCCTCGGATCAGCACGTGCGTGCGTGGTAACGGCGGACCGATGGGCGGACCCGCCACGTTGGCCACGCTCAACGCTACCGGCTTCCAGCGTGCCAGCCGGCGCTGCATCACTTCGATCTGGTCGGTTAGCTTCTGCCATTTCTCCGCCTCGTCCGCGGAAAAATACTTGCGCTCGGCCCCATCCACGGGCATCGAGGCCCTCACGTCTTCGACCGTCAACCGCCGGAAGCGCGCGAGCGGGTCCGCCAGCTTGCGATCATAAGCGTCGCGCAGCTTTTCCAGGAGGACTTTCTCGCAGGCTTCCAAGGCTTGCTTTTCCTCGGCATCCCCCATGCGGTTGAAATCGGCCTCCAGTTCCGCATGCCGCGCCTGCTCCGCGGGTGTAAATATCTTCTGTTCGGTGTTGCGCAGTTCGAGGCGGAGATCCTGAGCCTCCAGCTTGCGTCCGGCCGCTTCCTTGATCTTGAGAGGGATGAGTTTATCGAGCAGCAGCTTCTCGTAATCGTCGCGGGCCTTTTTCGCCGAGCCTTCTTTCAGCTGGTCGGTGTAGTACCGGATTTTGGCCTCGGCTTTCTCCCGAAAGGCCTTGTCCTGGTAGGGGACCTCTGCATCGCTCACGTAGATGGCATTGAAGAAAGCCTGGAATCGATAAAAGTCTTTAGTGGGGATGGGGTCATATTTGTGGTCGTGGCACTGAGCGCAGCCTAGCGTCAATCCCAGGAAAACGGACGCCGTTGTGGCGGTTACTTCATTCAAATATACTTGGCGCTGCTGCTCTGACACGAAGTCTTCCACGTCCCAGGGCGCCATGCGCAGAAAACCCAGTGCAACGTAGTTCCGGATATCGGGCTCGTAGCTGCTGCGCGTCTTGCTGTGCTCATCCCCTCCGCCGACCTGCCATAGGGCGAAACGATCATAGGGCATGTCGGAGTTGAACGCGTCGATCACCCAGTCACGATAGCGCCAGGGATTGCCCCCAATCTTGGAGAGCGCCAGTATCACTCTGGAGCGGCCAAGCTGGACGTCCCCCTCCAGCCCTTCAGTTTCGGAATAACGCACCAGATCAAGCCAGTGACGGCCCCAACGCTCGCCGTATCGCGGATCGGCTAGCAAACGATCTACCAGTTTCTCGTAGGCGTCCGACGAGACGTCGTTGAGGAAGGCGTTCAATTCCTCGGGCGAAGGAGGCATGCCCACCAGGTCGAAGTAGAGCCGCCGGGCAAGAGTGCGCTTGGAGGCAGGCGGCGCGGCTGTCAAGCCTTTGGCTTCCAGTTTTTCCAAAATGAAAGCATCAATCGGGTTGCGTGCCCAGCCGGAATTCTTCACGGCCGGTATTTTGGGGTCGATCGGTCCCCGGTAGGGCCAAGTCCGGGTCTGCTCAGACAACTGTGCGCCCGCGTCGGCGGAAGGTTGCGGATCCATTCCTCGATGCGCGCGATATCGGTCTCGGGGAGGACCTTGCCAAACGGCATTCGCGGACTCACACGGCCTTGAAGGATCTGGATCAGTACACTCTGTTCGGGGTGCCCGGCCTGGACGGCTTTGCCATGGCGATTCCCCCCGGCAAACACGGAACTAGGGCTAGCCACTGAGAATCCGCTGGTGCGGGTGCTCTCAGCGTGGCACGGTAAGCAGTTAGCGGCCAGTAAAGGGCCAATGTCGTGATCGAAATCCGGGGCGGCGGCAAACAGCGACCGGGGAGCCGAAAGGAGTAAGAGCGCGGTGATTATAATAAGCGTCTTCAATGTCACGGCCACTCGCCCTTTTTGCAGGAAGCGTATCACTATCTTGATGATCGCGTCAATATGCTGAATTGATTGCCGTCTCATAGGGCGTAACCTTCGTCACGAGACCAGAGGCGACGAGGCGACACCGCTGTTGGCGTGCGAGCCGTCGATCGCCCGGCTGGAATCGACGCACAACCAAGTAAGGACGCCAACGGCGGCCATAGCGCTTCCGAAGTACAGTGCCGAAGACCAGCCGAGCCAGGCGGCAATGAGCGGAGAAGTGATCGGCGCCATGAGGCCTCCGACATTTCCCCCAGCATTCACAATCCCGCAGGCAGCGCCGACCTGTTGGCCGGAGACGTCAATGGTGGCGGCCCAAAACACCACGTCAGAAACGGCTGAGCATCCCAGAGCCAAAGACATGAGGACTACCGCCGTGCCCGTGTCATGGGAGTGGACGCCCGCGAATAGCAGCACGGCGCTCAAACCGAGTCCGCTGGCTCCCACGATGCGGTGGCCCCATTTTCGGCCGAAGCTCGCTGCCAGCCGGTCCGTAATCCAACCACCAATAGACATCATTGAACCGAATGTTAGAAACAGAATGGTCATATACGCGGCGCTCTGGTTGGCGCCGACCCTTCGAATTTCGCCCAGATAATAGTACATCCAGTAGAAGAAGATGTATTGGAAATAGCCCACCGTGAGATAACCGAGGGTGAGCAGGACAATGTTTCGATCCGTCATTAGCTGGCGCCACGGCGCGCTACGGCGGAGCGCGGCGGCGTCGGGCTTTGGGTCACTTATCAAATCCAACGTCCCGGAAATTGACGGATGCTGGTCTGGACGATCACGTGTGTAGAGGAACCAGGACATCCCAAGCGCGGCTGTTGCAGCCGCCGCGATACAGAACGAGAACCGCCAGCCCAGACGGAATATGAGCCAGGCGAAAAGCATTGGAGCAACCGCGCCGCCCAGACCGGCTCCTGCATTCACCAGGCCCTGCACACGCGCACGCTGCTCGCGCGGTATCCAATTTGCGTTCATCCTCCCGCAGGTCGGATAAAGAGGAGCAGTGCTGAAGCCAAACCCTAAGCGCACCAGGATGAGCGCGGGTACAATTCCCAGATAGGCTCCGAGGCCGGGCTTCGCGCCGAGGGCCGTCAGAGCTGTGAACACAGCGGAGCCCAACGCCATCAAAGTAAGCATTTTGCGCGGGCCGTAGCGGTCCGCAAGCCGCCCTCCCGGGATCATCAGGAGCGCATAGCCAAGGGTGAATGCCGAATACACTGTCCCCATTCCCGTTTCGGACAGTCCAAATTCCTTGATAATCGTGGGACCGGCAATCGACATGATGGTTCGATCAAAGTAGCTCATCACGCTGAGTCCGAACATCAAACCGACAATCGCGGTCCGTACACGGGAAAGGCGGTGGGGGCCGGCAATTTCGCGGGAGTTGATCACAGGCGGGAGTTGCATTTTCCTCGGAACGGGCTCGGCACGAAGAAGCTAGCGAACCGGATCATATAGGCGATAGCATATCATTGTGCGGACTGAGGGCCGCAGGGGAGCTGGGCGCGTGGAACCACCCCGGCTGGTTCAGTCCGTGATCTGATCTAGTCAGCCCCAGGCGGGCCAATCGTCAACTAATGACGGGCTCGGCTTGCTGCTGGATCACCAGGCTGTGCCCAAGCCGCTCTGAAACCTGCCTGGCATAGTTACGGACAACCTTGCCAATCGCATCCGTCCGGCCAAACTCGATCTGGCTCAAGCCTCCAGCGACACCGATGCTGGCCACAACTTTCCCTTGGTCGTTGTAAACGGGCGCAGCGATGCCGCGGCCTTCGGGCTCGTCCTCCACGTCATCGATGGCGTAGCCCCGTTCGGCCGATTGCCGCAGGTCCGCAAGCAGCGCGTCTAAAGAAGTAATGGTTCGCTCCGTGCGACGAATCATAGTATTGGGCTGGCAGATTCTCTTCACGTCGTCTTCCGTGAGGTACATCAGGAGCGCTTTGCCCACTGCGGTGCAGTGCAGGCTATTCCGTTTGCCGATCCACGTGTACAAGCGAATGAAGCCGTTGGGCTCTACCTTCTCGATGTAAACGGCCTCGTCGCGTTCGAGGATAGCCAAGTGGGTTGTCAGACCTGTTAGCTCGGTTAGCTCCTCCATCAAGGGCCGTGCGATTGTGCGTAAATCGAGTAGATAGCGCGCCGCATTGCTCTCGCGGAAGCTGAGCGCCTTGTGGCCGAGCCGATATTTCTTGGAATCCTCGCTGCGCTCGGCATACCCACATTCGCGCATCGTTTCCAACAGATAAAACGCAGTGCTGTACGGAATCTTATCCTGCTGACTAACCTCTTGCACAGTTAGCCCGAAACTTGTATGGTTCAAGCTGTCCAGGATGGCAAAGGCGCGTTTGAGAGCTGGGACTTGATATTTCTTACGTCGGGGCGCTCCGCTTGTGGGCATTTTGTTTCTGGGACGATTGTATCCTGATGCGGCATCTATTGCACGATGCTCGAAATTCCTGCGTGCTGTTCGAGGTAACAGGGCACAGACATAAACACCGTTGGACGTGACACAGATCCACTCGCAAGCCCTTCAACGAAGCACCCCGCCGCCTTCCACCATCCGGTGATAACGGTTTGGCTGGAGCCCCGAAAACTGTTCCCGGACGTTGCTCGGCCACCGCACTTCCGCATTCACCGGTTTCGATGCCGGCCAGTCGTTCAGCCCGAAAACCAATCGTTTGTCGTGAGACGAAAGGTAACTGGAACCGCCGGTGATCCAGCGTACGAGCGTTCGATCATTCAGGCGGATGGTGACTTTGGCGCCGATCGCGTCGCGATTACTTCGGGTACCCTGGAGTTGGATGCCAACCCAAGTGTTATTCGCGCCGGCATTGTTCCGCAGAAGGACCGGACGGTCGTTCAGACAGGTGAAGATGCCGTCGATGGCACCGTCGTTATTGTAATCGCCAATTGCCAGACCTCGCGCGATGTACGGCGTGCGAAACGCCGGCCCTGCCGTGTCCTTCATATTCTCGAGTACACCGTGTCCCGTATTTCTCAGCAGCAGCGGCGGCTCCTTGTAGCTTACGTTGGTGCGCGCTTTCTCAATCATAGGATTCACGTGCCCGTTCACTACCAGCAGGTCCTGATTGCCGTCGTTGTCATAATCCAGAAACCGGATCCCCCATCCCACATAGAAACGCGTGAATCGCGCCAGGCCAGACTCCACCGTCTTTTCCTCAAAAGGGAATGAGCCAGGGTTGAGATAAAGGGAGTGATTCTCGTCGTTGAAGTTCGTCACGACGAGATCCGGCCTTCCGTCGCCGTTCAGGTCACCGGCATCGGTGCCCATCCCAGCCCGGGGCGATCCGTCAATGGCCAGAGCTACCTCTGCATCCAGCGCGGCGTCCTCAAAGGTCCCGTCATGTTTGTTTATCAGCAACAGGTTGGGAGAGGCGTCGCGTGCCACGAACAGGTCCGGCCAACCGTCATCATTCAGATCGATGCTCACCACCCCGAGCGCGCGGCCCTTGAATTTTCCCACGCCCGACCGTTCGGTGACATCGGTAAATGTGCCGTCGCCGTTATTGTGAAACAGAGCCGAGATCTCGCCCTCATAAGCCGTCTGGGCGC
Source organism: Bryobacteraceae bacterium (assembly GCA_041486185.1). Taxonomy (GTDB): domain Bacteria; phylum Acidobacteriota; class Terriglobia; order Bryobacterales; family Bryobacteraceae; genus QHXW01. The sequence goes on along the minus strand of JBGPKX010000054.1, from coordinate 4,690 downwards.
AGTACGTATTCGTGCCCTGGTATTCGCAAGTCTTCCGATCGGCGAAGGAAAATTTGGCGTAGTTGCAGATGAACAGGTCCAACCGGCCGTCGCGGTCGTAATCTAACCACGCCGCGCTTGCGGCCCACCTGCCGCGATTGTTCAAACCTGCCTTTTCGGTCACGTCGGTGAACGTATTATTTCCGTTATTCCGGAACAGAGCTACGGATGGATATCCGGTGATCAGCAGGTCCTGAAAGCCATCGTTGTCAAAATCGGCAACCGCCGCGCCCATGCCGTAAAACGGAATCCGATCGACTCCGGCTTGCGCGGCAATTTCTTCAAACTTGCCGCTGCCGAGGTTGCGGTAAAGTGCGTTGCGCGGTGTGGCCGAAGCCTTGTGGCCGGGTGTCTCGCCGCCGGTGACTAGGAAAATATCGAGCAGCCCGTCGTTATCGAAGTCTGCAAACGCCACTCCTCCGCCCATCGTCTGGACCAAATAGCGATCTTCTGACTCGCCATCAAAATGCTTCCACGAAATTCCGGCCGTGCCGGTCACGTCCGTGAAGATATCCGAGAACGCCCTTACTGCCGTCCGGCCCGAACGGAGAGTAAAGACTGCGGAGACCAGGACGGTCAAAACAGCCAGCAGAAGTGCGCGGGTTCGCATCAGTGTCGGGGGTAACGGATCCATCGCGGCATTGGGCGGCGCTCGGTGAGCGACCGACGCTAGAACGTCGCGATTGGGTTCAATGGCGACCCCGTCCCGCCGGGCACCGCGAGCGGCGCCGCTGTTAGCAGGAACTCCCAGCGATGGCGCTGCGCGGCCGCTTCGCCAAGAGATTCTAAATCACAATTATCGAAGATCGGAGTGCCCAGAGCGATGAGAATCAACTGGTGAATGGGCTGGGCGACCCCCTCCACTCGGGACGGCGCCGCGTCCGCGGCAGCGTCGCTGCCAATCATGGCCACATCGCGCTGGTGGAGCCATCGGGCGCATGAGGCATGAAAACCCGCGGAGTGCGCCGCGGCATCCCACGGCCCTTTTTCAGCACGGCGCGCCCAACGGCCGGTCCGGAGGAAAACTACGTCGCCGCTTCCTATATGAATGTCGGCCTTCTTCTCCCAGGCGTCAAGGTCCTCTGGATAAATGACAACATCCGGCTCCAGATAGGCCACCCCTTTCAGCCGCGGAATGTCGATGAGAATGCCGCGAGTGAAGATGCCGGCCTTGTAATTGGTGACCGCCAGTTTCCTGGCGCCCGTGTCGGTAACCTCCATTTGGGAGAAGCCGTTGTACATCTTGCCGTTGAAGAACATATGGCAAAGCGAATCCAGGTGCGTATGACCGTAGCCGTGATACGAAACGGAGTAGGTGTCGAGATCAAATTGTTCCTCAAGCGGCTTGGCGCCGGTTGCGGTCATGAGGTGCACCCACGGAGAATCGTTGTCAACGGCCTTCACTTTGTCGGCGTTACGCGCCAGGGAGACGGAAAAGCCCTCTCTTACGAGTTGCGCGGCCGCCTTGCGCTTAGCCGGCGTAATCAGGTTCACGGTACCGGCCTGATCAGCTTTCCCCCAGCGCCCCCAGTTGGAAAGCTCCGTCATCCAGCGGTCGATGTCGGTTTTGGTCAGCGTGCGATGTGATTGCGCACGTGCCGCGCCTCCAGTGCTGAACGCAGAAACCAGGACGGCAGCAGTCGCCAACAGTGCGTATGCGTGGCGTAGGATCGGGATTCGTTGCATAAAAGAACTCTTATCTCAATTGGGGGAAGCGGATGTCTGGATTTGCTAGCGCACGCGCTGCATGTACTGGTTCCGGACAGTTCGCACTGGGCTGAATCGACGGCTGCCATACTCCTCGACGAACTCGACCCCCCTGGCATCGCTGTTCGGCTCGACAACCAGTTCAAACTGAATTGTACGTCCTTTCCGAGCGCCGGGGGTCAAATCGACGGTCACCAGGAGCTGGTCCAAAAACTTGATCGGATACTGCCCCACCCACCGCAGGATTCCGTCACGTCCGGGCACGAACTCGCCCACTCTGGTCCTTGTGCCGTCCGTGGCCGAGAGATGCATGAGCCAAACCTTGTCGATGTCGCCTGCGTTTTGGATGGAACCGAATGCAGGCTTCATGTCGCTGATTTCGGCCGTGCCTGTATTCCTCACCGCCATGGACACGATGGTATCGAAGCTCTTGGCCGCCTCGTAGGCGCGATAGGGATAGAGCTCGACTGAGATCACGGGCAGATCCCCAGCGCCGGCAGAGTACTCATCTTGGCCAATGTGGAACACCCGCGCCAGTCCGAAACTCTGGCGGTCGTGTTCCAAGAGGCCGGTCAGCTTGTCGATGGTCGGCTGAAGCGAGTAACTCTTGCCGTCGGTATCGAGATCCAGAGGAGTCCTCTTACGTCCGAGCGTGGTAGCGATTTCATCCACGTATTGGAAATGCTTGAGGTGGCCATCGTTGGGATCGAACAAAGGCTCGAACCAAGCGGATTTCTTAGGATCCCGCCCCGTTACGTAGTCGTTGTAGGCGGGAATCAAGATGAACTTCGGGGGATCGGAATTTCCTCCCACCGGACTCGTTCCGGTCTTCTTGTCAAACAGTCCTTCGAGCTGATGTCTTCCTTCGCCGGCGGTCCCCATAAGGGCGGCCGTCCACTCGGGATTAAACTTGCCACCGATATCCACCCAGTAAGGCCATACCCAGTCGGTCCAATTCGACGGATACTCCGCCAGATCACGAATCCAGTCAGAAACGAAGTGCACGTAAAAACGCTGATCGGACATGATCCGTTCAAACCATTCGGGTTTTTCTTTGCCGATCATGTCCGCTTCGATCACCAGCATGGGCTTGCCATTCCAGCGATAGTAATGCGGCTTCTGCGCAAAGTTCTCCCAGATGTAATCGATTGTTTGTTTGACGTTCGCCCAGCTTTGGTATGGGGCGCCGATGGGTTTCCAGCGGGTCCAGCGGGGGCCATACCAGCCCGAGCCGTAGCGGTCGGAGCTCCAGAATTCCAGCCAGTACACCCATTTGAGCTGTCTTTCTTCGGGAGGCTGGTTTTCTAGAGCGTCCGAGAGGTAATGAATGGAATAGGACCATGGATCCGTGTGGCAATCCAGGCTGTCGACGACGATGACATCCGTGGTGGCGCGTCGCAAGCTTCGGAGTACTTTCGCAAAGCGCTCGGGCTGCTCGATGGAATAAATCGATCCGCCTTGCTCTTTGAGGATGTGGAACCCGGGATTGTGGTGCCAGTCCGGGTGTTCGTTCATCCACTTGAGGTAAGAATCGGTGTCATTCACGCCATAGTTGTTGACCGGTTCGTACCACATGCCCAGCGTGCCTCTGTATTCATGTTCGTCCGCTTGCGCCGGCCGCCCAAGTACGATTACCAAAACGGCGAAGAGGATCGCCCGAAGCAGGGTAACGGTTTTAGGCAAGGAATTCATCTTTCGTTGCACGCACGCGAAGATCATCTCTCGACTCCTAGTCTGGCTGGCTCGCTCTCAAGCCCTTTTGAGTGCCGGTCGATTTCCGCCGGAGCGTATCACTATTTTGATTCGCGTGTCAATAGGTTGTCGCTAGCTTATTGTTGTCTTGCATCTATTTCCGAAAGCGTCACCGCCTTCCCGCCTCCCATGCGCAGTCCGGCACTCGTCGAGCTGCCCGGAAGACTAAAGATCAGGTTCTCCACTGCCGACTGCGTGTGATCCTATTGCTGGATCTCCTTTCAGGCATCCTCGTTGATGTTCTAGGCGTCTTTCCGCTTGCCGATGAAGGCGCAGGTGGCCAGGTCGAAGGCCAGACTGCGATTCATCTTCGGGTTGAAGGTGAAGTCGAAGTTGTCCAGCGTTCGGTGCGGATCGCGGAACGCAGCTTGTTTGCGCCGCCGCTCCAACAGCCGTTCGCTACGCCTGCTCAACTCGTCGCTGACCAGGCACGAGATCAAATCGATCGGCGCCATGGCTTCGGCTTTTGCCTGGCGCAATCGGGTTTCCAGCACGGCGTCGATGCCGCCGAGCCGGCCGGGCCGCACTGACTATCGCCGGAGCGCCTCGGATCCGTCGATATCCCCAATCCCGGTTCTCTGCGAGGCGGACTACCAGGCTATCGACTTCGCGCGTAGGGCGGTGGACCGACCGGCGCCAGGGTCCAATCCCCTGAACCGATGGGAACACCAAGAATCAGTTCCGATCCAAGCAGGACTCGCGGTTCAGTCTTTTCCGAGGCCAGACGGTACAGCGTGTTTTCATCCACCGCATACCACTCCGGGAATTCGTTCAACCGGACATAGTTCTTGTCGAGGTTCAGGACCCGGCGGTGCCGCGCGAAGTCGAACTGGATGACGGCGCCGTCCGGGACGTCCAGCGCCAGGTACAGATTCGGGCCGTCCCGAACGGCCCCCACCTTCATGCCGGGCAACCACTGCCGCGGCCGGACGCCCTGGCTCTTCATCAGCGCCCAGAGCATGACGGTACGGTTGTAGTTCCCTTCTCCGTACCAGTCCTCAATGTGGCCGTCAGGCCGCTGCATGGCCATCATGACCTTTATCTCCGAATCGATCCAACCGAAGGTTTCAGACACGGGTTCGCGATTCACCAGGTAGATGGCGCTCTCGATCGAGTCGGCATATCCGTCGAAGGACCCAAGGGGGAGGCCCGGCCGAGGCTCCCAGTTGTAGCTGCGGTACTTGCACACGTT
>JBGPKX010000053.1:0-21250 GCA_041486185.1 Bryobacteraceae bacterium | reverse complement strand
GGCGAGCCATTCGCCCAAAGTGGTGTAGGCGTAAGTGTAGGCGCTGCCCGCCACCGGGATCATGCAGGAGAATTCGCTATAGCACAGGCCCGCGAAAGCGCAGCCGATCCCCGCCACGATCATGGAGATCACGATGGCGGGGCCCGCGTGCATTGCGGCCGCTACGCCGGTGAGCGAAAACAGACCCGAACCGATGATGGCGCCGATCCCGAGCGCAACCAGGCTGCCGGGTCCGAGCGTGCGTTTGAGCTTATGCTCGCCGGCCTCCGACTCGGCCATGATGTATTCAACGGATTTTGTCGCGAATAAACTCACGCCTTCACCTCTTTCTTGCGCCACACGAAGTACACCGGCACGCCCAGCAGCACGATGATCAGGCCCGGCCAGGTGTAGCTGGGCTTGTAGAGCAACAAAAGAATCTCGATCAACCCTGCCGACGCCATGTAAACCGCCGGAAGCACGGGGTAGCCCAGCGCACGATAGGGCCGCTCGGCATCCGGACGCGTGCGACGCAGCCTGAAGATGGCCGCTATCGTCAGGATGTAAAAAAGTAGAACAGCAAAGATAACATAGTCCAGCAGATCGCTGTAGCTGCCGCTGAGCGTCAGCAATGTGGCCCAGATGCCCTGGATGGCGAGCGAAAACACGGGGGCGTGCGTGCGCGGGCTGAGATTGGCCACCTTGCGGAAGAACAACCCGTCAAGCGCCATGGCGTAGTAGACGCGGGCTCCCGCGAGAATCAGGCCGTTGGCGCAACCGAACGCCGAAATCATGATGGCCGCCGCCATCAGTTGCACGGCCGCGGGTCCGAGGATCACAGCGGCCGCCGCCGTGGCCACCCGGTCCTCGGAAGCAGTTTGAATGGCGCCGAGCGGCAGCACATTCAAGTAAACGTAATTCGTGGCGATGTAGAGCGCGGATACGATGGCCACGCCCAGGCCCAGCGCCAGCGGCAGGTTTCGTCGCGGATTGCGCACCTCCGCGCCGGTGAAGGTGACATTGTTCCAGGCATCGGCCGAGAACAGCGATCCCACCATGGCCACGCCCACCAGGCGAATGGTGTGGAAATCCCAGCTCGCATTCCGCCAGAAATCCGTGAAGTTGGCCGCGGCGGCCTGTGCCGTGCGGCCGGCCCAGAAGCCCAGGAGCACCAGCCCGAGAAGAGCCGCCGTCTTGGCGAACGTAAAAATATTCTGCACCATGGCACCGGTACGGATGCCGCGCGCGTTGATCGCCGTGAGGGCAATGACCACCAGAATGGCGACGAACTGCTGGGTGTTCACGCCGATTCTGCCGGAACCCGCCAGATGGTTGGTGGCCGATATCCACGGAACGAAGACTCCCAGGAATTTGGCGAAAGCCACAGCCACGGCAGCGATCGTGCCCGTCTGAATCACCAGGAAAAGCGTCCAGCCGTACAAGAAACCAGCCAGCGGCCCGAATGATTCCCGCAGGTACACGTACTGTCCGCCGGCGTGCGGCATCATGGCGGCCAGCTCTCCGTAAGAAAGCGCGGCAATCAATGTAAGGGCCGCCGTGACGATCCACGTCATCAGCAACAGTCCGGGCGAGTTCACCTGCCGCCCGATGTCGGCTGCGACGATGAAGATGCCCGAGCCGATCATGGAGCCGACCACCAGCGTGGTCGCGTCCATCGCTCCGAGGCCTTTGACCAGCCCGGTTTCTACTTCTGTGCCAGGAGTTGCCATTCCTCCATCCGGCGGCGCAAATTTGCGCTGCTGCAATTTTCGGGAAGCATGTCACCGATGATGGCGACCGAATCGGCGCCCGCTGCGAACACGGCCGAGGCGTTCTGGCGCGTGATCCCGCCGATGGCCACCAGAGGGCGTCCGCAGCGAGCGCGGCATTGCCGTAGTTGGTCGAGGCCCACGACAGGATCGGGATTCTCCTTGGAAGCCGTCGCGAAAACAGGACCAATGGCGACGTAACTCACAGGCTCCCTAGCCGCGTTATCGAGCTGTTGCGGATTGTGCGTGGAGTAGCCGAGGAACGCTTGGCTCCCCAGCAGGCGCCGCGCATCAGCGGGCGCGAGATCGTCCTGCCCGACATGCAGCCCGGCCGCGAGCAGCTTCGCCAGGTCGGCACGGTCATTGATGACAAATACGACGCCACGCTCGCGGCAAACATCGGCAATGCGCTCGGCCTGCTCGAACACCTGGCGTGGCCATTGTGCCTTGTGGCGAAACTGCAGAATGCCCGCGCCTCCATCCAGCCATGCGTGCGCCGCAATTTCCGGGTCGCAGGCTTTGGCCGCGAGCGATTGCGTGTCTAGGATCGGATAGACGCGGGGAAGCTTCATTGAAGGCGCCGGCCCAGCCACTCCGCGGTGCGCCGGAACGAATCGATTAGCGTTTCGTCGCGCACGAAGCCGTGGCTCTCCTCCGGATAATAGATCTCCGAGAAATCTTTGCCTTCCTGAATCAGTTTCTCGGTCAGCTCGACCGCGTCCTGAAACATCACATTATTATCAACGATGCCGTGCACCACCAGAAGCGGATTCTTCAGCAGGCCCGAAAAATAAATGGGCGAGCTGCGGCGGTAGGCTTCGGGATTCTGCTGCGGCTTCATGAGCCGCTGCTCGGTATAAAAGGCGTTGTAGTTTTCCCAGTCGTTCACCGCCGCCCAACCGGCGCCGGCGCGAAAGGTGTCCGGCGAGAGGAACATCGCCATGTTGGTCATAAACCCGCCGTAACTGACGCCCCAGATGCCGATGCGGCGCATATCGATATTGCCGAGCGAACGCAGATAATCCACGCCGCCGAGCACGTCTTCAAGGTCCGGACCGCCCATGCGCAGATAGACGTCCGTGCGCCATTCACGGCCATAGCCCGAGCTACCGCGGTAATCAAGATCGAGCACGACATAGCCTTTGTTCGCCAGATAGCAGTTGAACACATAGCGCAGGTCCTGGTAACTGCCCCATTGTTTGAGGACGCTGGTCGCGTAACCGGAGCCGTGAATAAAGAAAACGGCCGGCCACGGCTTTCGGTTTCGATCTTCCGGACGATAACCCGGCGGCAACAAGATTTTCGCGGCGACGTTCTTGTGGTCCCGGCGCGAGGGAAAACCGACGAAGCGTGTTTCAGGCCAGCGATAGCGCGCGAACTCGGTACGCGGCGACGTAGTGACGCGCCGTCCGTTCACGTAAAGGTCAAGCGGGCTTTGGAGGTCGGCTTCGAGCGTGGCGATGTACTCGCCATCCTCGGAAACCACGCCGAAGTTGAGACCTTCGCGTTTCGAGACGCGCTGTTTCTCCGAGCCATCGGGATGGACGCGATAGAACTGCCGTTCCCCGGTGCCGGCCTCGGTGGAGGAGTAATAAAGATAGTCGCGCACCCACTGTGGATCACGCCCCAGGAGCACATCTTTGTGGATCTCCCACGCGCCCCGCGTCACTTGAAGCGTCTTGCCGCCTTGGACCACCACTGTGTACAGATGCTCCCAGCCATCCTGGTCGCTGGTGTAGAAGACGGAGCGCGAGTCCGGGGACCAGCCGAACGAGATGGCGTTGGCCCATGCCGCGTCGGCCTGTTCGAACACGACGCGCGCTTTGCCCGTCGAGGCGTCCAACACCAGCAGTTGCTGCTTCTTCAGGTCGGGATGAACCACACGCCGCAGCAGGGATTTCGAGTCCGGAGACCAACGCGGCGGGTCGGCATACGTCTTTGTGCCCCACGGGCCAGGCTGCAGTTCAACCGGCTTGGCTCCCTCGGCCGAAACGACGTAGATCTTGCTCTCCGGCGCATCATCGCCCGCGAGCGAGCGATCGAAATTGCGCGCTGTCACGACGCGTCCCGAATAGTTCGGGAGAACGAGTTGCCGTAGTGAGCCTATTTTCACCGTGTAGAAGAAATGCGTGCCGTCCGGCGACCATGCTGCGACCCCGAGCGACTGGTTCTTCTCTTCGATGTCGGTCACTTGCCAGAGCTGGCCGCCTTTCAAATCCTGTACAAAAACCTGCCCATCGCGCTGGTAAGCAATCTTGCCGGCGTCGGGCGAAAGCTGCGGCGCCGATTCAGCGGCTTTCGTCTTGGTCAGACGGAACGGCGCGGTGCTGCCGTCGGTCGCCGCAATATAGATATCGCCCTGATATGCAAATGCCACGTGGCCGCCATCTCGCGACATGTGGAATTCGGCGATGCCTTCCGGCGGCATCGGATATTGCTTGCGGCGTGCGTCCTTCTCGGCGTCCGTGAGGTTCAACTCATCGCGGACCAGCTCCAGATTTGTCAACTGGACCAGCTTTAGCTGTTGCGGGCGATAGGCGTAAAGATCCTTGAACCGGTTGCCTTCCGCGTTCCACAAAAACAGGAGTGTGTGACCCTGTTTCGACCACGTGACCTCGGATGGCGACGTGCCCCACGCAAACGGCCGCGTGAAGAGCTTCTCGAGTGACCAGGTTTCAGCCGCGAATGCTGCGACAGGCAGTAACAGCCAGGCAAGCAGGCGTGTCATGGGAATAGGCCATGATAGCGTGAATGACACGCCCCATTCTCTTTTCGAGAAGCTATTCCGCTGATCGAGGAGCAAAACGCGAAGCCACCGCTTCCTTACGGTCGCGGCTCGGGTGCGCCTGTTGAATTCAAGGTTAGTGAGCCCGAACTCAACTATCCTAATCGAGTATGGCATCGGAGGAAATGTCGAGCGGACCTCGTATTTCTTCTCCTCAACGCGGCAACGCTCGCCCGTGTGCCTGGGCGGCAGCCGCCGCGACAGCGCTGACAGAGTTTCCGCCGGTGAGCGCGCCCGCAAACACCGCCAGTCCGACGAGCCCACTCGCCGCCAGCATTCGTCGTCCGCGTTGCGCGTACGGCTCCTGGCTGTCCGAAAAGGAAACGTTGAGCGCGTCCGTTCCCGCCACCAGCCCGCTCGAAACCGCTCCCTTCGCAATCCCCACGGCAAGCGGCAGCGCCACACACAGAGTGTTGCGCAGCGCCATCCACGGAGCCACCGGGCGGAAACGCACTTGTCGGAGGAATTCGACCGCGCGCGTGTGGCAGCCCGGCTGGCGCGTTCCAATCTGGAGGCTTCCATCGATCGATTGAGCGCGGAGCCGGGCACTTCCGCGGCGAGCCTGATTTACTCGGCGGCGTTCTAGCCTAGCCAGCTCGCACCGGCTGGTTCACGCCATGATGGCGCTGGAGGCGGGGTTGTCGAGCAGCCGTCCTGTTCCGGCGCGCCAGGCGTTTCGACCTTTTGCCAATGACGTCGAGCTGACGCTGTATTATTTTGCGGCAGCTTTGCGCGGATCGCCGGTTAGCGCCGAGGCACTGCCCAACCTACGGGAAGATCATAACGCTCTGGTCCATTCCGGCGATTTGCTGACCGAGCGGTATGCGCTGGTGAATGTGGAGACGGATCGCATCACGAACAGCTTGAACACGCTGAGCGCGGAACTGCTGCGATGGATCGATTCGGGCGTGGAGACGCAGGCGGCGGGCCAGGGCAGCGAGGGTTTGCGGCAGCGCGGATGACAGCTCAAGCCCGCGCCGAACGATGCGGCGAGCGGCAGGGAGATCCTGAAGGCCGGTGGATGGTCTTCAATTGAGCGGCGCTGTAGGTGCTATGGCCGGACCCGCGACAACGCTCTCCAACACCACCTGGTTCGGTTCGCGACCCATACCCGCATCAAAGTCCAAACGAACTCCCGGTGCGGCTGATCCGCGCCACCGTGTGAATGATCCGTGAATAGCCTGGAAGATCGTATGCCGGTTTTCCAGAAGCACCTTCACCCACGCGAACGTTCCCTTTTGCGGGAAGTAGATGCCGCGAAAACACAGGCGCGCCACCAGGTGGCTGATCTTGTAAGGCATCGGCGCATCCGCGATCTTTTCGAGGGCTCTCTTCGTGGCGGCGGGACTGTAGGAATTGGTCCATGCGTATTGAACTTCCGTATGCACCTCGGGAATAGTCATCTTCAGCGGGGTGTGTGCCATCTTGAATGGCGCAAAATCAAGCCAATGCGTGGGACGCGTGAGTCTCCCCTCCTTGGCGAGCCGGTCATAAAGCGGCGTAGCAGGAAAGGGCGTGATCTGGCCGAAGACCGGCAAACCGGGGGGCCACTCGCGAATCTGGCTTAGAGTGCGTTCGGCCACGCCGGGCGTATCGTTGTCGAGGCCGAAGATGAAGGAGGTAATGGCGTAGATATTCCGCCGTGCCAGGCGCGCGAGCACGGGACCGAATTCGGCCGGCTTATTGAAACTCTTGTTGACGTTTGCCAGATTAGCGGCGTCCAGCGACTCCATACCGATGAAGATCCACTTACCCCCGGACTCGGCGATGAGGTCGACCAGTTCTTCGTCCCGAAGTAAGTTGGCACTGATCTGGGCGACCCATGCAAGCTGCGCGCCGGCCGCGATGATGTCCCGGAGCAGCGATTTCGTCCGCTTCACATTAATGGCGAAGTTGTCGTCAACGAAGAAGACAGCCACTTTTCCGCGGTTCCGGCGAGCGCACGCCTTCAGACGCAACATCTCGTCCACCACGCTCTGGTTGGTTCGAAAACGGATGGAGTCCCCGAAGAAACCGGTGACGGTGCAGAACTCGCATCCGTAGGGGCAGCCGCGGCCGGATTCGATAGGGATGAGATGGAATTTTTCCCATTGCACTCCAAAGTGCCTCATGATGGGCCGAAAGACCGGCGGAATTCTGTTGAATTGCTCGATGTCGAGCGACTCCCACGGAATCTGCGGGTACTCGCCGAGGTCGGGTTTGTGCTCCTGGCCGAACGCGTCCACCGGCACATACACGTCTCTCAATTGGCCACGCGCCGCGTCTTCGACGATCTTCGGCCACGTGTCATCGGCTTCACCGAGAGCCACAGCGTCGGCATGGCGAGGCCCGCCGCTCCGCCCCAGAGCTTCGTCCGGCAACTCCGTGACGTGCGGCCCGCCCATCACTACCTTGACCCCCGCCGCGCGAAGGGCGTCTGCCGCGCGGTACGCCCTGGCAATCATTCGCGTCATCGCTCCGATGCCGACCAGGTCAATCTTCTGGTCTTTGACGAACCTCACGAGCTCGGCATCACTCATCGGCTTGGCGTTGCCGTCCAGGAGCAGGACCTCGTGGCCAGGAGGGGTGCGCGCCTGAAGCAGGAACATCCATAGATGCGGCATGAAGTTACCGGTCACGCCATTGTCTGGATTGTGAAGTAGGATTTTCATTCCGGATTAATTTTTTGGCTGTTCAGGCCACTGCCGATTATACATCCAACCGGTGCGCCTCTATCCCGGCGATGCGGTTGGCGACCGGGGGCGGGGCAGGGTGGGTTTGCTGCGGCGCGGATCAAAGCTCAAGCCCCCGCCGAATGATCGGACGAGCGTCCAGCGGGTTGAGAGTTCGAGAGATTTTGCAGAAGACGCTCGGTGGCGCCGGCGATTTCGTGGACGGCGGCATCGAATGCGGCCTGGTTCAACTTCGATGGCTTGTGGTAGCCGCTGATCTTGCGGACGAACTGGAGGGCGGCGGCGGAAATGTCGTCAGACGTGACCGGCTCGGCGGGACGGCGAAGTACTTTGATGCTGCGGCACATATTGGGAGATTATCCTACAGAGATTGCCCTGAGGCCACCGGCAATGGAAGCAGCTAAACTGCACTACAGTGCCCACTAAAAATCCACGAGTCGAAATAGAGTACTGCACCCAATGCCGCTGGCTACTTCGGGCCGCCTGGACGGCACAAGAGCTGCTAACCACTTTTCAGGATGAGATCGGCGAACTGGCGCTTCTGCCGGGTACTGGCGGCGTGTTCGAAGTGCGCGTCGACCAGGACACCGTGTGGTCGCGCTCGACTGAGGGTCGATTCCCGGAAATGAAGGAACTCAAGCAACTCATCCACGATCGGATGGCGCCAAGCCGGGACTTGGGCCATTCCGATCGCTGATTTCGCTCGTCATGCCCCGAGCTATGGCCTGTGTCTACCCGGTCCGTCCGTCCTTGCTTTGACCGTATAGCCGGAGGGGATTTGGAACAGTGATGGGTCCGGCTCGGCCTGGGCAATGTTCGTCAGTTGCATGGTCATGCTGCCGAAGCGTGGATCAGAGCTCTTAATCAGCACCGGAACTTTGAGGTCCGTAGAGACCCAAGTTTCGCGGACGATTTGAAGAGCCTGTTGATTCCCAATGGCTCCGGCCGGGATCGTCTCGGTGGTTCGCGTCCCGGTCGCAGCTACACCACCGACGGTCTGCGTGCCGAGATTCTCGGTCTGCACCTGGGCCCCATCGATTCTCGGGCCCCTTGGGTGTGGGGGCGGCCCGGAGTGATCCTGTGCAGACTTGAGCTTGGGCAGCGGTGTTTTGACGGCGGTCGTAGTCGCGGGGTTGAGCATGTACGAGTAGCCCGCAACGGGGTCGAAAATCGTGACTACGGTTTCTGATGTCTGCCCCGCTTTGCTCAGTGTGTGCTCGATGCGCACACGACCCTGACCGTCGCGATACACTTTCGATTGTTCCTGACGTGCAATTTGGTTTCCGTCGGCGAGAGTCTGCTGACTCTGTGTCATTTCAACTCCCGAGTACGGCGCCCCGGTGACGGGGTTTCGAGACCCGGGGCCGGCCGACATGATGTCGAACCTGGGGCCGAAACCTCTGTGTGGCCCGCCTTCGGGGGGCGGCCCTTGGGCGGACAGCGCTATTGCGAGCATCGACAATGCACAGAACTTCGTTGATCTATTCATAATGACGCCTCTCTTTTGCGGGTTTCAGAACTCCATTTCTTCTAGCACGCGCACGGCGCGAGGAAACCCATCCTCACCAAACACCACGTCGGCTGTTATCTCACTGGCGGCGGCCGCGCTGACATAAAAGCCCATGCGCGCGAGCGCAATTGGACGCAGCTCGGTACGTACGACTCTTACGAACTCACCCGTCGCCAGGGGCGGCGCGAAAGGAACGGCTACGAAGTCGCTGTCCTCCGGCAGTTTCTCAAAATCGGCAGCCTCCGAGAACTCATTTTGCGCGAGGATCGCCTGCTGTGCCGGGACCGCCGAGTTCTCCGGCGATGAGGCTCCTGAGTTTTGCGCCACGCTGAGCGCTTGGGTATTTGCGCTCCCGGTTGGCCGGTGGCTATTTCGCCAGACCTGCCCCAGAGCCACGGCCAGCAGCAATATCGCTGCAATGCTGAATGCCCATCGAAGCGAAAGGCGTGGGGCACGCTGATGCTCCAGGGCGAACTCCCGCATGATTTCGTGCCGCCGGGTTTCCGATTTCGGCCGGGCCGCCGCGGCATACCGCATGAATTGAAACTGTGTATTTAAGCTTTGTTCCTCGTCCCAGCGCTCCTTGCATCGCGTACACTCTCTGAGGTGGCCCTGAAGCTCCGCGCCGGGCGGCAAACCAGTCCGGGCGCTCTCTACAAGTTCGATCATCCGCTTTCGACAGCTCACGACATCACCTCGCTGTTACTCCGGCAGACACCGACAAGGCTTTCAGCCTCGCGGATAGCAGCATCCGGGCGCGATGCACGCGGGAACGAACCGTTCCCAACGGACATTTCATGAGCCGGGCCGCCTCTTCGTAACTTTTCTCTTCCAGGTCGCAGAGCACAACGGCATCCCGATATGAATCCGGCAGTTCACGGATGGCAGCGTACAGCGCTGCCGTTCGCTCATCCTTTATGAGATCACCGAGCACATCGTCCGTCGCAACCTGGTCCGCGCCCTGCTCGAAGGCCATCTTCCTCCGCATGACACGGACGAGATTCCGCGCCACGCCGTACAGGTAGCCTTCCAACGAGCCGCGCCGCTCGTCAAAGCGCATCTTGGATCCGATCAGCTGCACAAACGCTTCGTGCGCCACTTCTTCGGCTACGACACGGCTACCCGACAGGTGCAGCGCATACCGAAACAGGGCCGGCTCACGTCGCTCGTAAAGCTCCGCAAACGCACTCTGGTTGCCCTTCCTCATTTGCCGATAGAGTTCCTCGTCGCTTTGCGGCATCAAGACATCACACTGTATTGCATTTCAGACGCAAAAAGTTCCTGGCCGTTGCGATTTTTCCCGGACCGGTCGCATTGCACCCATATGCCCGTCCCAGGCGATTGCGGCGGTCGGTGGGCCGAATCATAGACTTCCACGGCCGCCGGAACCAGCGAGGAAGCCGGTTGGAGCCGGCTCCAGCGCACGGATTCCACTTGGGTGCAGCGTTGCAGACGTGTCTTGAGGCACGCTTGGTTAACCTGCACTACGTAAAGATTTGTAAAGCCTGTGGTACCCGGTGGCGCCGCAACGGCGGGTCGGCATTCTTTGAATCAAGAACCGGGAACTTTCTAGCTCGTCGAGACAATTCGTAAAATGGAACAAAACGGAAAATACGGAATTCTATGTGTGTGGCTATTCAGGTGTAGCGCTGCGGCCGCCGCCTGCGGCGCATATCTTGCCGTCCTCCCAGCAATTTACGGACAGGAATCTTCTTCGACTCCTTTGCCCGAAACTTCGCCATCGAGTTGGAGGCTGCTGTCCTTCGGCGGCAGGCTCAACGGTCTTCCCTTCAACGTGCTCAATAACAAGACCGTCAGCCTCGCTCCGGCAAACACAACGCAGAGTTGGGACATAAGCACGAGCAACAACTACTTGCAGATCGCGTTCGGGCCCAGCCTGGAATTCAGACTAACCAGCAAACTCACCCTGAGCGGTGAATTCCTCTATCACCGCTTGAACTACACCAAGACTGCCACCGTCACCGATGGCAGCGACACCACAGGCATAACCGAGCAGACCAGAGCCACGTTCTGGGACGCGCCGGTGATGCTACGTTACCGGGGCCTGCGTGAGAGCGGCTTCCTCTCCAAACTATATTTTGCGGGCGGCGGCGCCGTGCGGAACGTTTCGCATATCCAAACGAGCAATCAAACGACTTATCCCGACGGCGCGACCGCTTCCAACAACACACCCGCTGTGCCATCGGCACGAAATCTGTCCGGAGCGGTTATCGGTGTGGGGCTGCGGTTCGTGGACGATTTCAACATCAAGCTCAGCCCGGAGCTGCGATATGCGCGCTGGATGGGAGCTACCTTCGCTTCCGATTCCACCCGTACCCGGAGAGACGAGCTTGTCATAGGGATTGCGCTTACGTTCTGAGTGCCGGCTGTGCAAGTCCCTAAACAATTGGCCGACACCATCGATCAGCCTGCCCGGGGGTGCTACGAAAAATCCCATGGTCAATACCGGTAACCGCGGAACGAAACAGAGCATCCTACCAGAATGCCACCTATGATCGGATCAATCCCAACGATACTCGTGGTCGATGACGAACCAGGCATACTCAATCTAGTCAAATTAATACTGGAGCCCGCGGGCTACGCCGTGCTGATTGCCTGCAGCGCAGAGCAAGCCCTGGCTCTGTTTGCGAATCGAAACCACTCGATTGATTTACTGCTGACGGATATCAATATGCCGCGTATCAGCGGCCTGGAGCTGGCATGCCGCGTCTCTCAGGTAGCCCCTCGCTTGCCTGTGATTTTTATGACGGGATGCTGCACAAATCCCGGTATTGACATCCTGGTGCGGGAAGGACCATTCAGCGACTGCAAGGTAATTCGAAAACCTTTCACTTTCCCTGAACTTCTCGGTGAAGTTACGGGGATTTTTTCAGCAACGCTGCGCTGAGTGCGTGTTGAAAAGTGTTTCGGACACGGCATGCTGACGCGTGCGGTTCAATAACTGGCCTGAATTACCGAAATGGTTTCCTTCACTCTAATTTGAAACCCGCCTTGCGGTATTTGCGTCGCAACAGGTATCGCAGCATGCTGTGCGTCGAAGTAAACGAGGTTTGTAAGTAATCATGCCTAGGTTGACGTATGTCGCCTAAAGGACCACTGTCTGAACGTACGCTACTAATTAGAGGAGACTTCTGAAATGAGACAAACTTGCTGTTACGTTACCTTGCTTTTTCTGCCGTTTTTCCTTATCTCACCTGCCAGCGCGCAAAGCTCATTCGATGTCAATGTCGGTTTCGGAACCGCCCAAGTTGGCTCCAATGGCGCCGGCATCGACAATGCTTCGTCCAGTAACGCTTTTGGCACCTGCTTGCTTTCATCGGGCGATTCGTTTTGCCAAAAGACGCCCGGTCTGGGTGGATTCTTCCTGGGCTTAGGAGGAGACGTGATGCTCCAGAAGCATTTCGGTGTTGGAGCCGAGGTCAACCTGCAACCCGCTAAGAGCGACTACGGCCCGTTGCAATACCGGCAGACATTCTACGACTTCAACGGTATTTACGCGCCGGTAAATGAGAAGCGTCTCGCGCTGCAGTTGCAGGGTGGAATTGGCGGCGCCAAAACCGGCTTTTCCTTTGCACAGAATTCTTGCGTAGGGACAGCCGTGTGCTCGAACGTATCCCAACCTGTGGGGAACTCGAACCATTTTCAGGTGCACGCGGGGGTCGGCGTCCAGTTCTTCCTGACGGAGCATCTATTCATCCGGCCGCAGTTCGATCTGCACTACGTCCCCGGCCTCACTCAGCAGTTCGGCAGCAACGTAGTGCCAGAGGGCACGATTTGGGTCGGTTACAATTTCGGCGAACACTAGCCGAACGAAGGGTGTAACGCAGGGGCTGAACGGAGCATCATTACTTAGATAGTCGCGATGGGCATGCGGGACGAAGCTTGGATATGCGGCACCTCACTGGCCGCTAGAGCTGCCGGCGCGATCTCCAGGCGCGGCCTGCTTCTCGCGGCGGTTTCGCTGCTCCCGGCGGGACTGCCGTTGCGCGGCCAGAATGACACGACCTTCTCCACGGATGTCAAGGTAGTCAGTGTGCTTGCTACCGTACGGAACAAGCAGGGGCAGATCATCCGGGACCTAAATAAGGATGACTTCGCATTGGAGGAAGACGGCCGTCCGCAAACCGTGCGCTATTTCTCGCGGGAAACGGATCTTCCCTTGACGCTGGGCCTGCTGGTGGACACCAGCCTGAGCCAGCGCCGTGTTCTCGGCCAGGAGCGCAGCGCCAGCTACCGCTTTCTCGATCAGGTGCTGCGCGAAGACAAGGATATGGCGTTCGTCATCCATTTCGATCGAGAGGTGGAACTGCTGCAAGACCTTACGTCGTCTCGTAAAACGCTGGAGTCGGCTTTGGCGCAATTGGAGACGCCGCAACTGCGCGCGCGGGGCGCAGGCGGTGCATCCGGCGGGGGGTATCCGTCGGGCGGGCGATATCCGTCGGGCGCGGGCGGGCGACACGGCGGAGGCACTGCGCTCTATGATGCGGTCCTGCTGGCGTCGGACGATCTGATGAAGAAGCAGCACGGCCGCAAAGCGCTCATCGTGCTCTCCGATGGGGTGGACAACGGCAGCAAAGTAAGTCTGGCGGAAGCCGTCGCCTCAGCGCAGCGTGCCGATACGCTGGTCTATTCCATCCTTTTCTCCGATTCTGAAGCATACGGACGGAATTTTGGAGGCGGTCCTGGCATGGGCCGCCGGAGGGGCGGCTACGGCGGAGGGAGATACCCGCAACAACAGCGGCCGGATGGAAAGAAGGTCCTGGAGCAGATCTCGAAGCAAACGGGCGGCGGCTTCTTTGAAGTTTCCAAAAAGCAGCCGATCGAGCAAATCTACGATCGCATTCAAGAAGAGCTGCGCAATCAGTACAACCTGGGCTATACGCCGGACCGGGCGGACGCTGGCCCCGGATTTCGCAAAGTCAGCCTGACGGTGAAACAGAAAGGGCTGGTGGTGCAGGCGAGAAACGGGTATTACGCAGGGCGGTAGGCGCGGGCGACAGTTTTCAGGACAGCTCAGTTGCGATATCGGCTCACTCAGAAATCACGTCTCTCCCTGGCGATCATAATCGCCATTGAGGCACCCGCGATGGCACAGGAACTCACGCTCAGGATTCCGGCCGTGAGCACCTCCTGGAACATCGATAACCAGACCATCACGATTACAGCGTCCGGAGTGATTTCCGGGGCCTCCCGAGGTCGCGACCAGGAGGCTTTCAAGCTGAAGCTGGATGCCGATCTTTCGGATCTCCAGCGAAACATAACCGGTCTTCTGCGATCCCAGCTGGACCGGTCGGAGCCATGCGGCGAGCGTATTGCCATTGAGCACGCAACGCTTGCTCCTCTCGACCCGGCCAGCCTTCTGACGGTTCAATTGCACTATGAACGTTGGGCGTGCGCTAAGGCGTTCGGCAAACAGATCGTCAAGAAGCTGGCCGGGGGAAACGGCGCGATTCAAGTGAAGCTCACCCCGGCCGTTGAAAGCAATACCGTGCGGCTGGCGCCGGAAATCGGAAATATAGAGGCGGATGGATCTCTCGGCGAACTGCTCCGCTCGGGCTCATTCGGCGCGATGTTGCGTGAAAAGATCGGCGCAGCGCTCGTTTCCGCGATCCAAAAGGGCGCAGACTTCAGCGCCACACTCCCGCCGGCCGTTCGGAACGTGGCGACGATTCAGGCCGCGCAATTCAAGGACGCCGGCGCGGGCCGCCTGGCTCTCGCCCTGAACGGAGAAGTCCGAATCTCCGCGGATGAGATTCGGCTCCTGATCAGCCAACTGCAGGAACACGCGTCAACACGTTGAGAGGGCGCGCCCGATTTTGGGGATGACGCAGAGCCCGTTGAATAACACGAAGGTACCGCTTCCTTACGGTCGCGGCTCAGAATGCGATTGTTGGATTGATAGCCGTTGCTGAGCTAGCGCGCCAGCAAGCGGTGTCCAAAACACTTTTTTCAACAAACTCCTAAGTCATGTCGCGGGAGCGCGACACTCGCGAGCATAAAAATGACTACGGGTAATTCTGGGCTTCATGGCGGCTGTAGATAAATCCGCCAACCGTTCCGAGCAGAAGCCAGAACAGGCCGGTAGTGGCGAGCGATGCGATCGTGAACTGGCGGATGAGTTGGGCAGGGACGGCGCTCTGGCCGTCGGCGATTGGGGCGCCAATCAAGTGCGGGAGTAACAGGCAGGCTGCTCCGCCGATTCGGTGTGCCCAACGCCGCCCTTGACCGGCGAGCAGCCATAATCCGGCCGCGGTCGAGATGACGGTGCCGGCCCACCAGAGCTGACGCGCAGACAAGTCCGCGACAGCCACTCCGGGCGGTTGCGGGGGTAATCCGAGGGCGGGCGCCAAGCTGAAACACGCAAAACCCGCCAATCCCCACAGCGCGCCGCGCCGCGCGTCGACAGGCTGCCCGGTGAGGGCCAGCGCGCCGAACAGGATCGCCGCAAATCCGATGCCACTCAGAACGGTGGCGAGGGCTGTGAGCGAGGTACGCTGCCAGCCATCCGCCGGCTGCCAGCCTACGTCATCGTGGGGCATGGACTGGTGCGCGGCTGTCTCGTAGGTCTCGGCGGCCTCGATCAGGGGAACGACGGCGAAGTGTTGGACCGCGAATAATAGGAGCCCAGCGACCGCTCCCGACGAGAGCGCCACCAGCATCAGTCTGCGGAACTGATTCACAGAGGACTCAGTGGCAGGGAAACCCGTTGGCGTGACGCGTATCGTGAGCCGCGTTGTGCGCACGGGCGAAGTTCGAGAAACCGGCGGCGTAAAGGACAACCAGCCCAAACAGGAGAACGCCGAGCGCGGGCAACCGGCCGGCGATGGACCAAACGCGGGTGCGGGTTGCGTGTAGCGTGGCGGATGTTTGCATGGTGTCTCCGGAAAGATAGGAGTCTAGCACGGGTGGTGGGAGGGGTGAAAGGGCGAGGAGTGAGGAGTGTCGCGTGATTCGAATTGCTGGGCTTCCCAAATGACGGCATAGCAGCGTCCCGCCTCTCGGAACGGGAGTTGGGCGGGTCATCCTTCCCTAAATTCTTGGCCACTTTTCGGTACTAATTCTAGGAGCGCTGTCAGGCTACAAGATGCAAGGCCCATAGATTATTGGGTACCCTCAGTGCCACAGCTTACACTGAGAATATCGAACCATGAAGTGGACTTTCCAACAGGTTCTCGACGGACTGCTTGAGTTGGAACTCTTCCTCAGGACCTTGGGCCTCGAAACCGAGACTGGTCGCCTCGGCGGTCATATCCAAACTATCCGTTTTCTCGAAGACTCCCGGATACGCGGAAACGTCGACGAGATCGATATTGAGCAAAGCCTTTGTTCGATGACGGAAGCTATCGAGCTTGTCGAGGTATATCGTGCCCTGAGAGGTTACGACCGCACAGTACTCGCCCGCAAGTTTAGAGACGTGCTCCAAGGTCCATCCCAACCGCGTGCGGAAGACTCAAATATCAATCACGGTCGGAACACTGCATTTGAGTTGTCCATGGCCGCGCGCTTTCACAAGAGGGGTGTTTTCCGGGCACTTCGCGATAATCCGGATGTGCTTTGCGAAGTACTTGGCATTCCGGTATTCGTTCAATGCAAACGCCCACTGCACGAGAGAACCATCGAGCGAAATATAGCACGGGCTCGCGAGCAACTCCGCAGGGACCTTGCCGGAAAGTGCTATCCCGAAAGCTGCGGCATCGTCGCTATCTCATTGTCACGAATTATCGGTCCTCGCTCGTTGCTGCTGGCCGGGATCGACAGTGCAAGGGTGCGTGACGAAACGCGACGAAGAATCGATGACATAGCACAATCCTATGCGACCGTCTGCAAGAAGGAACCGGGTATCATTGCCACTGTCTTTCATGTGATGATGCCAGTATTTCCGGTTGATGCAGAAAGACCGTCCGGTAGGTTGGGATCGGTCGATGTTCCGGTCACCTACCTCCACAATCCTTGTTTCGATGGCCAGGTTACCTTGCTCCATCAACTCTTCGGTAAGCCGACACAGTGACTAACGTCCCGACAAACGCCGAAGGGTTCCTGACGGTGCATTAATTCGGTTCACCGAAGGGCGCGGTTTCACGACTACTCTGTTCCACCCGCGCCCGCCCCCAGTTCGACGGGCTTGCCGTGGGGCGTGTGCCGGTAGGCATCGGCCCAGGCTTCTTTGCGGGCAAGCAGGGCCGCGGGATCGGACAAGCCTTTGGATGTGACGAGGCGCTCGAGAGCGGCCAGCCAATGGTCGTAGTAATGCGAGCCGTCGTCGGGGTCGCCGCGATCGGCTGTGGCCTTGAGCTCGGCGGCGAGAGCAGCGGCCCATTCCTTCCAGGTGAAATGGCCTTGCTCGGAGAGCTTGACGGCGAGGGCGAAGGCTTGCGCTTGCCAGGGCTCGGCGAACACCGGGCCGTCGGCGTCGCGCGGCAAGGGCGGCAGCGCCTTGAGGCGATCGGGAGTGGAATCAGGCTGGCTCAAGGTAGTCGTCCCATAGATCGATGTAAACAGAGTCGCGCGGCGCGGCCTGCTCGCCCCACAACTCTCGCGCGGCGAATCGGACCGAGTAGACATGCTGCGGCTTCTCGCCGAGAAATTGCGCGTTGGTGTCGGGGAAAACGTAGATGCCATGGTCGCGATCAATCGTGCCGAGCTTACCGCGCGCATAACGCGGCAGCCGCGTGTGACCCGTCGGATTGATGTTGCGGGCGCGCACGCGCTGGCCCACTTTGAAGCTCGGGGCTACAGGTACATCGCGGGTCACGTCCGCATTCCACTTTTTGGCCAGCGGCGTAACCATGGCGGCCGTCAGCGGCGGGGTGGCTTTGGGCGAATCCTTCGCCCGCTTCCCGCTTTCGAGCTCCGCGGGTGTCACGAGGCCGCTTTTGGCGACCAGATCGACGAGTCCCGTGAACCACTTTTCGTAATAGCTCATCCGCAGATATTCGGCCGCGGGGATGACCTCTCTCGAGTGACGCGAGGCGTCAATATTCCACTTGCCCCAGGCTCCCATGGCGCGCATCAGCGCAAACACGCGTGCTTCCCAGCGCGCATGGAATACCGATTCGTTCTTCTCGTATTGAATCGGGCCCATGCCATGCATGCCGCCCATGTCGTGGACGCCGTTCACGCCTGGGCTCCGGCCTGTGGCAACGTGACTTTGGCAACGCCGATCATGGCATCGCGCGTAACGAGCGCGGCAAGCTGATCCTCGCTCAGTTTCTCGGTCGCGGCGGACCGCTCGGGCAGCACAAGGTAGCGGATCTCGGCGGTGCTATCCCAAACGCGCACCTCGACATCTTCCGGCAGCTCGAGCCCGAACTCGCGCAGCACGCCGCGCGGGTCGATAACCGAGCGCGAGCGATAGGGCGCCGACTTGTACCATACCGGCGGCAAACCGAGCACCGGCCAGGGATAGCAGGAGCAGAGCGTGCAGACCACCAGGTTGTGCACCTTGGACGTGTTCTCGACGACCACCATGTACTCGCCCTGTTGGCCGCCATAGCCAAGTTCAGCGATTGCCGCAGTGGAATCAGAGAGCAGGCGCTGCTTGTAGGCGGGATCGGTCCAGGCCCGCGCTACCACGCGCGCGCCATTACGCGGGCCGACCTTGTGCTCGTACGTGTCCACCAGCGCATCGAGCGCGGCGCGATCCACCAGCCCTTTTTCGACCAGCAGCGATTCGAGCGCCTTGACGCGCAGCGTGAGATCGGAAGGAACCGCCTGATGGCTGTGATCGTGCTTATGTTCGCTCCCGTGGCCGTGGCCTTGCGTCGCCGCCGCGCCGGCACCTGTGACGAAACCGCGGCGAGTCATCGGAGGCTCCTTGGCGGGGCGTCAGTGAAAGGTATTTTCGTCGGACGTTTCATTTGGGTGACGGCGTAGTATACATCAAACCACGTTCAACGAACGGCTAACAACAAGCTATCGAACTCATGCCGTCGCGCTTCCGCGCTTGCTTCGATTCCCACCGCCGGCCGGCTGGCGAACGCCGGCTTCTTCCAACGGGACGGTGCGCGGCTCGAGCCCGGCTTTGGCCAGGACCGCATACACGATGAAACCGGCGAAGAAGCCGTAGAGAACGGCGGGCTGCGAGTAGGCCTTGATCTCAGCGGAAACGGGCAGGTTGGGAAGAATACCGATGATGAATCCAATTGCCCACGAGATGTATCCCGCCCAGTTGATACCCTCGCGCGGGCCGGCCCATCGTTTACCGCTGAGCAGATAATCCGCGGCCATGGCGCCGCAGATGGGACCGAACGAGGCGCCCACGATGGTGAAGAAACCGATCAGGTTCGCGGCCACGCCGGTCACCGCCAGAACGATGGCGATAGTGACGCCGGCCATGGTCGACGATATGCGCTTGACGCCGGGAATCATGGTGGAGAAGCTGTTGCCCGCGATGAAGGCGCAGAAGCAGGCTGGGCCGATGGAGGCGATGGTGAACAGGAAAAACATCGCGGTGGCGAGCACTCCGCCAATGGAGGAGATCACGGCGTCGTAGCTGTAGCCTTGCACGTTGGGGTAGAGCATGCGCGCACCGGCGACGGACAGGATGGGCAGACCGCCGGCGTACAAAATCGCTACCGCGATGCCGAAAAAGCCTCCCCAGCGGACGTCTTTTTCGTTGCGATTGTTCATGCCGAAGTCGGCGCCGGCCGCACCGGCGGTGGCAAAAAAGCCGATGACGATTTGCAGCAGCAAGGTGAAGGCGAAATAGGGGTTCGGTTCGGCGGGCGTGTAATTCGGAATGCCGGGCGCGGTTTTGGCGAAGACCAGCAGGATCATGAGAAACGGAATCAGGTTCAGGTAGAGCGACAGCTTGGCCACATACTGGATGCCCATTACACCGATGTACGCCATGGCATATCCCCAGATCACGCCGATGACGATGAACGGCACGCTGCCGGGCTGTGCGGCGGAGTGGACGCCGCTAAGGATGAATTTGGTCGCAAAAAATGTGCCGACCGCGAACCAACCAATCTGCAAGAGTCCCATGAGAAGGCCGGGCATGGCGTAGCCGCCGAGCGTGCCGAAGGTCGAGCTGCCTACGACGTAGAGCGGGTAACCCGTCTTCATACCGAGCATCGCCGGCACGTAGTAGAACAGGCCATAGCTCAGCAGACCGGCGACAGCGAGCGCGACAATGCAAAGGCCGAGTGACCCATGACTGATGGTGTTCTCCGCCATGGAGATGTAGAAGGCAATCCAAAGGAAGACGCCGGCATAGCTGGGTGCGGTATTTGCGTACCAGGGACCGCGGTTTTGGGGAGGATTGGGGGACGCCTTGGCGATATAGTCAGGCAGCATGGCACGTCAGTATAACGCGACACGCGGCAGCGTGTCGCGGCGATGCTGGCGCATCGCGGATGGGGCGAGGGGGCGACGCGGGGACGCGGCGACATGAGCTGTTAAACGTAGCCGCGTCTGCCATGCGCAGCATGGCGCCGACGCTCAGTCGGTGACCTGCTCGAGGATGGCGAAGTCGCCGGGATTCCAGGCCTGCGCGATCAGGTAGAGCTTGTTGCCGTACTGGCGAAGCACGGCATTGTGTATGTGCTTGAAGTTCTCGAGGCCCAGATCCTCTTTCGGCATGATGGTCGAGATCAATCGGTCGTTTTCGAGAATGTAGATGGGAGCGCCCTTGCTGGGGTCGGGACCGTCCAGCGATCCCACTACGGCGTAATTTCCGAGGTAGTAGATATCGCATGGCAGGGAACCCAGGGGCATTTTCAAGGTGGAGAGATAGCGGCCGTAGCGGGTAAAACGATCGATCTCGGCATTCGGCCGGTCCGCGACCTCGATGCGCCTGGTTCCCGGAGGAATCGTAATCCCGTGCCCGGTGCCAAACTGGCCGGGTCCGGTTCCCCTGCCGCCGAACGCCAGATCGTGCCAGACGGCATTCAGAGGATGAAAGCTGAGGCGGGCGGTCAGCACGAAGTCGAGGTTCGAGTAGCCCGTCGTGATGTACAGCAACCCGTCCAACTGCTCAACATCCGTTGGGACGAAATTTCCTCTTCCAGCGAAGTAATCGTTGGCGGCGGGATCGCCCAGATCGATTCCGGCCTCGGGGGTATGCAGCGTGTTGACGAGCTTTCCGTCGAGCGTGGTGGTGAAGACTGCAGCTGCCTGATTGCCAGGAAACGAGAGGTAAGGGGTTGCGTCCGGCCCAAACCAGATCGTGGTGTTGTGCAAATTGGTGTCTTTCATCTCCGCCGCAGTATCCAGAAGGCGGGTACTCTTCAGGTCGCTGCTGATCTGAATGATGCCGGCGCCCTTGAGCGAGAAATAGGTCTCACCCTTTCCGGGCCGGACATCCACGGCGAAGCCGCCATGCGCGCCGGTCAGTACCTTCTGAGCTTCGGCGGGCAGATGAGTTGCCGTATACAGGACGCGGAACTTCATTTTTCCCTGACCACTGACGCCGCCCGACGCGGGACCATTTTGCGCGGCACTCGATCGAGCGCCGTCGCTGAAGGTCCAGGCGATCCCGAGCAACACGACGAAGAAAAGGCTGATAGTGAGT
>JBGPKX010000052.1:0-21272 GCA_041486185.1 Bryobacteraceae bacterium | reverse complement strand
CATGGCGAATCCACGCCCCACTCCCGAGGAACTGCTCCGGCGCGTCGAGGCGGAGGAGCGGCAGTCGCGTCGCGGCCGTCTCAAAATCTTTCTCGGTTATGCGTCGCGCGTGGGCAAATCGTTCCGCATGCTCGACGAAGGTCGCAGGCGAAAGCAGCGCGGCCAGGACGTGGTGATCGGCTTCATCCAGTCCAAACTGGGGCCCGACGTAGAGCGCTTGATTGAATCGATGGAAGTGATTCCGGGCTTGAAGCTCCGCTTCAATGAAAAAGACGACGAGGTGATCGACGTTGTTTCCATTCTCAAGCGGAGCCCGCACGTATGCCTGGTGGACGAGCTGGCGCACGATAATCCGCCGGGAAGCCGCCACCCCAAGCGCTGGCAGGATGTGGAAGAACTTCTCGACAACGGAATCACGGTGGTGACCGCTGTGAACTTGCAGCACATTGCCGAGCAGCAGGATACCGTCGAGAAAATTACGGGCAAGCGCCCCGCGCAGACGGTTCCCGAAGCGTTCATCCACTCCGCCGACGAGATCGTCATCGTCGACGCGCCGCCGGAAGACTTACAGCAGCGTGAGCCCGGCACCGCGGCGGACACCCGGCGCCTGTCGGAGCTGCGCGAGCTGGCGCTGCTGCTGGCGGCCGAAGTGGTGGATGAGCAATTGCGCCATGGCCTGGAAGGCCGGGGCATTGAAATGTTTCTCGGCAGCCAGGAGCGGATCCTGGTTTGCATCACGCCGCGCAGCAACGCCCGGCGCATGCTGGAGGGCGGCCGGCGCATCGCGGAACGTTTTCACTGCAACCTTCTGGCGCTATATGTTCGCCAGAAAGGGCTCAGCGCGGCCGATGAGAAGCTGGTCGAAAGCCATCTCGCGCTAGCCCGCGAGCTGGGTGCGCAGGTGTACGTCCTGGAAGCTACGGATTCAGTCGCGGCGATTCTCGAATTTGCGCGCGCGCAGAATATCACTCAGCTGTTCGTAGGCCACAGCCTGCCCAGCCGTTGGCGCGAGCTGCTCTTCGGCAACCCGCTGGACCGGTTGACGGAGGCCGCGGACAGCATGGACGTCCGCATTTTTCCCCATCCAGGGTCCGAGTCAGAGCCTCCACCCGCGCCCTCATGACACCGCCTGAAGCGCCAGTCAAGAGAGGAAAGCTCAAGATCTTTCTGGGCTACGCCGCCGGCGTGGGCAAAACATACCAGATGCTCGACGCCGGCCAGGAGCTGCGCCGCAAGGGCGCGGACGTGGTGATCGGCTACTTTGAGCCGCACGGCCGTAAGGACACCATCGCCCTGACCGAGGGCCTGGAGACCGTGCCACGGCGCAAGGTCGAGTACCGCGGCGCGGTCTTCGAGGAGATGGATACCGGCGCGATTCTGCGGCGCAAGCCGGAAGTCTGCATCGTGGACGAACTGGCGCACACCAACGTGCCGGGCGCGGAACGCCTCAAGCGGTGGCAGGACGTGCAAGTGCTGCTGGATGCGGGAATCGGCGTTCTCACCTCACTGAATATCCAGCACCTGGAGAGCCTGAACGACCAGATCTGGCAGATGACCGGCGTACGCGTGCGCGAGACGCTGCCCGACTGGGTGGTGGATCAGGCCGATGAAATCGTGGTGGTGGATGTCACGCCACGCGCCCTCCGGCATCGCCTGGAGCGCGGCGTGATCTATTCGCGCGAAAAGGCCGAGAAGGCGCTGGAAAGTTTCTTCACCGATCAGAATCTCAACGCGCTTCGTGAGCTGGCCATTCGTCAGGCCGCGCATGAGATCGAGGAGAAACTGTCGGCTGGCGAACAGGCGGTCCCTTCCGCGGAGTCGCCGGCGACATCTCCGCTTTCCGCGCCAGGGCGAAAGGAATGCGTCCTGATTTGCATTGATGAAAGGCCTTCGACGGCTATGTTGATCCGCCGCGGCAGAAGAGTGGCCGATTATCTGCGCGCCGAATGTCTCGCGGTTTATGTCAGCCCGGATCCGTCGCTGGGGAATCTCTCGCAGGAACAGCGCGAGGCGGTCGAGAAACACCTGGGTTTCGCGCGCAATCTGCGCATCCGGACAGAAGTGGTGGCAGCCGACGACGTGGCGGAGGGCATCGTGCAGTTTGCGCGCGAGCATCAGGCCACGCAGATTTTCATGGGCCGGAGTTTTGCGAAGGGCTGGCATCAGCGCCTGCGCGGCAGCACGCTCCAAGGTGTCGTGCGCCTGGCACGCGATCTTGAGATTACGATTGTGGCGGAGCGGCGAAGGTGAGTGCGCTGCATCCGTATAACCGCTCCATTGCTGTCGCGGCTCAGTTCCGGGTTTCCGAGCCGCGATGGTGACGGGAGCGGTCACCGGAGGTTCGTTATCGGATTTCCTCGGACCGGAAGGGTGACGCGGGCAGCCCTTCGGCATTGTAGAGATTGCAGTCGGGGTTGTCCGACTAGGCGTAGCGGACGTGCGCAGGCTGGGCGACTGACGGGTTCGAGACCACAACCGTTGAGCCATCGATACGCGCCTCGGCAGCGACGAACCTGTGGTCGGCGCCAGCGATTTCGAAGCCCCTGACTGCGCCGCCCTTGGCTGTCAAGCCCGTACCCGTGTGATCGAACCAGACGCGGATGGCCGCGGCTTCCGGTGTGGCCTGGTGGTAGAGCGGTCCCGCGTACGCGATCTTTTCGCCGTAGGTAATAGCGCGAGCCGCCAGAGCCAGGCGCAGGCCCACATCCTGCTTGTTCTTGGGATGAATATCATCGGGGTTGCCGATATCGATCGCGACCGCCATGCCTGTGTTTATGAGCGCGAGCGTCTGCCGTTGCGCCTCGCGCAGTTCCGGCCATTTGGCATCGGGCCCAGTCTTAAAGTTCGCCAGTTGTACGAACAGGAACGGGAAATCGCCCTGGCCCCAGGCGCGCCGCCAGTCCTGAATCATGGCGCCAAACAGTCGCGCATATAACAGCGCGCGCTCCCGCGAGGCATTACTTTCCCCCTGATACCAAATGGCGCCGCGGATGGGGTAGCGAGTCAGCGGCGCAATCATGGCGTTGAAGAGTCCTGCCGGGCTCCATGAATGATCGATGTTCGGCTCCCATGGGAATCCGGGCGGCTCCTTTCCCTCCGCCTTTGCGCGCTCGGTGGCCTCGCGCCACTGGCTCAGTTGTTTTTCGCGGCGGAGCTGATGAACCGCGGCGTTGTCGTTCATACGCGCCCACTCGGCGAAGACCGGCATGAGCGATGCGTCCGCCGAAATCCCGCGCAAACTGGTCCAGGCATCCGCGGGTGTTCCGCCCCACGAGCTTTCAATGAGGCCGATGGGCACCCCGAGTTTCTCTTGCAGATGCCGGCCGAAGAAGTACGCAACCGCGGAGAAGTCGGAGACGGTTTCGGGGCTGCAAACCGTCCAGGGCTTTGCGTCGACATCCGCGAGTGGATAGCTTGCAACTTTGTTGTTGACATGAAACAGCCGGATACGAGGATGACTCGCAGCCGCGAGTTCCGTCTTCGCATTCACCGCTTCGCTGACCGAAAATTCCATGTTCGACTGGCCCGAGGCGACCCATACGTCGCCGACGAGAACATCCCTGAGCGTGATGCTGTTGCTGCCTCTAATCGTGACGTCGAACGGCCCGCCAGCTTCAGCGGGCGGCAGATAGACGCTCCAGAGGCCGATCGAATCGGCAGTGGTGGTGCGCGTCGCATCGCGGAATGTCACCGTCACGGCTTCGCCAGACGCCGCTCTCCCCCAGATGTGCACTGGAAGACCCCGCTGGATAACCATGTGATCGGCGAGGAGGGCCGGCATGGTGATGTCGGCGCGCGCGCAGAAAGCAAAGGCGAGTGCCAGCGTGAAAAACTTCGAAATGAACATAGAGAAGCGATGATACAGCAGATCGCCGCGCAAATAGGTTGCCCGATGCAGCAGGGCTAGAATTGGGAGTTATGCGAATCGTTCATACAATGCGATTGGCGCCGCTGCTCGTGATGTCCATGACCTCGATCGTCGGCGGGCCACAAGCCCCCAGGCCACCCCATGCGCTTCTCGATGAAATCCAGGCGCATCACAAAGGCATCGCCATCTGGTGGGTAAGCAACGCGGGCTGGCTGATCAAGTCCGATAACCTGCTGATCAGTACCGATCTCGATCTCAGCATGGAGGAGAAAATCCAGCCGCCACCGATCACGGCGCGGGAGCTGGCTGGAGAACTCGATGTCGCTTTTGTGTCGCATCATCATGGCGATCACTGCAATGTTCCGACCATAAAAGAGCTGGCGCGTGGCAGCCGGTGCACGTTCGTGCTGCCGCAGCCATGTCTAAAGGAGGTCGCGGAACTGGGTATCCCCAAGGAGCGAATCATCGTGCCCGAGCCTCTGCACCCTTTCGACGTCAAGCAAATCCACGTGGAGCCGGTGCATGCTATCCACGGCAACCAGGAGTTCACGGTGCTGACACGCGAGCCCGATTTTGTCGACAAAATTGCGCACAACTGCGGATATGTGCTCAACATCGGCGGCAAGCGTTTTTTTCACCCCGGCGACTCGGTGCTTACCGAGGAGCATCTGGGCCTGAAGAATATCGACGTGCTGTTCGTCTCGCCCACGGTGCACAACATGTACATGGACCGGTCGATGATTCTGATCAACCACCTGCAGCCGGCTTACATCTTTCCGCAGCACTTCGGCACGTACCGCGAGACGGAACAAGAGGCATTTTGGATGCACGGCTATCCCGACGAGCTGAGGCTGCGCCTTTCGCAGGATCTCCAGAAGCGCTATCACAAACTGAGTCTGGGTGAGATGTTCACGATCCGGTGATGCCGCCCGGATCGCCATCCTCAGGATTGTCAGGTCGAAACGATGCGCCGGTTGTAACCCGACTTCGTGGCCTCTATACTCAAGCAAACATGTACCGTACTGCGCTTGGCATTTGCTTCGTTCTTTCCCTGGCTGTAGCTTCGGCGCAGCCAAACCACGGCTATTACCGTTACCCTTCGATCCACGGCGACCGGATCCTGTTCACCGCGGAGGGTGACTTGTGGGAGGCCGGCATTGCAGGCGGCGTCGCGCGGCGCCTGACTACCCACCCCGGCGACGAGACCCGAGCCGTGCTTTCACCGGACGGAAAAACCATCGCGTTCTCGGCCGACTACGAAGGTCCGACCGAGGTCTACACCATGCCCGCCGAAGGCGGCCTGCCCGCGCGCCGCACATTCGATGGCAGCGGAGCATACGTCGTGGGATGGACTCCCGAAGGCAAAGTGATCTACACCACGCGACGTTACTCCACGCTTCCCAACACGCAGCTCGCCACCATCGATGCGCAGAACCGCATCGAGCTGATGCCGCTCAGCCAGGCATCGCAGGCGACTTTCGACGCCACAGGCAAGACGCTGTTCTTTACGCGCCAGGCATTCCAAGGCAGCCAGGCCAAACGCTACCAGGGCGGCACGGCACAGAACATCTGGAAATTTTCGGCCGGCGCGGAAGCAGTCGCCCTGACGGCGGACTACACCGGCACCAGCAAAGACGCCATGTGGTGGAACCATCGCGTGTACTTCCTGAGCGATCGCGACGGCAGCATGAACCTCTGGTCGATGGATGAGAACGGCAAGAACCTGAAGCAGATCACCCGTCATCAGGGTTGGGACGCACAGACACCCTCGCTCTCCCAGGGACGCATGGTCTACAAGCTGGGCGCGGACTTGCGTCTCTACGATATCGCCTCAGGCGCGGACAAGATTATCCCCATTGAGATCGCCTCGGACTTCGATCACCTGCGCGAGCACTGGGTCAAGAAGCCGAACGAATATACAACGTCCGTGCACATCTCGCACGACGGCAGTCAACTGGTTCTCACTTCGCGCGGCAAGGTGTTCGTGGCTCCGGCCAAGCAGGGACGCCTGGTTGAAGCCACGGATCACAAACCTGGCCGCTTCCGCGACGCTCGCCTGATGCCCGATGGCAAATCGCTGATTGCCTTCTCCACTGAAAGCGGAGAAAGCGAGCTGTGGAAGCTGCCGGCCAATGGCGCCGGCTCTGGCGAGCGGCTCACTACCGACGGCCGTGTGATGCGATGGGATCCCGTCCCATCGCCCGATGGCAAGCGGATCACGCACCAGGACAAGGAAGGGCAGCTCTGGTTGCTCGATCTGGCCGGCAAAGCGCAGAAGAAGATATATACGGATGACGTCAGCGGAAACTACCCGGCATTTTCCAGCGTCCGCTGGTCGCCTGATAGCCGCTGGCTGACATTCTCCATCACCGGGCCGAATCAGTTCGATCGGATTTACCTCTATAGCGTCGAGAGCGGCTCTCTGACGGCGTTGACCAGCGATCGCTACAACGGCGCGAGCGCGTGCTGGAGCCTGGATGGAAAGTGGATCTACTTCCTCTCGGACCGCGCCTTGAAGACCGTGGTGAATGCCCCTTGGGGACCGCGGCAGCCTGACCCGTACTTCGACCGCACATTCAAGATTTACCAGATAGCACTCAAGAAGGGGCTCCGCTCACCCTTCGAGCCGCCCGACGAACTGCATCCCGATAAATCTGCCGACAAGCCGGAGGACGCCGCTAAGCCATCCGAAAGACCGGCGGATGGTGAGAAAAAGGCTGAGTCCGGCAGCGTGGAAAAAAAGCCCGAGCCTGTAAGAGTAGAGGTCGACCTGGATGGCATTGCCACGCGGATCACCGAGGTGCCCGCGCCGCCCGCGAATTACGCTGAGTTGACCACCACCGGCAAACGTCTTTGCTGGCTCGATTTCGACCGCGCCAACCCGGACAAGACCGCGCTCGCGTGCATGGACATCGCCAACAAGGGCGACAAACCCGAGACCTTGCAGGAAGGCGTCAACAGTTACGAGCTTTCAGGCGACGGCAAGAAGCTGTTCATCCGCAAAAAGGACGATCTGTTCGTTCTCGATTCCGCGCTCAAGGCGGATGCTTTGAAGACACCGAAAACGCTGGAAGAAGCTAAGGTGGACCTGAAAGACTGGACGTTCTCGGTTGTTCCCACCGAGAAATTTCGCGAGATGTTTCTCGACGCCTGGCGGCTGCATCGCGACTACTTCTACGACCGCAACATGCACCACGTGGACTGGCCCGCGATCCGCGAAAGGTACCTGCCGCTGGTCGACCGGGTGCGCGACCGGCAGGAGCTCAGCGACCTGATTGCCCAGATGGTGAGTGAGCTTTCGGCGCTGCACACCTTCGTCGTGGGCGGCGATGTGCGTAAGGGGCCGGACCAGGTGCAGCTTGCGGCGCTTGGCGCGCGCCTCGACCGCGACCCGTCAGCCGGCGGTTACGTCGTCAAGCACATCTACAAATCCGATCCGGACCGGCCCGACAAGCGGGCGCCCTTGGCACGGCCGGGCGTGGATGTGTCCGAGGGCGACGTGATCGTCTCGGTAAACGGCCGCGATGCGTTGTCGGTGGCGGATGTCGGCGAGTTGCTGCGGAACCACGCCGGCAAACAGGTACTGTTGCGCGTGCGCGCCGCCGGGCAAGGGACGCCGCGCGATGTGGTCGTCAAGCCCATGACCATGCAGGAGGAGGCCGATCTGCGCTACGGAGATTGGGAGTATACGCGCCGCATGAGAGTCGAGGAAGAAGGCCGCGGGCAGATGGGCTACGTCCACTTGCGCGCCATGGGACCGAACGACATCAATCAGTGGGCCGAGCAATTCTATCCGGTGTTCGACCGCCAGGGTCTGATCATCGACGTGCGGCACAATGGCGGCGGCAATATCGACAGTTGGATTCTGGGCAAGCTGCTGCGCAAGGCGTGGTTCTACTGGCAGCCGCGCATGGGCAAGCCCACTTGGAACATGCAGTACGCTTTCCGCGGGCACCTGGTGCTCTTGTGCGATGAGTGGACGGGCTCGGACGGTGAGGCGTTCTCCGAAGGGTTTCGACAGTTGGGTCTGGGCAAGATCATCGGCACGCGAACCTGGGGAGGCGAAATCTGGTTGAGTTTTGATAACACCCTGGCGGATCATGGCATCGCCTCAGCGGCGGAGTTCGGCGTGTATGGTCCGGATGGCAAGTGGCTGATCGAAGGCCACGGCGTGGATCCCGACATGGTCGTCGATAATCTTCCCAATGCCACTTTCAACGGGCAGGATGCGCAACTGGAGGCGGCTCTCGGCTATTTGAAAGGGATGATTAAGGAGAAACCGGTATCGGTGCCGCCAGCGCCGCCGTATCCCGATAAGAGCTTTCGAGAGGGGTCGAAAGCATATCGGAACACCCGCGGAGGGCATTGAGCCCGGAGATCCATCGAACCTTCGCGACGCAATATGGCTTATGATCTTCCGAGAAGGAGACACTCATGCGAAAGCTCGTAACGGAATTGGCGATTGTGCTGCTCGTTGGGGCGGCAGGCTTATCTGCCGCGAAAAAGCCGAACGACACCGGCGAGTTCAAAACCCTCATCCAGCATTACTGGGAGGCGTGGAGCACGCTCAACCCGGATAACGCGGCATCCATGTACGCGAAAGAAACGGACGCCGTATTTTTCGATCTTGCGCCGCTCAAATACAACGGCTGGGAGGAGTACAAAGCGGGCGTCAAGCAGACCTTTGCCAGCGCGTCGAGCGCTTCGATCGTTCCGAACGACGATCTGAAAGTGACGCGCCGGGGAAACATCGCCTGGACCAGCAACACCTTCCACGGCACGCTCCACCAAAAAGACGGGAAGAACACGGAAATCACGGGAAGGCACACGGCCGTCTGGGAGAAGCGCGGTGGGCACTGGATCATCGTGCACGAGCACGTCTCGGCCCCGCTGCCGGGTTAGCGAGTAGGGCGACCAGGCGCCAACAACCTGTTTCCGGGCGTAATCTGACCCGGAGGAGCACATCATGAAACCGGGATTCTTCTCCCTGCTTTTTGTCCTGCGTTGCTTCGGCGCCGAGAGCTTCGGCGGCGCACAAATCGCCGAAGTGTATCGGGTTCGTCTCGATCGCGGCGATCTGCTGCTCGAATCGATCGAGGGCGTCATTCAGAAGCATGGCATCGCCGATGGCGCGGTGCTCACTGCCGCGGGCTCGCTTCAGGAATGCACATATCATCGGGTGAAGTCGATGGCCGAAAAGCCTGAAGACGAGTTCATCACGGTGAAAGAACCCATGGAGATCCTCAATATCAATGGCCTCATCGCCGGCGGCGAGCCGCATCTCCATGTGACGCTGTCCGGCGCGAAGGGCGCCTTCGGCGGGCACCTGGAGAAGGGCTGCCGCGTGCTCTACCGCGCCGAATTGACCATCGCAAAGTTTTCCGGAATGCCGCTCATCCGGAAACCCAACAAGGACGGCGTGCCTGTGCTGCAACACAAGTAGTGCCGTGTTTCAGAAGTAGCTTTCCACTACCGGCCTTTGTAGCGCAGGGCTACCCGGCTTTGGGGAGACCTGCCGCCTGTTAGCCCGGTTAGACACAAAAGCCGCAGGTTCCCGCTAAACTGCGCGTGATCCTGCGCTACAAGGGCGAACCCTCGCGAAGTGTAACGGGACTTGCGAAGCGGCCTAAGTAGAACGTGATGCCCGGGGGCAGTGTAAGTGCATCAAACCACGCGCAGCTCACGCAATGAGCGTGGGTGGCTACCACTACCGTTAATCGGCCGCTGATAACCAAACACGTCTTGAGCCTGGTTATCACGTGGCACATAATCGCCTAAACGACAACGATGAGACGATCTCAATGCGTGGCTTCCATCGACTGATGCGAGTATCAACCAGATGGGTAGCCGCGTTTCTAATCATCGGGGGCTGGTCCTCTACGCTCGCCAGAGCCGATTGTGCCGCACCGGGCGGTGGCCATGATGGCAGCGCATCGGCGGGATTGCGTCCCGGCACGAATCTGGACGAAGTTCTCAAGAAGTGGATCGACGCGCTGGCGCTCGCGGAATCCGGTAGCCGGGAGCGGATCGCGCATCAGGATCGCGACGGCCGGTACAACTACGGATGTCTGCAGTTTCGGGAGAGAACGTTCCGGTTCTTCGTCAAGAAATACAACCTCGCTGCAAATGCGGAACCGGACAAAGTCATGAACCTGATCTACGATTGTGCGTTCCAGAAACGTTTGGCTCTGCGTATGATCCAGGAAGACCCGGAGAACTGGAAACACTGGAGGAGAACCGCCAGACGGATTGGATTGCCGCCAGGAGCCGGCGGTGCATGTGATTCAGAGACTGCGCAGGAATCCGGGCGCGCAGTCAAATAGTTACTTGGATATCAAATGAGCGTCGCCAGCGAACTCGAGAAACTGAACAACCTCCGGGACTCCGGGGTCATCACGCTAGAAGAATTTGAAGCATCGAAAAAACGCCTCCTGGACCAATGCGTCTGCCGCATCGAAGCCTACTACGACGGGAAAACCCCAGCCTTGCCGCGCCGGCGATTGCCGCGGGCCAAGGTCGTCCGTGGGATCGTTCAGAGTATTCGCTTCTCACGTGGAGACGTCGACAAACCGTATACCGCTTTCTTGAACGTTGACGGCCAGGGTGCGGAGATCAATTCTCCATCACCCATCTGCATTGACGCCGGCGACAGCGTTATTTTAGGCGGCTACGAATGTGACGGACGGCTCCTGGCCCTGGCCTATCACAACGAATCTAACGGCACCTATTCGGACTTGAACCGTTTGCGCAGGGGCTATCGATTCATGCTCATGATGGGCGGATTGAGCTTACTGGCGGGACTTGCCGTAATTGCCGCCGTGGCGATCGTTCCCATGCTCCAAGAGCCCGTGGGGCCCTTCAGCGCCGAGTCCTGGCGATATCTCCGCTATGTACTGGCTGGATTGGCGGCGGTAACCGTCTCCGGTTTCGGAGTGGGTCTCTTCTTTCTGGGGGCGAGGGCAAAACAGTTCTACGATGCCATGGCCTCCTACGGCTCGGTGTCCTTTACCGGCCATTTTCGGCGTTTCCCGGCGCTGAGAACTTGAGGGCCTGGGCGATACCATTCGCCGAATAACACCGGTTAGCCACGCTCCCAGATCCCGTCCGCGTGCCAACAATGGCGGCTCTGTTATTGTGATGGCACTATGCCCCGCATCGTAATTCCAGACGACGCCCCGCCCGTGATGGCCGCCAGCCGGGCTTACGGCAAGCTACTCGAGCAAACCCCGGTGGACTACTACGACACGTTGCCCGGCGCCGAAGAGCACCTCATCGAGCGCATCGCCGGGGCCGAGATCGTGATCAACATACGGTCTTCGACGCGTTTCACCGAGAATGTCTTCCGAAGTTGCCCGGCGCTGCGGCTGTTGTCGTTGTGGGGCACTGGTACCGACAATGTGGATCTCCAGTCGGCCGCGCGCCACGGAGTGGCGGTCACAAATACACCCGGCGTATCCGCGTTTGCCATTGCCGAACACGCGCTGGCGCTGATGCTGGCCGTGGCGCGCCGCATCCCGCGCATCGACGCGGAAGTCCGCCAGGGCCACTGGCCGCGTGGGCAGGCCGCGCAGATACATGGCAAGACATTGGGCATTATTGGCCTCGGAGCCGTGGGCCGCCAGTTTGCGCGACTCGGCGCGGGCATCGGCATGAACGTGATCGCCTGGACCATGCATCCGGACCCCGCACTCGGCTTCGAACTGGTCTCGCTCGACGACCTGCTGCGCTCAAGCGACGTGGTCAGCCTGCACTTGCGCCTCTCTGCCGACACCCGCGCCTTCATCGGCAGACGCGAACTGGAGAAAATGAAGTCCTCGGCCATTCTGATCAACACGGCGCGCGGGCCAATCATCGACGAACCAGCCTTGCTGGAAGCGCTCACCGCAGGCCGTATCGCAGGCGCCGGTCTGGATGTCTTTGACGTGGAACCGCTGCCGCACGGGCATCCGCTCGCGCGCCTGGATAACGTGGTGCTTACACCTCACTCCGCCGGCGTTACTCCGGAGGCACTCGAAGCCGGCCTCGCACTCTCCATCGCGAATGTCTGGAATTTCCTCGGCGGCCACGCGACCAACGTCGTGGTGAGTGGAGACGGTACTCGCGGCGCCGCCAGTGAAGTCGCGCACCCGTGACCTAATATTCGCGACAGCCTGCACTAGACCGGAATTTTTACGGTAAATAACGAATCCGCATCCCACCACACTTAACTAAAGACATCTGTACCGTCCGTTCAGCCGACTTTTAGAATTGAGGCAGCACATCGATCGCCGATCGACCGGTCGAGGTCACCACTTCAAAACACAAGCCATGCGCCTCCCTCGGCCACCAACTCATGCAGAACCTGGCAGCCCATGGTCGCGCACCGTTCGCTGCGGCATTGCCCTTTCCATAGCTCTTCTGCTGCCTGGTTTCGCTTCCGCCCAGCGTTTCGCTTTTAAATACTATTCGCACGACGAGGGCTTGACCAGCCTGGATGTGCACAGCCTCCTACAGGACCGGACAGGCTACGTGTGGGTGGCAACGCAGGACGGGCTATTTCGTTATGATGGCGCACGCTTCACCGGTTTTTTCGCGCAGCAGGGGTTACCATCAAACCGGGTTCTTGCGCTCCACCAATCCGCTGACGGGACCATTTGGGCCGGAACGCGCGACGGGCTCGCGCGCTTCGACGGGGAGAACTTCAAGTCCGTGCATCTGCCCGAGTGGGTGGGATTCGCGGGCGATTCCAGTCTGGCATCCGACGCTCACGGCCGTCTCTATGCCGGCACGACCCGGGGGCTTTGGGCAGTAGACATCCGCTTTGGGACGGCCGTGCGGCTGTACCCGGCACGCTCCCCGGCAGAGAATCCCGAGGTCTATGGCGTTCATGTGGACCCGAGAGGCGTCGTTTGGTTCGGTTGCGGCATGCGTCTCTGCAGCTATGAGAACAGCAAGGTATCCGTGCTTGGGGAAGAGCATGGCCTGCCCGGAGACGTTTGGAACGCCCTCCTGACCGATAGCCAAGGCAACCTGTGGATCCGAAGTTCCACCCGGCTTCTGACCAAGGCCAGGCTGGGTAAGAAGTTTGTGACGGTGAGCAACATTCCGGAAGCCAGCACGCCTGGCAGCCTGTATTTGCAGGCCAATGGCACGCTGCTGGTGCCCACCCGGCACGGCCTGCTGCGGCAATCCGCAACCGGTTGGGAACATATCGGAACGGAACACGGATTGTTGGTGAGCATGACTGCGTGCGTCCTGGAGGACCGCGAGGGATCGTTATGGATTGGCTTGGATGGATCGGGATTGGCTCGCTGGCTCGGCACGAACCAATGGGAAAGCTGGACCAGCGCCGAAGGCCTGGCCGGAAGCGCCAAGACCATCTTTCGAAGTTCCGTGGGAACGCTGTGGGTAGGTACCGATGTCGCGCTTCAGCAGTTTACGCACGACGACAGGCCGGGACGGATCTGGAACAAGGGCAACGGATTAAGCGGAACTGCCGTTCGAGCCATTACGGAAGCCCGCGATCAAGCGGTTTGGTTTGGGACCAACCCCGGCAAGGTGTACCGTCTCGATCCGCGTACGGCAGCGCTTCGCAGCTATGGACCCGAGTCGGGATTTAGTGGAAATGGAGTGTCCGGAATGTGCTGGGATTCGGGACAGCGCCTCTGGGTGACCACCGCCGGCCCCATTTTTCAGACCCAGACTGTAGGTGCCTCGGTCCGGTTCGAAAAGGTGGTCCCGGCG
Source organism: Bryobacteraceae bacterium (assembly GCA_041486185.1). Classification (GTDB taxonomy): domain Bacteria; phylum Acidobacteriota; class Terriglobia; order Bryobacterales; family Bryobacteraceae; genus QHXW01. The sequence continues at coordinate 7,681 of JBGPKX010000052.1, read as the reverse complement.
ATCAGCGATGCATCCGAGAAGTTCAACCGTTGCGCGGCTGATCGAGACGGGGGACTGTGGTTCACCGGTGATCACGGGCTGCTGTGGCTCAAGAACGGAAATTGGAAAAGATTTACACAAGCCGATGGACTGAGTTGGAAGGATCTCGATGAGGTGGCGCCGGCTCCCGACGGCACACTATGGGTCTCGTATCAGGATACCGTGGGCATGTCACACGTCACCTTGAATGCCGGCGGCATTCGAGTCGAAAATGTCATGAAAGACCAAGGCCTCCATAGCGAGAATGTGAGCGCCCTGGCATTCGATACTAGTGGAAAGCTTTGGTTCAGCACCGATGACGGCGTGGAAGTCAAGGATGGCGATACCATTACGCACTACAGTGAGGCGCAAGGCCTTCTGTGGAACGATTGTTCCAATCATGGGGTTTTTGGAGACTGGGACGGCTCCATATGGATAGGCCACAATCTGGGGCTCAGCCATTTCCGCCCGCCGAAAGACCCGAAATCCGCCGGGGCCACACCGGTCGTCTTAAGTTGGGTGAAGCTGGGCGCGGCGCTTGTGAGCCCGGAGAGTGCGCCGGCGGTGCCCTATGCACGACGGTCCTTCCAGGCGGGCTTCGCTGCATTGACATTTTTGAACGAATCCGACGTCCGCTTTCGTTACCGTCTGGCTGGATTTCACGACGAATGGGTGGATACACGCGAGCGGGTGGCCAGCTATCCTAATTTACCCGCCGGCAAATATACTTTCGAGGTCCAGGCATTTGTGCCGGGAAGGCATGGCAACGCGACCGCTACCTTTTCTTTCCAAGTCTTGCCGGCCTGGTGGCAGACCTGGTGGTTTCGGGGACTGTCCATCTTTTTCGTGTTGGCCTGCACGCTGGGTGCCTGGCGACTTTGGCTGCGCCGCCTGCAAGAGAAGCAGAAGGAACTGGAACACGCCGTCGAGAAGAGGACCATCCAGTTACGCGAAGAGAAGAGAATCGTCGAAGCGCAGCGCGGCGATATCGAACGCCTGCTCATGAAGACACAGGAAGCCAGCCATTTTAAAGACGAGTTCCTGGCCAATATGAGCCACGAAATCCGTACGCCCATGAACGGCATCCTGGGCATGACCGATCTGGTGCTGGACACCGAGCTCACTGAGGAACAGCGCGAGTACCTGACCGATGCCAAGACATCAGCCCAAGCTCTTTTGGCGCTCTTGAACGATATTCTCGATCTGTCGAAAATCGAGGCGGGCCGCCTGGAACTTGACCCCAATCCGTTTTCATTAAGGGAATGTGTGAAGGACGCCGTCGCCAGCCTGGCTATCAACGCTCAACAGAAGGGTATCGACCTGACGTCGGAAGTGGCATCCGATGTACCTGACCAGATTGTTGGCGATCCCTTCCGGCTGCGGCAGGTACTGCTGAACCTGTTGAATAACGCCATCAAGTTCACGAGCGCCGGCTCAATCGATCTCCGATCGACGCTATACGATCGACGGGCTGAAACGGTCACGGTGCATTTTTCTGTGTCCGATACGGGCGTCGGCATACCCGCGGACAAAATCGATCTGATCTTTGAATCCTTCCGCCAGGCGGATTCTTCCACTTCGCGAAAATTTGGCGGCACGGGTTTGGGCCTGACCATCTCTTCACGGCTTGTCGGCATGATGAACGGTCACATATGGGTGGATAGCAAAGTTGGCACAGGCAGTACGTTTCACTTCACTGCTGGATTCCAGGTGAATTCGGAGCCGAGGCCGATGGCGGACCGCCCTGATTTGGAAAGCGCCGGATCGCCGCAACCGTTGATTTCACAAAAATAGACGCCTAAGGGGTTGGAGCGAAGGAAATCGGCCTTTCGACTTGTTAGCTCGCTTCGGCCGGCGCGGCCACGAAGCGATAACCCACGCCGCGAACGGTCAGCAAGTGGCGCGGGCGCGTCGGATCGTCTTCGATATAACGCCGCAGGCGCACGATGAAGTTGTCGATGGCGCGCGTATCGGTGTCTTCGTGCAGGCCCCACACTTCCTCGAGCATGGCCTTACGCGACACCGGCCTGCCCTCGTGCTGGATCAGGTAGCGTAGAACGTTGGCCTCCATCAAGGTCAGTGGAAACTTCTGGCCGCGGACGCGGAGCTCCAGAAGGTCGAAATGAACGGATTTCTCACCGAAAGTGAAAGTGCCCTTTGGCTCGGGCGGCGCGGCAGCCTGGTTCGCATGGTTCGCGTTAGTGTGGTTCGGCGACTCGTTATTCAGTGAGGCGCGCAACCACTCGCGTCGCCGCAGCAGGCCTTGGATACGAGCGATCAGAATGGCCAGCTCGAAAGGCTTAGTGAGATAGTCGTCGGCGCCCGCGGCGAAGCCTCGGAGGACGTCTTCGGGACGGCCGCGCGCGGTCAGCATGAGAGTCGGAATAAAGTTTCCGGCGTGGCGCATCTCAGACATCACGGTGAAGCCGTCTTTACCCGGCAGCATGACATCCAGCAGCACCACGTCGAACGCCGGTGTTTCCGGCAACAGCAACTCGAGGGCGGCTTCGCCCGTCTCCGCCACCTGCACCTGATAGCCCTCGGCTTCGAGGTTGTAGCGCAGGCCCGCGGCCAGGTGCTTTTCGTCTTCTACCACTAAAACCCGGCTCATTTCACGATGGGAAGCTGCAGCACGAACGTGCTCCCGCGCCCCGGACCCTCGCTTTCCGCCCACGCGCGGCCACCGTGCCGCTTGGCCACGGAGCGGACGATGTACAACCCCAGTCCGATGCCTTTGACGCGTGTGGCGAGCGGCCCCGGCACGCGGTAGAAGCGCTTGAAAATCTGTTTCAGCTCGCTCTTCGGAATGCCCACTCCCTGGTCTCTAACACGCACCGACACATACTTCGCGTCCACCTGGGCGGTCTCCACTGTTACCTTTATCTCGCTTCCCGAATATTTCACGGCATTATCGATGAGGTTCGAAATGGCGGCGCGCACTTCATCCGAATCGCCCATGATCGTAACTTCCGGACCAGGATGATATTCGAGTGATTCCGGGGGAATGTGGTAGAGGGTGCGGGCGCGTGCCAGACACTCTTCGACCACGTCGCCGAGTTTGATGGGCGAGACACTGAGTCTGCGGCTGGAGGCTCCGATCCGGCCGGTCCGCAAGATCTGCTCGATGGTCCCGAGCAGCCGGTCGCTTTCATCCAGCATGATGTGGTAGAAGTCTTTGCGCTTGGCCTCGTCGACCGCGCGCGTCTGCAGGGTCTCCAGGTAAAGCCGGATGGAGGCGACCGGGGTCTTCAATTCGTGCGTGACCGCGTTAATGAAAGCATCGTGTTGCTCATTGCGGCGGATCTCCCGTACCAGGAAGATGGTGTTTAACACTACGCCGGCGATGATCGTCGCCAGCAGCAGCACCCCCAGGAACAGCAAAATGCCGCTGCGCCAGTTGAGCAGGACCCAACCGACATAGAGCAGGATAATGACTACGATCAGGCCGACACCGAGCGCAATGAAAAACGCGATCGACTTCCGCCGGCCGGGGACTACCATGATTCCAGCTTATGCCGGATGGGGCGGCGCGTGCACGCGTGAATGTTTTTGCCGTGGAGGCGCAGTGACGCCGGGGAATCCCCCCCGTGCGTCTCCGCGAGGTGAACAACTCGACTGGTCTACGCGGCTTCGCGTTCCGCGATCTGGGAAGTGACCTTGGCCACCTGGATCGACTTCGCTATGCCAAAAAGCCGGAGGACCTTGAGCGTAATCCAGGTTGGATCGAACTCGTACCATGCGAGACCGTGTCGCGCCGACGTCGGATGCGCGTGGTGGTTGTTGTGCCAGCCTTCACCGAAGGTGATGAGCGCCACCCACCAGTTGTTGCGGGAATCGTCGCGCGTGGCGAACCGGCGCGAGCCCCACATGTGCGTGGCGGAGTTGACCAGCCACGTGGCGTGGAGACCAAAGACGACGCGGACGCAAATGCCCCACAGCATCATGGGAAGGCCGCCAATTGCAAGCAGCAGAACACCGAGGGCAGCCAGGGGAACCCAGTGATAATTGTTCAACCAGACGTAGAAACGGTCCTTCGCCAGGTCGGGCGCGTACTTGGACATCACCCGCGTGTTGTTGTGCTTGGTTTCGCCGAGCAGAATCCAGCCCACGTGCGCCCACCAGGCGCCATCGCGAGGTGAATGCGGGTCGCCAGGCTGATCGGAATTCTGATGGTGGACGCGATGCGTGGCCACCCAGGAAATTGGTCCGCCTTCGAGCGTCAGCGCGCCACAAGCGGCAAAGAAATGCTCCAGAACCAAGGGCACCTTATACGACCGGTGCGTATGCAGGCGGTGGTATCCCATGCTGATGCCGAGGCCAGTGGCCACCCAGTAGAGGAAAACCGAGGCAGCCAATGCCTGCCAACTGAACATGAACAGGGCGGCGATGGCTCCAAGGTGAAAAAGCGCCATCACAATCGTGGTAGGCCAGTTCAGTCCCTGGCGGTCGGAGATGCTGTAGAGGTCGGTGGTCACGCGGGCTCCCGGGGAATAGCGGTACCTTCCCACGCTAACAGTGATTTTCCAGACGGTTTGTAATAGTTCTGTAATTTCAAGGGGATAGGTGGCATAGGCTACTTCACTTAGTTAACCCCTGGCGGGTGGACAACGACAAGTCTTCGGCTCCAAGCGACCTGGCAGTTTCGGCGATGGCGGTTGTCTGGCACTCGCAGCCGAGGTAGGCCCCGGCGGCAACAATCGCGTTTTCCGCCACCTCGCGACGGCTTCGTTCTAGCGATAGGACCACAGGCCCCTCCGCGAGTTAACCTAATCACAAGCGCAAAAGGACGCTCACACAAGTCATGCAACGCACCCTCCTCATCACCGGCATTGTCTTATCCATGGTCTTTTCGGCCCTGGCCCAAAGGCGCGAGCTGCGCGGGTATGATCCGGCGAAGCCACCCTTGGCCAAAACGGAAGCTGAGAAGAAAATACTGAACGTGCTCGATGGAATTTTAAAGTCGCACCAGGCCTACCTCAACGTTCCCATGCTGGATGGGCGGGCGCTGCGGTTGCTCACGGAAGCCGTGGGTGCCAAAAGCGTCATCGAGATCGGCACGTCGACCGGCTACTCGGGACTCTGGTTTTGCCTGGCGCTCGAGCGTACTGGAGGCCACTTGACCACCTTCGAGATCGATCACCCAAGGGCGGAAATGGCACGCGGGCACTTCAAGGAAGCCGGCGCGGACAAGCTGGTCACAATCGTCGAAGGGGACGCTCACGAGCAGGTCGCCAAAGCGAAAGGGCCGGTGGACGTGGCGTTTATCGACGCCGACAAGGAAGGCTATGTCGACTACTTGAACAAGGTCCTGCCGCTGGTGAGGCCAGGAGGACTCATCCTGGCGCACAACGTGGACATGGCGCCGGATTATGTGAAGGCGGTCACCGCGAATCCGGATCTCGAAACCATCTTCTACATGGAAGGCAACGCGCTGGCGGTGACGCTGAAGAAGCGTTGACGTTCGTGTTATCGCATTCCACAGGCAAATCCGAAGATCCGAATTACAATGGAGATTCTTGTCCATTCGGTTGGCTCTCGCTTCCGCGGGTGGCTGGCGGTGTGAACGAAATCATCGGGAGAGTGTATGCAAACAGAAAGTTGTGATGTCGGACTGATCGGCCTGGCGGTGATGGGCCAGAATCTCGTCCTGAATATGAACGACCACGGGTATCGCGTGGCCGTGTTCAACCGAACCATCTCCAAGGTCGACGATTTCATCAACAACGAAGCCAAAGACACGCAGGTAGTGGGCACGCACTCGATCGCTGAGCTGGCGCAAGTATTGAGAAAGCCGAGGCGCGTGATGCTGATGGTGAAGGCCGGCGACACGGTGGATCAGATGATCGAGAGCCTGGTACCGCATCTCGAAGAGGGCGACATCATCATCGACGGTGGCAACTCGCATTATCCCGACACCAACCGTCGGACCAAGACACTCGCCGAAGAGGGCATTCTTTTCATCGGGACCGGAGTCTCCGGAGGCGAGGAGGGCGCGCGCAATGGCCCGTCCATCATGCCGGGCGGAAATCCGGCGGCATGGCCTTACGTGAAAGAGATCTTCCAGGCGATTGCCGCGAAGGTCGAGGACGGCTCGCCGTGTTGCGATTGGGTGGGAGAAAACGGCGCCGGCCACTACGTCAAAATGGTGCACAACGGCATCGAGTACGGCGACATGCAGCTCATCTGCGAAGCGTATCAACTGCTGAAAGACGGCCTCGGCTTGACTGCGCAGGAATTGCACGAAGTGTTTGCAGATTGGAATAAGGGCGAGCTGGACAGTTACCTGATCGACATCACGCAGCAGATCTTCACCAAGAACGATGAAGATGGTGCGCCGCTCATCGACAAGATCCTGGACACGGCCGGCCAGAAGGGGACCGGAAAGTGGACCGGCATCAGCGCGCTCGAAACAGGGACTCCGGTGACGCTGATTGGAGAAGCCGTGTTTGCGCGCTGCCTCTCGGCGATGAAAGAGGAGCGTGTGGCGGCGTCCAAGATTCTCAGCGGTCCGAAGCCGGCCGCGGCCCAGGACCGCAAGGGATTCGTCGAAGACGTGCGGCGGGCGCTTTACTGCTCGAAAATGATCTCGTACGCGCAGGGCTACATGCTGCTGCGCGAGGCGGCGAAAGAAGAGGGATGGAACCTGAACTTCGGCGGAATCGCCCTGATGTGGCGCGGGGGCTGCATCATCCGCAGCCGCTTCCTCGGAAAGATCAAAGAAGCCTACGACAAGAATCCCCAGCTCACGAATCTGCTGCTGGATGATTTCTTCAGCAAGACGCTGAACGACTACCACGCTTCCTGGCGGCGCGCCATCGTCCAGGCGATTCAGTACGGCGTGCCGACGCCGGCTTTCTCGACCGCGCTTTCGTTCTACGACGGATACCGCACGGCCCGCCTGCCCGCGAACCTGCTGCAGGCGCAGCGCGATTTCTTCGGCGCGCACACCTACGAGCGCGTGGACAAGGCGCGCGGCCAGTTCTTCCACACCAATTGGACCGGGCGTGGCGGCCGCACATCTTCTGGGACGTACAACGCCTGATCGGCGCACGATGATCCAACGGCGATGAGCGGTCATTTTCGCTACTACCTGCGCGTCCGCTACGGCGAGTGCGACGCCCAGAAAGTAGTTTTCAACGCGCGCTACGCCGACTATATCGACCTCGCGACCACCGAGTTCGTGCGCGCGGTCGGCTTCGGCGAAGCGCTGGCGAACGGCAGCCTCGACTACCAGTTGGTGAAGCTCACCGTCGAGTGGAAGGCCCCGGCCCGTTACGACCATGTCCTGGAACTCTCGGTCTACGCCACACGGCTGGGCAATACTTCGTTCACCCTGGCGACGGAATTCCGCATCGCCGGCCGGCCGGAAACCATCGTTACCGCGGAAACGGTGAACGTGGTGGTGGACGCGCAGACTCTCCGCAAGACGCCCTTGCCACCCGATTTTCGCGCGGCGCTGGAGAAAGGCGCGCCCGGCGCGGTGACGGACCATGCGGGGTATCTGGCCGCCACGGCTTTGCGCAAGTGAATCTCGCGCGCGGCGAGTCTGCTATCCTGTGGCGTTAAACACCGGCCGGCGCGATAATCGCAGGCCGGCTTCAAATTCCACGGGGAGAATCGCATGAGCTATGGTCTGAATATTCCGGACAAAGGCGCATTGGAT
>JBGPKX010000051.1:0-21330 GCA_041486185.1 Bryobacteraceae bacterium | reverse complement strand
GATGGGAATCATCGCGTCGATGGCCTTGATGCCGGTTTGCAGCGGCTCTTTCACCGGCTGCCGGTCGACCACGCCCGGCGCCAGGCGCTCCACGGCATTGAACTGGGTGGTTTGAATCGGACCCTTGCCGTCAATGGGCTCGCCGATAGCGTTCACCACGCGGCCGACCATGGCTTCACCTACCGGGACCGACATGATGCGCGACGTGCGGCGCACCTCGTCCCCTTCGCGGATGTGCGTGTAATCGCCCAGCAGCACCGCGCCCACCTGATCCTCTTCCAGGTTCATGGCGATGCCCGCAACGTCGTGCGGGAACTCAATCAGCTCGCCCGCCATGACCTTCTCGAGGCCGTGAATTCGGGCGATGCCGTCGCCCACCGAAATGACCGAGCCAGTCTCGCTGACATCGATCACCCGGTCGTAATTTTCAATCTCCTGCCGCAACAGGGTGCTGATTTCGTCTGCTCGCATTTGAGCCATAATTGCGAATCCCCAGGTTGGACCGGCGCTCGCGCCCGTCCACTACTACTCCGCGGCCAACCGGCGCGCTAATGCATCCAACTGCCCTCTCACCGACCCGTCATACACCGTCGACCCAATGCGCGCGACCACGCCGCCGATCAGCTCCGGTTCCACGGCAAACCGCGGCCGTACCTTCTTGCCCGTGAGGTGGGAGAGTTCTTCCGCCAGAGCCGCTTTCTGCTTTTCATCCAGATCGCGCGCCGTGCGCAGCTCCGCGCGCACAAAACCCAGGCGCTCGTCGAGAAGGATCTCGAAGGTATCGATCATCTGCGTGAGTCCGTCCAACCTGCGATGATCGCTGAGCACCAGCAGAAAATTACGGACCGTTTTCGCCAGACCGAGCTGATCGGCCAGCCGCCTCACCACAGCCCGCTTCCGCGCCGGCGACACAGCGGGCGAGCTCAGGGCATTGCGCAATTCCGCCGACCCGGCCAGCACGGCCGCAAAAGCGCGGAGTTGCCCGGTGGCCTGGGCCGCGTCCATGCCGGCAGGACCGGTCACCACATCTGCAAGAGCACTCGCGTAGCGCGCGACGATGGCGGAGGAAATCATGGAGATTACTTATTCAGATGCGGACCTGTGGCGGAACGGTCCAGGTCGGCCGCGAATCTTTCGATGAGCGCCGCCTGCATGTCCGGCGTCATCTGGCGGCGTATTTTCTGTTCGGCCAGGTCGACGGCAAGCTGCGCGGAGTAACGCTTCAGATCGAGGCGCGCCGACTTGCCGGCGGAGTCGATTTCGCGCGCGGCATGCGCTTGAATACGCGCCACATCGGCTGAAATCTGCTGCCGGATGCGTTCTGCCTCGGCGGACTGTTCCCGGTGCGCATTGGCGCGCAGGCTCTCGATATCGGTCTGCAGGTTGGCCAATTTGCGGTCTACTTCGGCGGCCCGCCCCTCGGCGTCGCGCCGTATTTCCTCGGCTTCGGCAATGCCCTTGCGAATGTCCAAGGAGCGGGCGGCAAACCACGGGCCACCCTTCTTGACGATCAGATAACCCAGCGCTCCGGCGAGAATGGCGAAATTGGCCCACGCCCAGACAGGTGAAGGACCCTCATGCTCGCTTTCGCTCTTGGAGGCCCCTTCGTGGCTTGGCTCCGCGGCCTTGCTCGGAGATTCCTGAGCCGTAACAAAGGATGCGCTCAACAGCAAGGCGGCGGCAACGCAGCAGAGAGCCGGCGCTCTCATGCGACTCTCCGACGCAAGATGGATTCCGCGATCTGGCTGGCGAGCGCGTCGCTTTCCCCGGCCAACTGTTGTTTCAAACCTGCAACTTCTTGCTGGAGCTGAGCTTTCGCTTCGCTGATTTGCGCTTCCGCCTGCTTGCGCGCCTGCTCGACAGCGGCGGCGTGATCGGCCTGCAACCGGCGGCGGAGTTCCCCCAGCTCGTTGTAAACCTCGCCCCGCGCCCCACGTATCGCGGCCTCGTACTCCGCCGTTTTCGCAGTGGCCTTGGCCAGGCTCTCGTCGGCCAATTTGCGCGCGCCTTCGGTGGCTTCGTAGCGTTTTTTCAAAACTTGTTCTAGCGGGCGGAAGAACATGCGCGACAGGTACAGGTAGAGCAGAAACACCAGGACAAACGTGGGCACGGCTTTCAGCAGTATTTCGCCAAGCGCGCGCAGAGTTTCTTCCATGGGAATTGAAGGAGAAGCTACGAAATGCCTTGAACAGAAGAAGTTAACATATTGGACGAGAGGCGTCAACGGCGCGTCGGGGTAAGCAATAGCGACCCCTGGTTTCTGCCCCCCGGCGCTCCGCTTGCACCAGCGAGGAGGTATCGTCCCTGGCGGGGTACGTGGGCTTCGGAAAATACTGCGTCTGCGTCACGCGCTGATAACTGTTGTAGACATACTTAGTCACCTGGCGCGTGCGTTGGTCTTACTGGCAAGTGTGTCGTCGGCGTGGACTCGTTATCAGTCACGCTCGCCTGCTGCCACATGGCATCATACGCAAGTCCGGCCGGTCCGCGAGAAATTGCGTCTGTCCCCTTTTCGTCCCGTCCTTTTTCGTCAGTGTAGGGTTCAAGGCACGAACATCACTCGGTGTACCGGCGGCACAATTGAACACGACCATTACGGCGGCAATAGGCATTGGGAAAAGCCAACGCCCGGGCCACCAAGCCGGGCAAGGGTTCAGGCCGCTCCACGGCGAGCTCTAGGCGTGGACGAGGACAAATTGGTTTTCGGAGATGGCCCAAGAGGCTACAAAAGGCTGTGCTCGATCAGGTTTAGTTCTTCAGTCACCTTTTGCGCCAGATCGTCCAGTGGCGGCTGCACTCCATTGCGGGCTTGCGGCAACAGCGCGGTGATCCCAGACGGTTCCCATTTGCGAAGCGGCCCCACTGCGTGAAAACCACTCATGCTCGCTGCGGCACAGGCCGCCTGAACCAGCGCTCGACATCCGGGTGTCGCCGGGGTAACTTCGTCATGGTGATGTGCGATTACGTCGGTGAGGACCGGGTGAAAATTCCATAACCTCGAAAGATAGTCGCCGATCTGACAGTGGTCGAAGTCGAATTGTGCGCGTTCCATGTCCAGCACATCCCGGTCGCTGGTAAATTCCTGCTCCAGAAATGAGGCATACGCCGTTGGTAACAGCATGAGCAACGCCATCCGGCCCACGTCGTGGACAAGGCCTGCCGTGTAGCTCATCGATCTATCTGTTTTGTAAAAACGTGCCAACGTTTCACACCAGAGCGCTGTCACCAAGTTGTGCCTCCAGCCAGAGCGCAACACGGCATTGTCACAGCGGCTCATGTAGTTCTTTAGAGCCACCGTCGCGACCAGATCGCGCACCCGGTTCGTGCCCACAAGGCACATGGCCCGCTGAACGCTCGTAACTTCCTGCCTGAAGCCGAACAATACCGAGTTCGCAACCCGAAGCACTTGGCCGGAGAGCGCCGTATCAGTCATAAGCCATTCGGAGACTTCGCGGAAGTTGGCTTCATCGTTGCCAATCAAGCCAAGTAATTTGCAGGCCACCGCCGGAAACGTTGGCAAGGAATTGATCCCCGATACACGTCCGAGGTTGATGCCGGGTTTAAGCGGATGCGGGTAGGCGCTCATGATAGTTGACCGGAAACGATCCCTTCTCGGATTCTCAAAGTTGAAGACGGTATTTGATGATTCTCCTTGGATATCGCGACACACGAATGCCGATTGTGCACGCAACTCTTATCGGACCGAAACCGTAAAGCTTCTAGTTTGCTTATGGCCGATTCCTTTGGTTAACAGGTATGGCGGCTGGCGACGGTGTGCAGCGATTTCGCCAAGCGATCGATACCTTCGGCAACTGTATACGCTTTTAGCGAAGAGCTCGAGGCGAATGATGGGCCACAGCCGGCATCCCCGGCGATGGGGAAGTGGAAGATCACGGTTTGTTCGGCAAGCTGGACGCGGTGCCCGAGCCGGGTTCCGTGATCTTGCTGGGCACCGTTTTGCTGGGAGCTATCGGCTTCGCCCGGCGCTCAAGATTTTCGCGCTGATTTTACAGACCGCCGCAAGTCTTCCAGTTTCAGTCACAAGCACCAACCCGGATTCCTCTGTCGTTGGCGTTTGGGCGCTGCGTCCGTGATCTCTATGTCGACGCCCGCCGGCGCGACTTGATCACTTCGGAAATCACGGGCGCGAGGGAGATCGCGATAATCAGTAAAATCACCTTATCGAAATTCTGCCGGATGAACGGCACCCTGCCGAGGTTGTAGCCCAGCAGAGTCATAAATGCCACCCAACCGATTCCGCCGCAAATGCTGAACGGAAGGAAGCGCAGGTAGGGCATCTCGGCCACACCCGCAACGAACGCCGCAAACGTCCGGATGATGGGAATGAACCGGGCATAGATGATGGTCTTGCCGCCGTGTTTTTCGTAGAAGCGCTGCGTCCTCTCCAGGTGTTGCCGCTTGAACAGGCGCGAGTCGGGCCGGTCGAAAATTCGGGGACCGGTGGCGCGGCCGAGCCAATAGCCGGTGCTGTCGCCGATCATGGCGGCGGCCATCAGCACCACATTCACCACGAAGATATTTAAATCGCCCGCACCCGCGACTACTCCCACGGTGAACAAGAGGGAATCGCCTGGAAGGAAAAAGCCGACGAGCAGCCCGGTTTCCGAAAAGACGATGGCGAACAAGATGGCATACCCCAGCCAGCCGGCCATGAAGCCAGACAGAAGCTGGATCAGGCGCTCGGGGTCGGTGAGCGCACGAAGAAAATCCAGGATGGCATGAACCATGCAGGCCGCCGCTTACCCGCGGTAGTTGGCGACCAACCGGTTCACAACGTCCTGGTGAATTTTGACTTTGCCCTCTTTGATGAGCTGCTGGCGCAGGCCGGCCTCGAACAGCTCGTCCCGTTCACGCGCTTTCTGGCTTTTCAGCCCGTCGCGAAGAGACGAACGCTGAGCCGCAAACTGCGACATGTCCGCCGGCACGTGCGCGACCACCTTCGCCACCACCCGGCCGCCAGGGACCGATACCGGACCAATGATGGCTCCGGCTGGCTTGTCGAAGACCTCGCTGATGTATGTTGCCTGGCCCAGCGCTTCCACGGCTCCGTGCCGGTCAAATGCGGGCGGCGCTTTCGCTTCGAGACCCATGGCTTTTGCAGCTTTTTCCAGATCGCCATTCATGGCTTTCGCTTTGGCGACCAGCTCGTCGGCTCGCTTGGTCACCAGTTGAACGACCTTCTGCTGTTCCAGCGCCTGCCGTATCTGCGCTTGCGCTTCTTCGAAAGTAGCCGGATGAGTCGGGATCACGTTGGTGATGACCGCCACGGCGTTTCGGGTAGGAGCTAGGGCAACGGGCTGGGAGACATCGCCCTTCTTTAATCCGGCGATGCTCTGCTCGAAATCCTTGTTGACTCCGATTTCCGGAATCGGATCGCCCGGCGCGACATTTTGCACCAGGATCGGTGGCGCCAGATTCAGGTCTTTCGCCACTTTATCCGGCGGGTCCTTTTTCAACGCCGTCTCGGCACGGTCCGTCAGGTCCTGCATCATCTGAGCGACAGTCTGTTTCCGGGTTTCAGAGGCAAGCTCCAATCGGACGTCGTCGAAACTCCGCAAGTGCGCCTGCTGATGATCCAGCACCTGGATGATGTGATAGCCGTACTCTGTCTTCACCACATTGCTGATCTCTTTGGGCTTCAGCAAAAACGCCGCGTCTTCGAACGGCTTGACGGTCTGGCCGCGCACGAGCCAGCCCAGGTCGCCACCCTTGGGAGCCGAGCCGGGATCTTCGGAGTTCTTGCGCGCCAGTTCCGCGAAATCCGCGCCCGCCTTGATCTGCTTCAACAGATCTTCCGCTTTGGCCTTAGTCTTGGCTGCTTCGGCCGGCGACTTGTCGGTAGTCTTCAAAAGAATGTGACGGGCCTGAACGCGCTCCGGCGTGCGGAACCGGTCCTGATCGTTGGCGTAAGCCCGGCGCAACTCGGCGTCCGACGGATTGACGGATTGCTCGAGCCTCGCCTGGTCCACAGTCAGAATGGCCACGCTTCTCTTTTCCGGCATGGGGAAGGAGGCGGGGTTCTTGCTGTAGTAATCCTTCATTTCCGCCGGTGTGATCTGAACTTCGGACTTCAGCTTCTCAGGATCGAGCTTGACGTATACGACATTCACCTTTTCGTTGCGACGGCGGAATTCCTGCTCGATCTCGGCGTCCGTCACAATGGTGCCCTCCACCGCTACCACCTTCAGGCGATTGATGAGCACTTCGCGTGCAATGTTGCTCTCGTACTCCGGAATGGTCAGGTTCTGCTGCGCAAGATATGCCGCATAGCTGTCGCTGCCAACGAACTTGCCTTCGGGGAACAGTTGCGGTATCGCCAGGCGGATGGCGTTGAACGTATCCTCTTCGCTGACCTTGAACCCGAGACGCTCGCCCTCGTACGCAAGGGCGCGTTCCGTGATCAATTGATCGATGATCTGTGGCACATAAAGCGACACCAGATTCGGCGGAATGGACCGCCCGTGCAGAATATTCTGGATGGCGAACTGGGCGTCGCGCAGGGTGACGGTGTCCTTGCCGATTTCGGCAACGACAGTATCCGCGCCGCGGTCCCCACTCCCGTAACTGGGGATCAGGTAAGTGACCATCGATAGCGCAACCACCAGCAGCAGGCCGCTCAACATGAATCGGACAGCCTTATCACGGCTGCGAAATAGATCGAACATAATGACTCCGGCGCCCCACCCGGGAAACGGACAAGGCAAAAGGCAAAATCAAAAGGAAAAAGGCAAGAGTGCTCTCTACCTGAACCTTCTGCGTGGATATTCCAGTATATCAGCACCGCGTACGCAAGCTTAAGCAGCGGCGCGAAGCTGTTCCAGTTCAACGTTTGCCCTTAGCTTTGCCGTTCTCGTCGCGTCGCGCCTTGCCGTCCATTCCCATTCCGCATTCCGCGTGAACCGCCCGCACGGCAGCCTCCAGTCCATCGCGGCGCACGACAATCGCGATGGTCAGTTCGCTCGACCCTTGCGCGATGGCGATGATGTTTACACGCTCGCGCGAGATGGCGGTGAAAATACGGCCGGCCAGTCCCGGAGTGCCTTGCATGCCTTCTCCCACGACAGCCAGCAGGCCGACTTCGTTGTTGACCTCAATCGGGCGTAGATAGCCGTGCGCCAGTTCCAGAGCCAGGGCCGATTCGAGCGCTTCCACCGTCTTCTCCAGTTCTTCGCTTCGCACCAGAAAGCAAAAACTCTGGCGGTAACTGGAGCTGGAGAGCGAAAGCAACTCGACATTCACCCTGGCCAGCGCGTCGAGCGCCCGCGCCATCACCTGCGCGCCAGGCAGCGTGGCATGCGCCGGTTCGAGCGAAATCAGAGCGACACGCGCCATCGAGGTAACCGCGCGGGCGCCATTCGAAGTCGAAATCCGTGGCACGATTTTGGTTCCCGGTTTCTGTGGAGCGAAGCTATTTTTGCTCCACACCGGGATGCGGCTCTCGACCAGCGGCGCGAGCGTGCGCGGGTGCAGCACCTTGGCTCCGTTGTAGGCCAGCTCGGCAGCCTCGCGATACGTCACTTCGTCGAGCACGGCGGCATCGGGCACAAACGCGGGTCGGCGGTCATGATGCCATCCACATCGGTCCAGATCCACAATTCACCGGCAGCCAGCGCCGCCGACAGGATGGAGGCCGAAAAATCCGAGCCGCCGCGGCCCAGCGTGGTCGGCCGGCCATCGGCGGTGGCGCCGTTGAAGCCCGTCACCACCGGCAGAACGCCGCGGCGAAGCAACGGCACAAGCCGTTTGCGCGCTTTCTCGGTGGTCTGCTTCATCAGCGGCGAGGCGCTGCCGAACACCGCGTCGGTCACGATCAACTCGGCGGCATTCACGGCTTCGGCTTTCGTTCCGCTGGCACTCAGACACGCCGCGATTATGAGCGCGGAGAGCCGTTCGCCAATGGCGATGGCCTCGTCGACCGATCGTGGCGGGCGGTCGTTCAGCATCAGCATGCCGTGCGTAATGCGCTCGAATTCGCGCACCAGCTCGCGAATCCCAGCCAGTACAGGTTTCCGCTTCGCGACGGGCAGCAATTCCTGGCACGCCTGCGTATGGCGCTCCTCCAGCTTGCGGATGTTGGCGTCGAGCCCGGCGCGGTCGCCCGCTTCGGCGTGCTTGGTCGTTTCGATCAGCAGATCGGTGATGCCGGACATCGCCGAAACGACCGTGACCACCGGCCGTTTTCTCCGCTGTTCCGCCGAGAGCCGGACGGCCACACGTATGCGATCGGCGCTGCCGACGCTCGTGCCGCCGAATTTCATCACCAGAAGATCCTTCAACGAAACTCCTTTCCGTTCGAAATACGGGCACGCACCAGGCGCAGGATGGCTTCTTCGACTTCTTCGATGGAGAGGTCGGTCGAATCCAAGTAAACCGCGTCCAGGGCCTGTGTGAGTGGCGCTTCGGCGCGCGTGCGATCTCGCTCGTCGCGCTCGCGGATCTGGCGTGAGATGGCGTCACGGTCGCCGTCCAACTCTGCCGCGCGGCGCCGGGCGCGCTCTTCGGCGTCGGCGTCCAGAAAAATCTTCAAGTCGGCATTCGGGAACACCACCGAGCCGATGTCGCGGCCTTCCATCACGACATTGTTCTGTGCGCCGATGTCCCGCTGTTTTTCAACCATCGCTCGCCGCACACCCGGAATCGTGGCCACGAGTGAGGCGGCTTTCGAGACCTCGAGAGAGCGGATGGCTTCCGTAACATCTTCATCGTCGAGCAGCACACGCGCGCCATCGCCCTCGAGCGTAATGCCGGCGGCCCGCGCCAGTTGCTCCATGCGATGCATGTCCGCTGGATCGAGCTTCTGACGCAGCGCCCATAACGCCACGGTGCGATACATGGCGCCGCTATCGATGTAAGTGAAACCCAGCCGCGCAGCCAGACGGCGGGCAATGGTGCTCTTGCCCGCACCCGCTGGACCGTCGATAGCGATCACGATAGCCATGATGAGTTCCTCCGTAGAATAACAAGAGGTGATGACCGAGGTGATGACCGCCCACGAATTCGACTTGCGCCGGCGTGTGGCACGGGCCCTCGGCTTGCGGTGTCGGCACTCGTGCCGACACGTCTTTGATCGGAAGGGTCGAGACGAGTCTCGACCCAGCAGCCTGAGAGGCTGCGCCACCACACGACACAGGGGCGACCATCAGATCGTTGATTCCCGTGCGGTACACTTTTCTTTTAGGCGCGTCCCTTCAAGAGAATCATGCAGATTGCACTCATCCGCACCATCCATACCCTACAGAAGGCGGCAAACTAGCGGGTGACCATGCTCATCCGCGCAGGGCTGGTGTGCGCCTGCATTTCCTTCGCGGCTCAAGCTCGCGACGTTCAGGATGGAGGCGTGCTTTATCAAAAATTTTGTGCTGGATGCCACGATTCCGGCGCGTCGCGCGTCCCCAGCCGCCAGGCGCTGAAGCGTCTCTCACCGGAGCGGATTTTACTTGCGCTGGAGAGCGGCACCATGATGATGATGGGGGCACGCCGGACCGCTCCCGAGCGGCGCGCCATCGCTGAGTTTCTGGCCTCGAAACCTTTCGGCACCGAACCCGTGACAGTCCCTCCGCGGGCGGCGTTTTGTAGTGAGGCTGCCGCTGCCTTTCCGAGCGAGCCTCTGGCCGGTCCTCACTGGAACGGATGGGGCGTGGACCTGGCTAACCGGCGCTTTCAATCCACTGCGCTCGCGGGCATCACGGCCGCCGACGTGCCGCGTCTGCGCCTGAAGTGGGCCTTCGGATTCCCGGGTGACATCGTAGCTTACGCGCAGCCAGCCGTCGCCGGCGGGCGTGTCTTCGTCGGCAGCGCGGGGCGCCGCGTTTACTCGCTGAGCGCTTCGACGGGCTGCATCTACTGGACCCTCGAAGCCGAGGCGCCGGTGCGCACGGCCATCATGATCGGCGCTCTTGGCTCGCGACACACTCTATATTTTGGCGACCTGCACGCCAACGTCTATGCGGTCGATGCCGCGACCGGAGCTGTCATCTGGAGAATGCGCGCCGACGATCATTCCGAAGCGCGGATCACGGGCGCACCCGCGCTTCACGGCAACCGGCTCTATGTTCCCGTGTCGTCTTTCGAAGAAGTCAGCGCGGCCGATCCGGCATACGAGTGCTGCCGTTTTCGCGGCAGCGTGGTGGCGCTGGATGTCGCGACAGGAAAAATCGCCTGGAAAACGTACACCATCCCAGACGCTCCTCACCCCACGCGGAAAAACAAGGCCGGCGCACAACTGTGGGGGCCTTCCGGCGTGGCCATATGGAGCGCGCCCACGATCGACCCCAAGCGCCGCGCTCTTTACGTGGCGACCGGCGACAGCTACTCCGATCCACCGGCGTCCACTGCCGACGCCATCCTGGCGCTCGACCTGGATTCAGGCAAGATTCTTTGGGTGCGCCAGATGACGTCTGGCGATGCCTTCAATCTGGCGTGCCCTGGCTCCGACAAGACCAATTGCCCCGACGCCAACGGCCCCGATTTCGACTTCGGCTCGTCGCCGATTCTCGTCGAGCTGCCCGGCGGTCGCCGCATGCTGGTGGCGGGTCAAAAATCGGCGGTGGTCCATGCGCTCGATCCGGATCGTAACGGCGCGCCGCTTTGGAAAACGCGCGTCGGCAGAGGCGGGTCGCTGGGCGGCATTCAGTGGGGCCCGGCGGCGGATGATGAGCGGGCCTACGTCGCGCTATCGGACATCGTGCGGCAACTCACCCCGGCCGGGCTTCAGCTTGACCCGACGGCCGGAGGCGGTCTGTTCGCCGTGCGTCTGACCAACGGCGAAATCGACTGGAGCGCCCCGCCTCCGGTTTGTGGCGACCGGCGCCCTTGCAGTCCGGCGCAATCCGCCGCGGTCACGGTGATCCCGGGCGTAGTTTTCTCCGGGTCGAGCGACGGCCACCTGCGCGCCTATGCTGCCAAGGACGGCAAAGTCATTTGGGATTTCGATACGGTGCGCGATTACCAGACAGTGAACGGCGTCGAAGCACGCGGCGGATCGCTCGACGGCCCCGGCCCCGTGATTGCCGGCGGCACGCTCTACGTCAATTCGGGGTACGGCGCCATGGGCGGCATTCCAGGCAATGTGCTGTTGGCGTTTTCGGTGGACGGGAAATGACCTTATCCGTGGATCGTGAACTCCATCAGCGCATCCAGATTTAAGGAACGGTGTCTCTTCCTTCTCGGCCGCTTGGATGATCAGGGCATCGTCATTACCAAGCACGGCAAGCCGGTCGCGAAGGTGGTCCGCATTGAATCCAGTGCCGACAACCTCATCGGCGCTCTCAAAGGAAAGCTGAAAATTAAGGGAGACATTTTCTCCACCAGTGAGCGCTGGAATGACCTTTCCAAGCGACCGCGCCGATGAAATCATAGCGGCCACCAGCTTGCTGCATAACCTCCCGCTGCTGACGCGCGACCGCCTGATCCTGCGCTCGAAGATTCCAAAGTTCGCAGATTAGCAGTCTGCTGAAGCAGGCCCACAACCACTCCCTTGCGGTCGTGGCTCGGAAGCGTGAACGCTGATCCGAGGGTGGTTACTGAGCCGCGAGCGTGAGCAAACGGCTCGTCGGCGGGCTCTTCAGTAGCCTGCTAGTTGGCCGGCCGCAGCCCCTCTTCCGCGCCCAGACCTTTTTCCAGCCAGCCCGGATACCAGCGGAACACGTTGCCAGTCAGACTGCCGATGAAGATTTCGCCGGCTGGCGTCACGTGGAGCCAGTGGCCAGGGCTTTCCATTGCGCCCAGAATTTTGCCCATCGCCAGATCGATGTGCATGATGCGGCCCGCCAGCGTGTCGTAGGTGAGATTCTCGATATTATCGCGGTGGGTGATGATCCACATTTCGTCATTAGGCGTGATGAAAACATTTTGCGTGGCGCCGAGGTGCGTCCACTGGCGCAGGAATTTTCCGTTGGGATCGAAAATCTGAATGCGGTTGTTCTCGCGGTCGCTCACGTAGACCGTGCCGCGCGAATCGATGGCGATCGAGTGCGGCGTATTGAATTCGCCCGGCCCCGTGCCGCGCTTGCCCCAATCGAGCAGGTATTTGCCCTCGCGCGAAAACTTCACCACGCGCGAGTTGCCGTAGCCATCGGAAACATAAAACTCGCCCGTCGGCGCGAAAGCAATGTCGGTGGGACGGTTGAAGGTCTGGCTATCGGTGGCCGCCTTTCCTTTAATGCCCCAGGTGCGCAGGAGCCGGCCCTCGTTGGTGAATTCCATCACCTGGTGATCGCCGTTGTCGGTGACCCACACGTGGTCCTGTTTATCGATGCGGAGCCCGTGCGGATTGCCGAACAGTCCCTTGCCCCACGAGCGCAGATATTTGCCTTTGGCGTCGAAGACCACGATGGGATCGGCTTTCGGGCCGCGGTGGAACACATACACTTGGCCTGCAGAATCGGTGGCCACAGCCGAGACACGTCCGAACTTCCAGCCGTCGGGCATAGTGTCCGGCTCTTCGCCGAAGCGAATGTTCACCCGGTATTTGAGCAGTCCGCCTTCGTGCGGGTACCAGCCCTGCTGGGCGGCGCCGGTTGTTTGAGTCAGCGTTGCGAGAGTCATAGCGGTAAGCGCGAGCATCTTCATGATAAGCCCCCATAAGCCGCGGCCACTTGTTTGCGCAGAAATTGGAAATCGCGCGCGATAGCGGCGCGCTCATCGGCGGCTTCATATTCCATGTGCAGCGAGATGGGCCCGATGAAGCCGGACCCTGCCAGCATCGAGAAAAATTTAGACCAGTTCACCATTCCCTCACCTAGAGGGCACATGCGCATCTCCCATTTCCCACCGCGCTTTTCCCAAAGAAAATCCTTGATGGAGACCATCTTGATTCGTGGGAGCGCCATGCGCAGCCCGATGAGCCAGCCACCCACGCCTCCCTCGGCGGTGGCGTGGCAAGGGTCGAAATAGTATCCAATCCAGCGCGGGTCCATGTCGCCAATGATGGCGCGCGTGTCCCACACTGCCGCCCCCACATAGTTACCGGAGTGATTGTGGAACCCCGCGGCTACGCCGTGCTCTTTGCCGATGGCCACCAGCCCGGCAACATCGCGCCGGATTTCCGCGATGCGCGATTCGATGGAAACCCCGTCCGGATAGTGCAAATACCCCAGCTTGAAAAATGGCACGCCCAGGCGCCCGGCCGCACTCAAGGTGGGACGCGCAGCGGGGTCCGATGGCGAAGTCAGCCCGGTGGTAATCATGGCG
Source organism: Bryobacteraceae bacterium (assembly GCA_041486185.1). GTDB lineage: Bacteria > Acidobacteriota > Terriglobia > Bryobacterales > Bryobacteraceae > QHXW01. The sequence continues at coordinate 8,118 of JBGPKX010000051.1, read as the reverse complement.
ACGGCCAGACCTTGCGCCCGGATCGTGTCCACGGCGCGCGGCAAGTCTTCAGCGGCGCGCTCCGGCAGCACATGGCCGCCGGGCCGTACCGTGAGATCCACGCCCGCAAAGCCCATCTGTTTCACCGTGCTCGCCAGCTCGGCGTAGTTCAGTTTGGGCAGGTGTTTGGAAAACAGGCAGAGCGTGGGCCAATTCGGCGGCGCGCTGCTTTGTCCGCGCGCCAGCGCCATGGCCCCGGCCAGCGCGGCTCCGCGCGTGAAATCGCGGCGAGTGCTAGAGTTCATAGTGGATGAGTCTCCTGATATTCTATGCGAATGTGAAGACAGCTCTGGTGATTTTACTCCTCGGCGCTTCGATCGGTATGGCGGCTACCATTCAGGTTCACGGACATCGCGGCGCGCGCGCCATGCGGCCGGAGAATACGATTCCGGCGTTCGAGTATGCCATCGAGCAGGGCGTCGACGCACTCGAGATGGACGTGGCCGTCACCAAAGACGACGTCCTGGTCATCTCGCACGACCCGGTGTTGAACCCCGAGATTTGCCGCGGCTTCGGCGGCACCACGGTCATTCGCGAGATGGCCTTCGCCGAGCTCCGGCGGTGGGATTGCGGCGCGCTCATCAATCCGCATTTCCCTAAGCAGACGCCTGTACCCGCAACGCACATTCCCGCGCTCGAAGAGGTGCTGGCCCTGGCCTCCCATGGCAACTTCCAGTTCAACATCGAGACCAAAATCTTCAAGGACAAGCCGCAGTATACGCCCTCGCCGGAACGTTTCGTGGAACTGCTGCTGCAGGTCATCGATCGGCACAAGCTGCGGTCACGGGTGATCGTGCAGTCTTTCGACTTCCGCACGCTGCACGCCATGAAGAAGCTCGCCCCCGACATCCGGCTGGCCGCGCTCGATGAAGACGAGAAGCTGGGGGATTTCGTGACCGTAGCGCACAGTGCCGGCGCCGGCATCATCTCGCCCGAAAAGGGCATGGTCACCCCTTCCAGCGTGATGGCAGCCCATCAGGCCGGCCTGCAAGTGATTCCATGGACGGCAAATACGCCCCGGGAATGGGATGCGCTGATCGCCGCCGGAGTGGACGCCATCATCAGCGACGACCCGGCAGCCTTGATCGCTTATCTGAAACAGAAAAAAATACGCTAAAAATTGGCTCGCACGGACCGAAGAGATATGTGGAGCATACTAAATGGTCGGCCTGAATACGCCGCTCGAGGGCCTGTCGCGCGCGCAAGCGAGCTTTGACCGCGCGGCGGCGAAAATTGCCCAGCCAGTCTCGATTGACTCACAAACCCCGCAGGATCAGGTTTCGCTTAGCGACCAGATGGTGGCGTTGATCGAGGCAAGCAATAGTTACCAAGCGAATCTGAAAACCCTGCAAACGGGCAATCAGATGCAGAAGACGCTGCTGGATCTCATCGGATAGCCGGCGGGACGGGCGTCCTGGCGAACACTCTCGTGGGTCTTTGGCCCTGGCTGCCTCGGCTGGATGGATCTGCCGCCGGCGAGCCGCGCGGAATCTTTACCAACTCTTTACAAATCTCCCGCCCGGATACCGCAACCGCTTTCCTGAACAACTCGTAATTCACAGTGGGTAAGGAGGATGAACCCAATGAGAAACAGAATGTTTAAGCTAATGCTGGCCTCGCTCGTGGTCTCGGCCGGCGTCGCAATGGCGGCCACCACCGATCCGGCGGGCGCGAACAGCGATCAGCAGATCACGGATAAACTTACGCATGAAATCCGCATGTATCCGCGGTATACGCTTTGGGACAACATTGCCGTGCGCGTTCGCGAAGGCGATGTGGAGCTGGTGGGCCAGGTGAGCCAGCCGTTCAAGAAGTCCGATCTGGGCCGGATCGCCCAGCGCGTTTCGGGAGTTCGCAGCGTGACCAATGAGCTGCAAGTTCTGCCGACCTCGTTTTTCGACGATCGTCTCCGCTTGCAGGTGGCGCGCGCCATCTATCGCGATCCGGTGCTGTCGCGCTACGCCATTCAGAACGTGCCGCCCATCCACATCATCGTGGATAACGGCCGTGTGACGCTCGAGGGCGTAGTGAACAATGACATGGAAAAGAATGTCGCGGGCATTCGCGCCGGACAAGCTGGTCTGAGCCTGGGCCAGGTCACCAACAATCTGCGCGTCGAGAACCCCGGCAAGAAGGGCTAATAGGCTAGTTTTCCCTTACACCGGCTGGAGATCCACCGAATGGATCTCCGGCTTTTTTTGTTCCCTGACTGGGAGCGTGTCGAGAAACTCGAAGCAAGCGCTTCCTTACAGTCGCGGCTCAGAACGCGCTTTTTGAATTCAGGGCAGTTGCCGAGCCGCGCGTGAGCAAGTGGTGTCCGAAATGCTTTTCCAACAGGATCGAGAATGTGAGGTGCAGGATGTGGCGTCCTGATTTGAAATTCCAGCGAAGCAGCACTCTAGTGGTTGGCTGTTGAAAAGGACTCGGAGGCCGTGGCGTACGTCCGCGTCGCGACCGGCTCGCCGACCCGCATTTCCGCCCAGTCGTAGCGGAATTCCTGGCCACAATCCAGGCAAGCTACATATGTTCCGTGCCGGTGAGCGCCGGACCCCGCCGGCTTCCGTCCCACCGTAAGCGGGAACGTAATGCGATCGTGGCTACATCCAAATAATGCGTTCAGCACCGAATCCAACATGGCCAACATCCCTGTTGCCCCCTTGTTCAAACTCTGCGCCCGCCGTTGTTTTGCCGTCGGACGCTTAATTCGATATCCACTTAACTTTCGATTTTCATCCGCTTATTGCTTTCGGTACTATTCCTGAGCAATCTCAGTACCATGAGCGATTTGATCCGACGAGCACCCAGTCCGCGATTCGTCCCGCCGCGATTCGTTCGCAAAATTCAGATTCAAAACGGTGCAGTGCCAATCATTTCTCCACTGAGGATCGTTGTCAATCTATCCGCTTGTGAGATGGGCTATCCGATCGGATAGTTGTTAACGTCCCCCCGCAGCGCGCCTCGTGGCCGAGACAAAACGGCACAGCACTGCGGCACCACACCCCATCGCGATCAAAATCACGTCGTAAGCGGATTGCGGAATTCCTAGCCGATCTTGTTCTTCAATCCACGAGGCACGCGGTACCCGACGAGAGCGCCGCCCATCGGATTCAGCTCCGGCACTTGTGGAAACGCAAAAGAACTCCGGGGCGACTGGATCAGCCGCTTCGACACGTAAGAAAGCTTGTAACAGTTTCGTACAAGTTTAGGAATGCAGGTCCCCAGCCATAGTTGCCAGACTGTCGCCCGCCCGTAAGCCCTTCGTGGCAGGCACTCACGCGCCCAGGCAGCTCGCACGGTTAGTATGCGGGTGGGTGACAGTTTGTCGCTCGCGGTGTCGACCGGGGCTCCGCCCTTTGGCGCGAGCGATGGTGGTTGCACAATCGCCGCCGACCCGATAAATTGAAAGGAGTCCTCCGAAATTGCGCCCGTAGCTCAGCTGGATAGAGCGTCTGGCTACGAACCAGAAGGTCGGGAGTTCGACTCTCTCCGGGCGCACCATAAAATCAATGTGCGGTGGCCCCCTGAGCTGAGACAGACGGCTAAGACACGATTCGCCGATGGATGGAAAAGTGCCGGGACCGTATGGCGGCCCACGTTTAAGAGCCCGGCTTGAACCATTTGAGCGCGGTCACCATCGCCGGAAGCGTCACCTGCATCTGAACGGCAACCTGTTCGATGTAGTTCCGCAAATCGAGGGCCAGCTTGTCGCCCATGCTTTCTTCCCATGGCTTCTCTTTTGCCGCTTGGTCTAGAAAAAACTGTATCCACGCAACCACGATTCTCGGTTCGACCTGGGAAAAGTCCTGCCAGAGATATGGCGGCTGGAGCGGGTGTGAGGGATCGATGGGTTTCGACAAAACCGAAAGGATGTATACGCCAGTCCGCCGATCGGGGAACGAGCCGAGGATCTTCTCCGCGCGCGGGTAGTTGTAATTGTCCACGATCCAGTTTGCCAAGTCGTCAAGCTTGGCGTCCTTGGGAGGTTCGCTGAACAGCGGAATCAGGTAGAGATTAAGTTGTGCAGGCTGGAAAGACTGAAGCTCGCGTTCAATGGGTTCGATCTTGCCCAGGCTCGCCTTAACCACGGCCACATAGAGTGGACGAGTGGCATTGCTGGGTAAAGATCCAAAGAGCAAATAGCTGTACAAGCCGAAGCCGGCAGGCTCGGACTGATTGCCAACAAGCCAGCCGCGGCCCGTAGGCCTGTGGTCTCCGGCCGTCGGTTTTGCCCCGGCTGGGTGCGGTTGTGGTGGAGCAGGAGGCGGCGGTGGTGGAGACGGTGACCCGTGGCCACCGGTAGTCGCGATCTCAGGAGCACGGCTACAGCCGTCGAGTACGACGCCCGCAAGAACTAGCCCCAGGATGAACGGCACCCAAACGGCGCGGCGGCTATTCATCGGGCGGCTCCTTTCTGTGGTATCGCTTCCAACTCCATCGAGCGCCGAAGACCACTAAAAACCAGCAAAAGGCCACCAAAGCGAGCGAGGCCGCATCCAATGGAGCGTCCCGCGTCATCCAATTGAAATAGAGAGCCGTTGCGACGGTCAGGGCCAAGACGACAAGCCAAGTGCCAACCGTTGGCTTCCAACCTGAAGCTTCGCGGGTTTCCGTGGGGGGCAGTTTGCCCTTTACCTGGCTCATGACTCCGCAACTGGGTATGTGAACCACTCTACTCTAAGAACTCGAAGTTTGATGAGGCGAATCTTCTTGTGGAGGGCCTCCTTCAATGGAATCACGCATAGGCACCTCCTGTTCTCGCTGTTCAGGTTCATTTTCATAGTGACGCTGAGGGCAGATACGTTTCACCGCGTGGCAGATTGTGGCCCTGAGGGTCCCCTAAGTAGGTGGGTAGGAACGCCTCGGTTCTGGGCGGGCGCGTGATACCTTAGTTATCTTTGGTTGTCCCGTTCTTGGTTTGATTTTCGCGTAGATGGTTTGAGTGCACCGGCTAAAAGAGCCTCGTGTGGCGCGTTGCCTGGCTTTTCGACGGTGCGGAAGGGGGAGAGCGTGTTCAGTTTCCTTTGGAACTTTAGACAGATCTCGATTCTTGTAGCTGCGGCGGTCCTGCTGGTGACCGTGGGCTGCGTAACGCCGGAGGCCGTCCGGCAATTCACCGCTGTGGCAACCGACGCTGCCCAGCAATTTCCGCCACTGGTCAGGGATTTGGCGGCATCGTGCATCAGGAAGCAGCTTGCCGACCGGTCGGTAGACGAAATCGCAGATGCCAGCGGTGAGGCTAAGAACGCTTGCAAGGAATTCTCCGACCTGGAACCCAGTCTCTTGGGGGCCCTTGACGTCCTGATTAATTATTTGAATGCGCTTAGCCAGCTAGCCTCCGACCAAGTCGTGAGCTACGACACGCAGATCGACGGTTTTGCGGCAAAGGTCCAAGCCGCCGGCAAATTCGGGGACGCTCCTGTTAACGCGATCAAAGGCCTGGCCAAATTTCTCGCCGACGCTGCCGCGAGCGGGTACCAACGCAAGAAGCTTGGTTCAGCGATCAAGGCCGCCGATTCCGACGTTGCGATCCTGACAAAGGCGCTGGGCACCATCGTAGGCGACGACTATATTAGAGTGCTTGGCGTCGAACAGGAGAGCGTACTTGAGCGGTTCCGCCAAGCGATCCAGGCTGACAAGACTAAGAATCCGGCCGTCCATCTGCTGCTTCAGGACCGGTGGCGGGCGAACCTCGAAAGCCAGGAAAACAGGCGGCGCGCAGCACGCGATCTGCAACAAATCCTCGTCAAGATTCGCGACGGCCACCACCAGTTAGCGGCCCAAGTTGACCATTGGAGTGCCATAGAACTCCGTCAAACGCTAAGCCCTTATTCGTCGTCGATCCGACAGCTCGTCCGGGACTTCCAGGTTGCCTTCTAAATTCCGTTTGAGGAGATATGCCCATGTCAACGCTCACACAGGACCAAGCACGCGCCCTTGCTGAGGACTTTTTCGAGATCTCGAAGGCTGTCGGCGATTACCGCTTCAGGCACTTCGACGACTTGACACCGGATCAGCTGAATGCGTTGCACAGCTTGCAGCAACAACTCTCCAATCAATCCAATCACTTCACCGCGGTAGCGATTCAGATCACATTGGACGATTTGCAGCCCACGCTGGACAAGATTAATCAGATTACCGGACAGGTGAACCAAGCCATTACGACGCTCAACAACATACGCCGTGTGATCACGATCGCAACCAGCATCGTCAGTCTGGGTGCGGCATTCGCATCCGGGAGTCCAGGCACGATCGCTTCGGCGATTCAAGATACCGTGGGAGCCCTGCAAGGATGAATTTGAAGCGTGGCCACCGCCTGCACCTGCCTTCGTCTCGTTCACCGGCAAACGAAGGCATCAGGCAGATGTTCGAGTTTTCAGCCAGGCACGCTCTACGAAGCCGCGGCCCTGGCAATCGGCGGCCATAAGTTATCTAGCGATCGGCGAGTGCGAAGGACAAAATGTTTCCGCCGGACGCGATCGCGACGTGCTGCCGTCCGTTCACCATGTAAGTCATGGGAGAACCCCTCCATGACTCGCTAGCCTTGAAGGTCGACAGCGTCTTTCCCGTCTTTGCATCCACAGCCGCAAACCGGCCGCCGGTCTCGCCGTAAAAAAGTAGACCGCCCGCGGTCGAGAGCACACCCGAGTAGTTCGCCTCCTGCGGGCCAACCTGCGGGATCTCCCAGACCATTTCGCCGGTGGCGATATTGAAGGCACGAAGGTACTTCAGCCCGGAATCGGACGGGTCGCGATAACCTTCGTAACCGCCTCTCTGCGATTGACGATAAATACTGCAATCCTCGACCGCCATCACGTAGAAGAGTTTGGTGTCGGGATGGAACGACGTGGAATACCAGTTGGTCGCTCCCCTCACGGAGGGACAAGTCTTGATTCCGGCCTTTGTCGGCTTGTTGGCAGGCAGCAGCTGCGGCTTGCCATCCGGACCGATGCCGCTCGACCAATTCATTTTTTTCACAAAAGGCTTGCCGAGCAGCAATTCACCGTTGGTCCGGTCGAGAACGTAGATGAACCCGTTTCGATTTGCTTGCAATAGCAGTTTTCGGTCACGCCCCTGATACGTCGTATCCACCAGGACGAATGGCTCCGTCGCATCCCAGTCGTGAAGATCGTGCGGAGTGAATTGGTAGTACCAACGCAGCTTTCCAGTCTTCGCCTCCAAAGCCAGGACACAGTTGGTGTAAAGGTTTGTGCCCTTGCGCTCGTCTCCGTCCGTGGCCGGGAACGGGTTCCCGACAGCCCAGTAGAGGGTATCGGTCTCCACATCATAAGATCCGGTCAGCCATGTTGCCCCGCCCCCGGTTGCGATCGCGTTGCCGGCCCACGTCTCCGAAGCGGGTTCTCCAGGTTTGGGAACGGTCCAGAAACGCCACGCCAACTGGCCTGTCGTGGCTTTATAGGCTGCCAGAAAGCCGCGCAAAGGACCATCGCCGCCCGCGATTCCAGAGATCACGAGGTCACCCACCACCAGCGGAGCCGATGTGGCGCTGTAGCGTCCGGGTGTTACCGGCATGTTGACATCCCACATCACGCCCCCGGTGAGGCGGTGCAAACAGATCAGATGAGCATCGCCGGTCGCAAAGAAGACGCGGTCCCCGAGGAGGGCCACGCCGCGATTCGGGTCGGACGAGGTGTTTCCGCGGCCTCCGGCGGAGGCGCCACTCGATTGCGCATAACACCATATTTCGTGCCCGGTCCACGAGTCGAGTGCGCAAACGTGACCAGGCGCAGTGACATACATGACGCCATCGCTGACCACGGGCGTCGTCTCCAATCCGGAACCGGGGAGCGAATGAACCCACTGCAGTTGCAGATGCCCCACATTTTTTGTATTGATCTGATCAAGCGTGCTGTACCGATTGCCACCGGGAACCCCGTTATACGTCGGCCACTCTCCCTGCTTCGGTGTGGTAACGGCTTCAATGGCTTCCTTGGAGATGGGCTCTGTTTCGTTCGCCAACGGGCCGGGAGAAATTCCGGCCAGACTGCTGAGGTATGCCACCAGATTCTGGCGCTCGCTGGCGGTCGCCTTCAGTGGAGGCATGTACGACTGTGTTTGGCG
>JBGPKX010000050.1:0-21611 GCA_041486185.1 Bryobacteraceae bacterium | reverse complement strand
TGCTTGCCCTGGTTGTCGTTGATGCCGGAATTAGGCTTGTGCATCATGCGTTTGACATAACGCTCCCACTCCGCGCGCGTCATGGTCGTATTGATCGGCCGGGCGATGGTATGGCACTTGGAGCATTTTCCGGAGAATACCTTGTAACCTTTCTGCATCTCCGGCGGGTAAGCCGACACGTCAATCTTGTCCGGCCCCTTGTCTTGCGGCAGGTTCACGCCGCTGATGTTCTGCGCTTCGACCAAACCGCAGGCGCCCGCCAAGCCTAGCATTGCGAGCAACGAAAGAGTCTTCATCGGTTTTTCTCCTCACCACATGATTCGAAAATCAAGCATGAATAACTTGTCCGTCGATACCGCTGCGGACACAGGGTCCTGAACGCGCTCGTAGTTGTAAGAGCCGCGAATGATGACATTTCCAAGCTGCGTAAGCGCTTTTTGAGCGCCCGCGCCCCAGGCTTGGCTGTGCGTGCGTCCCGTACCCGTGGTGTCCTGGCTGAGTCTGTCATACCGGGCCATGAGAGCAAAGCCGCGCTGGATATAATAGTCCACCTCCCCGCGGAGACCATTGCTGGTGTATTTGCCGGTGCTGCCATCGACTGCCAGCTTCCAATCGTCCTGGGTGCGTATGTATCCGCCGAGCACGTCCAGGCGATCGAAGAAGAGGTAATTCCCGAAGATGCCGTTACGGCGTATCGCGGGATAAAACGTGAACTCGTCGGGACCGCCCTCATTCTGAATCTGGTTTTTGTGGCCGTAGTAACTCAGGAACGTGAGTCCGCCGTCAGGGCCGAATAAGTAGTCGGCATTCAGCCAGAAATCCTTGCCGTTCCTGGTGGACGCACTTATAATCTCGCTGCCGTCTGCATTCAATCCGTTCAAGACCTTGGCCTGAATGCCGAAGATCTGCTTGAAATAAGGCGACGCCCAGGTGTAGCCGCCGTCAATACCGACCGGATGTTGGTCCAGGCTGAAGAGGACGGGGCTCGCATTGATGAGCGTGAACGCCGGGTCAGGAAAGAGTGAAAACAGCGATGCGGCGCGCGTACCATCTCCTTCTTGCACGTGCATCATGCCGGCCTTCCCGAAATAGCTGCTGTTGGCACGGCCTCCTGTGTACGCCAGCACAGCCTGTTCGATGGCCGACTCTCCATCCTCGTACAGCTTGAACTCAACGAAATAGTCGAAAGGCGTCTGCGGAATGGAACCACCTGTGAATAGCAGCACTTTATCCAGATTGAAGCTGGAGTTCGAGGTTGGTTGGTCGCCACCGGTCTTGTCCACGGTGAAACTGGCTTGTGTCACCAGCGCCAGAGCATTCGTGATGGTCCACTTGATGTCCGAATCCAGGTCACGAACCTTTGGCGCCGGCTTGGTCCCATCCATCTCATCCGGTGGCATTCGATATCCGAGGCGCTTGAACATATAGCCGTTCTTGTTCAGCGCGGGAGGAATGATGTGGCATGCGTAGCACTTCACGTTGTACTTTCGGGCAAACGCAGGAATAGCCTCGGAGCGCTGCGGCGCGAACAGGCACAAAGCGAGCGCTGCGCTCAGTGGCATTCCGATGGAAATCCAACGCTTCTCATTCGATGGCATGATCGGTTGCGGCTCCTTTTAACTCGCGATCTTGTATAACACGTTGGATGCCGAATCGTAAATGGTTTGTATTCTTGTGCGTCCGACTAGCCAAGGAACCTTGCTGGCGAATGGATTCCACAACCGCATGCGGCCACTGGGGAACCTACTCCCCAACTTGAGCCGCGTGGTCCCGACCGAGCAAAGCGTAGAAGGTCTTGCGATCCACGCCCGCCTGGCGCGCGGCAGCGCTCACGTTGTCTCCGCAGCGGGAGAGAACCGTCTGGGCATAGGACTGCTCGAAGTCGCTCAGATACCGCTCTCGCGCATCCCTCCAGGGGAGCAGGGAGAGGTTTTCGGATATCTCAGCGGCGGGCGCATCGTCCGCCAGGTCGCAGGCGCGAAGCACCCCATCGGTATGCAGCGCTGTCAGACGCTCAATGAGATTCTTCAGCTCCCGAACATTGCCCGGCCAAGGCATCGCCAGAAGCGCTTCCTGAAAGTCGGGTGACGCGGTCAGACTCTTGCCATAGCGTCGTGAAAACCTTTCCAGGAAGAAGTTCACCAGATACGGGATATCCTCGCGGCGCTGGCGCAACGGTGGCAGCGTGATCATCACCACTCCCAGCCGGTAATACAGCTCCTCGCGAAATGCCCCGGCCTTTATCTTCGCGATCAGATCCTGATTGGTGGCGCACAAAATGCGGCAGTTCACCTTCACCGGCTGGAGCCCGCCCAGCCTCCGCAGCTCACGCTCCGCTACAAAGCGGAACAAGCGCGTCTGAAGCTCCACGCTCAGATCGCCAATCTCGTCCAGAAACAGAGTGCCTTCGTGGGAGGATTCGATCAGTCCCTTCTTGGTGCGATCCGCCCCCGTGAAGGCGCCGCGCTCGTAGCCGAACAACTCGCTCTCGATGAGAGAGCCGGGCATGGCGCTGCATTCCACCGGAACGAAAGGACCGCTGGCGCGCTGGCTATGATCGCGGATGAAGCGCGCCATTACTTCCTTACCGGTGCCGCTTTCTCCCAGAATCATGATGGTCGCGTCGGTAGCGGCGGCGCGCCGCGCTCTTTCAAGCTGCTCCTGCATGGCGGGACTGTGGCTCTGGATCGTGTCGGTCTCCCCCAGATCCTCCAGGCGTTGCCGGAGCGCCGTTACCTCTTGCTCCAGCTTGCGTTGCGCCAGCCCTCTTTTTACGGCCAGCAGGAGGTCCTCCCGCTTGAATGGCTTCTGTAAGTAGTCGAATGCGCCGTTTCGCATGGCGATCACCGCGCCTTCAATGGATCCGAACGCCGTCAGGAAGATTACCGGTACCTTTGGGTGAGCCTCATGCAGCCGGGCGAAAACCTCCTCGCCCGACATCTCCGGCATCTTGATATCGAGCAGCAGCAGATCCGGAGGGCTCGCCAACGCCTGTTCGAGCCCCTGTTTCGGGTTCGTGAACGCTTGGACCACGGTATCCCGGCTCTGCAACATCCGCTGGATGTTTTCGCCCATGGCCCCTTCGTCATCCATGACAAAGATGCGGCTCATGCCGGCGCCTCATGGACAAACCAGTGGTATGGCTGTTCTTTTGTGAATCGCGAAGGCGGCAACTCGAGTGTGAAGCGGGCACCGCCCCCCGGCCGGGATTCGTATTGGAGCGAGCCGTCGTAGATATCGAGCAGGCTCGCTGCTACAAACAGCCCCAGGCCCAGCCGCTCGCGTCCTGCGCTGCGTGACGTAAACGGCTCGAACAGGTGCTCCCGCAGTTCGTCGGGAACGCCCGGGCCGTTGTCCTCAACTCTGAGCACCACACGCGAGCCTGGACTATGATACGTTTCGATCCGCATCCAGATAGTCGCATCCCTTCCCTCGTGGAGTGCGTCCAGAGCGTTCGAAACCAGGGCGCGCAGGCATTCCGCCAGCACGTGCTCCGGGAGGTTCACCGGCGGGACCTCGGCCGGCTCCGGCACAAGTTTGACACCGCGCTTCTCGGCTGCTGATCCAAGCGAAGCCATGATCTCCTTCAGCACATCGGCCGGCCCGCAGGGCGAAAACGTCTGCGCTCCCCGTTCCCGTCGCAGCGCCGGCAGCAACGTGCTTGAAATGTTCGCCATGTATTGGGCTTCTTTGAGCATCTGGTTCAGGTCGGCGCACAGGGCCATGTCTTCCTTCCGCTCCTCCAGCAGCACTTCGATGCGGCTTGTCAGGATCGCGAGCGGATTATTGAATTCGTGCAGAAATCCCGCCGTGAAACGTCCCAGCAACGTCAATTGGTGCGACTGGCGCGCCTGGGAGTCAGCCGCCGCCAGTTCTTCCCGGAGTCGAACGGCGCGGTACCGAACGGTGTCCAGCTCCAGTTTCAGCTTTTCGGCTTCTTCCAAAGCCCGCGAAACTTCGAGAGCCAACCTCGCTTCGCGACGGCTTGTTATCATCAGCACCGGAAATGGCGAGAGAGCCGATGCGGCGAATGGGATGAGCAGGAAACCCAGCGACCGCGTGGGGCTCACATAGAGCAACAACATCCACAACACGATCGGTGTAGCGCTAGCGATCCAAACAGCTCGCCGCGGCCATGCAGGCCAAACTCTAGATGTCGCGCGCTCCATCGAGTTGCTGCCCACGGTGCTCTCTTCACTTTCGGTTCACAGCGGGCTGAGGCTGCAAACCGCAAGTCGCCTTCCAACCCTTGCTCCTCGACGTAGCTCCTTGAATCCAAAGGGAGAAAGCAGGAGGTGACCAACCAGAGCCGTGTAGCACTTCGCGACCATTGGCTGCAATTAACCCCATGTTCACGGGCAGGTGGGTGAAATGACGCAAGGAAAAGGCAGCATCCCACGAAATTGGACACCCAACATCTGTTTCAACTATGGCGAACGGCGGTTGGTAGCCTGAAAAGAGCGTGAGAAAAGCAACCCGACCGGCGATCCTCAGTGGCCACAGACGGCTCCGGAACTGATTGTTTGCGCGGCGCTCTGGTATCTTCGGTACTCGCTCTCGCTCCGCGATGTCGAAGAGCTACTCAATCAACGCGGCCTGGAGGCCGACCACACTACGGTCTGGCGATGGGTTCAGCGCTACGGGCCAGAACTGGAGCAGAGGCTGCGCCGTCACCTCAAGCCGACCAAAAAATCCTGGCGCGTGGATGAGACGTGTATTCGGGCGAAGGGCCGTTGGTGTTACCTCTATCGGGCCATCGATTCCACGGGTACCACCATCGACTTCCTGCTGTCAGCGCTTCGAGATGCTGCGGCTGCAAAACGGCTGTTCCGCAAGACTCTCAGCGATCCATCACATCCACAGCCCCGGGTAATCAACACCGATCAGGCGCGCCTCTATGGCTCGGCGATTCCAGGAGTGAAAGAAGAAGGAATCCTCCGCCGCCGCTGTCGACATCGACCGGTCCAATATTTGAACAATATCCTGGAGCAGGATCATCGCGCAATCAAACGACGAGTGAAGGCCAAGCAGAACTTTTCGCGAGTTCCCAGCGGCCCGGCGAACGATTGAGGGATACGAAGCGATGCACATGATCCGGAAGGGGCGGGCGCGGTGGGTCAGCGGCAATGATGTTCGTAAACAGAATCCGTTCATCGACAACTTGTTCGATCTGCCTGCCTGAGACCTCGATAAAGAGTTCATCTCGGGCCGATTTCCGTCGCCGTTTTCAAAGTTGCAACACTTCCCACATCAGCCAACTATAGTGGAAGATCTTAGCGCGGAAGTGTTCCACAAAGCGGTCAAAGGCCTCTGGTTCTGCGGCGATCAACTGCCGCGCGAGTTCGACTTCGGTTTCCCGTTCCAAAGGTCAGTACTGCTTCTGATTGTAGCGGTCCTGGCGACAGAAACTACACCTCTGCTAATTCCGCGGCATTTACCGCGACTTCGATATTTGGCTGCCCCAGAAGGGTGTTGTGAATCAAGCAGGCTTTCACCGCCCGCAGAAGGGGCCAGCCTGGTGACGTTCATCCAGAGCGGCTGCCGTAACCTCGATCCGGAACGATGCCAGCCTGGCCGGTTGGAGTGCCTTTTCCGCGCTGACTCGCACCTGCACTTCTTCGGCTCGCAGCCCGGCGTTTTCAAGTATTGGGGCCGCCTAGTAAGCCGCGCAAGTCGCCAGCGACGCCAAGAGGAACTCAGGCGGCGACATTCCTTCATCGGAGCCGCCGTTGTCACGCGGCTGGTCGCAAAGCACCCGATGGTTTCGGGCAGCGACTTCGAACTTCGAATCCGCGAGGTATTGTGCCGTCACTTCCATCATGTCTTCCTTCCTGCCCTCCAAGATGCGGGTGATACGAAAAGGTGACGCTTTGTCACCCCGGCCCTCCGATTGCATCCTGAGAAGTAGTGGCAATGAAAAAAACACTGCTAATTAAGGTCTTGCTATCGCTGCCGGTGTGGGCGCAGGGTCCCATGTCGCTAAAGGACGCAGTTCACTTGGCGTTGAAGCAAAACAAGGCTATTGAGGCCTCTGGCGCGGCACGAAAAGCCGCTGAAGCCCGTATTGCAGAGGCACGGGGCGGCCACTTGCCGAAGGTCAATTACTCGGAGGCGTGGACCCGTGGCAACAATCCGGTCTTTGTATTCAGTTCCCTGCTGACGCAGCATCAATTCGGGGAGCAGAACTTCCAGATTGGGCCGCTGAACCAGCCTGATTTCCTCAATAACTTCCAATCGCAAGTCGCGGCGGATCAAACGCTATACGATGCGGGGCAGACGAAGCACGCTGTGCGCTCGGCCGAGTTGATGAAAGACTTCACCGGAGAGGAGGGCCGGCGTACCCAGATGGAAGTGATTGCCGGCGTGATCCGGTCCTATTACGACACTCTATTGAGCGTAGAGCAGCTCAATGCGACCAGCCAAGCCATGAGTTCAGCGCAGGCTGACCTAAAGCGCGCCCAGGCCGTCCGGTCCGCGGGAATGTCCACCGATGTCGATGTGCTCTCCATCCGCGTTCATCTGGCCGGTGTCCGCGAGCAACAGATCCGTCGCCAGGCCGACCTGGACGTGGCACGCGCAGCACTGAACGATGTGCTCGGCCTGCCGCTCGACGCGCAACATATCCTGACCGCGCGGCTCGCGCCGCTGGATCGCCCTGAAGGATTGCTGGCGGATCATGAGAAGAACGCCCTCGCCGAAAGGCCAGAGGCTCGACAAGCAAAACTGGCAACCAGCCTTGCGGACAATCAGGCGGCGACGGCGCGCAGCATCCTTCTGCCGCAGGTGGGCGTTCACGCCGCTTTCGAAGGGGATCGGCAGCGCTTTTATAGTCGAGGGGGCACCAACTGGCTGGTGTCGATCGGGCTGCGCTGGAACCTGTTCAACGGTTTCAGCGACAAGGCGCGCATCGAAGAGAGCCAGTTCGCGCTACAGCGCAGCAGAGCGGAGCAGGACCGCGCGAGCTCCACCATCCGGCTTCAGGTAAGGCGTACGTATGCCGATCTGCGCGCGGCCCAGCAGAGAATCGAGGTGGCCAAGGCGTCCGTAGCCGAGGCGGAGGAAAGTCTTCGCATCACGCAAAACCGCTACGAAGCCGGGATAACCAACGTCACCGACCTGTTGCGCACCGAGACCGCTGTGCTCGAAGCGAGGACGCGGCACTTGGCCGCCATCCATGACCAGCGCGTGGCGGCCGCCACGCTCGAACTGGCGGCGGGGACGTTGACGGTGGATTCAGAAGTTCTGAACGAGGGGTCGCAATGACGAAGCCTTTTCTGTTGCTGATACCGTTCGCGATCTGGCTCGCCGGATGCGGAGAGGCGCCAAGGGAGAAGGCGGCTGCGTCTTCGGCACCCCCTGTTGCAGTGTCCACGGTGACGGCAGCCACGGAAACATGGCCTTTGCTCTATGAGGCGACTGGGACGGTTCGTGCTCGCACGTCGGCGGTGATCTCCGCAAAATTGATGGGCTATGTCCGCGAGGTGAAGGTGCAGACCGGCGATCGTGTCCGCGAAGGCCAACTTCTAGTGACGCTCGATCCGCGCGAACTGGATGTGAGTTCGCGGCGCGCCGAAGCCGCTCGCGAGGAAGTGCGCACTGCTGTGCCCGAGGCCGATAGCGCCGTCACGGCCGCCAAAGCCAATCTCGATCTCGCGCAAACCACGTTCAACCGCATGCAGGAACTGTTTCAGAAGACGTCGATTTCCAACCAGGAGTTTGACGAGGCCTCGGCCAGGCTCAAGGCGGCGCAAGCAGCCTACGCGATGGCACAGGCGCGGCGCGTTCAATTAAACGCGAAGCTGGCCCAGGCCGATCAAGAGGTGCGCTCCACCGAGGTGACGCGCAGCTATGCCGAGGTTCTGGCGCCCTTCGCCGGCGTGGTCATTGCGAAATCGGTTGATCCGGGCAGTCTCGCCCTCCCCGGCGCGCCTTTGTTCACCATCGAACGCGAAGGTGCCTATCGCCTGGAAGCGTCTGTGGAAGAATCGCACCTCGCCGTGATTCGGGTCGGACAGGCGGTGTCAGTCACCTTGGACAGCGTCGGTCGCACGCTCGATGCGCGCGTCTCCGAGATCGTCCCCGCCGTGGATGCCTCCTCGCGTGCATACACAGTCAAAATTGATCTACCCGCACTCCCGGCACTTCGCTCGGGCGTCTTCGGGCGGGTGGCGTTCCAACTGGGAAGCCGGTCGCTGCTGGCGATTCCGGCGGGTGCCGTCAGCGAACGCGGACAGCTGCAATCGGTCTTGGTGGCGGAGAACGGTGTCGCGCACACCCGCCTGATTACGGTTGGGCAGAAGGCTAAAGATAGGGTGGAGGTGCTGTCCGGCCTAAGCGCCGGTGAAAAGGTGATTTTCCCCGTTCCGCCGGATGGGGCAAGAGTCGAGGTCCAGCCGTGAAGGTCGAGCGCACGCTCGGTCCGGCGGGAAAGTTCGCCCAAGCCTGGATTGGCTCGAAGCTGACGCCGCTGGTGATTGCCGGTTCGTTGCTTCTAGGCGCCTTCGCGGTGTGGAAGCTGCCGCGTGAGGAAGAGCCGCAGATCATCGTCCCGATGGTGGATGTATTCGTACAGATGCCGGGAGCATCGGCGCGCGAAGTGGAAGAGCGCGTCACCAAACCGATGGAGAAGCTGCTGTGGGAGATTCCGGGTGTCGAGTACATCTACTCGACCTCCAGCCCCGGCACGTCGACCGCGATCGTGCGCTTCCTCGTGGGGCAGGACGAAGAGAAGAGCATCGTGCGATTGAATCAGAAGCTGAACGCGAACCTGGATCTGATTCCGCCGGGCGCATCGCCGCCCCTGGTCAAGCCTCGCTCGATCGACGACGTGCCAATCTTGGCGCTCACACTCTGGAGCAAGCGGTACGGTGATTACGAGCTACGGCGCATTGCGGCGCAAATGGATGACGCGATCAAGCAGACGCCGGACGTCTCGGCTGTGGCTCTAATCGGCGGCCAGCGTCGTGAGGTTCGCATCACTTTGGATCAAGCGCGCCTAGGAGCCTACAATTTCTCTCCGTTACAGGTAGTGGCGGCGCTGGGCCTGTCCAACCGCCGTCTGCCCTCGGGACAATTCGCCAGCGGCAACCGGCAATATCTCATGGAAACCGGTCAGTTTCTGCGCACATCTGAGGACGTTCGCAACGTGGTAGTCGGCGTCACCAACGACAAGCCCATCTTTGTACACGACGTCGCCCAAGTGACCGATGGCGGCGAAGAGCCATCGCAATATGTTCGCTTTTCCGATGGGAAGGATTTCCACCCGGCGGTAACGATTGCCGTCTCGAAGCGCAAGGGAACTAACGCCGTCACCGTTGGCGAGGACGTACTGAATCGACTGGTTCCGTTACGTGGCACGGTCATCCCATCGGCTGTCGAGATGACCGTTACCCGGAATTACGGCGACACGGCGAAGGAGAAATCGAACGAACTGCTGTGGCACATGCTGATTGCGGTGGTTTCGGTGAGTGCCCTCATTGCCATCACGCTGGGCCTGCGCGAATCTCTGATCGTATTCACCGCCATTCCGGTCACCCTGGCGTTGACGCTCACCGTCTTCTATCTCTACGGCTATACGCTGAACCGGATCACGCTTTTTGCGCTGATCTTCTCCATCGGCATTCTGGTGGACGACGCCATCGTGGTGGTGGAGAATATCGTGCGTCACTGGCGGATGCCGGCCAATCACGACAGACCACCGTTCGAGGTCGCTATCGAAGCGGTGGACGAGGTCGGCAATCCCACCATTCTCGCCACGCTGGCTGTGGTCGCGGCCATCCTGCCGATGGCCTTCGTAGGCGGTCTGATGGGGCCGTATATGCGACCCATTCCGATCGGCGCCAGCGCCGCGATGCTCTTTTCGCTGCTGGTGGCCTTCATCGTCACGCCGTGGGCTGCGGTGCGAATCCTAAAGCCCGGTGGGCATCATGAGAGCGAACGCGAGGACTTCGTGACTCGGGCTTACCGGCGGTTCATGGGCGGCCTCTTGCACCGCGCTGTCCTGCGGTGGAGTTTCGTCGGCGGCGTGGTGGTCCTGCTGCTGGCCTCCGTCTCGCTGTTCTATTTCGGCTTTGTCAAAGTAAAGATGCTGCCGTTCGACAACAAGAGCGAGTTCCAGGTGATCGTCGATATGCCCAACGGCACCACGCTCGAAGAAACGGCCCGGGTGACGCAGTTGCTCGCCGAGGAGACCGAAAAGCAGCGCGAGGTGGTGAACGTCGAGACCTACGTAGGAACGGCGTCGCCTTACAACTTCAACGGACTGGTGCGCCACTACTATCTGCGGCGCGGCCCCAATGTGGCGGACATTCAAGTCAATCTGCTGCCCAAGGGTGCGCGCCGTCTGCAAAGCCACGATATCGCCAAGCAGGTGCGCAACCGTATCGAGCCCATCGCCGAGCGCTATGGAGCACGCATCAAGGTAGCCGAAGTACCACCCGGTCCTCCGGTGCTCGAAACCTTGGTCGCCGAGGTGTACGGTCCGAGCATGGAGCGGCGGACCGCACTGGCACGTCAAATGCGCGATCTATTCAAGCAGACCAAGGGCGTGGTCGACGTCGACTGGTATGTGGAAGACGATCAGCCGAAGTACAACTTGACTGTTGACGAGGAAAAGGCTGCGATCAATGGCATCTCCGCAGATGATATCGCACGTGTGATGCAGGTGGCTTCCGCCGGTTACCAGTCCGGCCTTCTACATCAGGACGCGGAGAAGGAAGATGTTTCGCTCATCGTGCGCCTCGATCGAGCCACGCGGTCCGATCTGGAGCGCATCCAGAACCTGAAGATCACTGGACGCACCGGACGCCAAGTAGCGCTCGGAGAACTGGTCCACTCCGAAAAGGTGCTCCAGGACAAGAGCATTTACCACAAGAATCTGATGCCGGTGACCTACGTGACCGCCGACATCGCCGGCGAGATCGAGAGTCCGGTTTATGCAGTCCTCAAGCTTGGGCCGGAGATCGACAAGATCAAGATCCCGGAAGGCTACCAGATCGAGCAGCACATGGCAGCGCTGCCGTCCGACGCGGACCGTTACTCGATGAAATGGGACGGTGAGTGGCACATCACTTACGAAGTCTTCCGCGATCTCGGAATTGCGTTCGCCGCCGTCTTGATCTTGATCTACGGCCTGGTGGTCGGATGGTTCCAGTCATTCCTGACGCCGCTGATCATCATGGCTGCCATCCCGTTCTCGCTCGTTGGTATCCTGCCGGCCCATGGTCTGATGCATGCCTTCTTCACGGCGACCTCGATGATCGGCTTCATCGCGGGCGCAGGCATCGTGGTGAGGAACTCGATCATTCTGGTGGACTTTATCGAACTGCGTCTGGCCGAGGGCATGCCGCTCGACGCCGCCGTGATCGATGCCGGAGCGGTTCGCTTCCGTCCGATGATGCTGACCGCCGCGGCCGTGGTAGTCGGCTCGTCGGTGATTCTTTTCGATCCCATCTTTCAGGGACTGGCCATTGCGCTGATGGCGGGCGAGATCGCCTCGCTGCTGCTGTCGCGGATGACCGTTCCAGTACTGTTCTATCTGGTTAACAAGGGAGGGAGAAAACTCGCATGACCATAGATCGTTACCTGCGCATGATTGCGGGAGCGCTCGTGCTGTTGACACTCGCGCTCGGTTATTGGGTGAACCCGTATTGGTATCTGTTTACCGCCTTTGTCGGGCTCAACTTGTTTCAGTCGGCGTTCACCAACTGGTGTCCGATGATGACTATCCTGAAAAAACTCGGGGTGCGGCAAGGCGCGTGACCTGAGTGAAATCGCGCGGTTCCCGCCAGGCTGACGTTTGTCAGTTATGGCAAGTACATACGCTTGAGATTGGATAGGGAATTGCCCCTGAAGGGGCGAACGCAGGTGCTTATGAAACTTTCAATCAACGTGGTTAGTCTCGCGGGGACGATCCTTCTGAGTGCATTTCTGGCGTCGGCCCAAGTGCCCGGCGCTCAGAAACACAGGATGATATATGACCCCGCGACCGAGACCAACATTAAGGGATCTGTCGAGGATGTGACCCAGGGAACGCGCGGCCGGATGATGGGAACGCATCTCACGGTGAAGACAGGAGACGCCACGAGGGAGGTGATACTGGGTCCGTCCGCTTTCATCAGCAGGAAGGGATTCTCTTTCGCCAAAGGCGACTCAATCGAAATCACTGGATCAAAGACGACGATGGGTGGAAGGGACTACGTTATCGCTCGGGAAGTCGTGAAGGATGGAAAGACACTGACCCTGCGAGATAAGAACGGCCGGCCACAATGGGCGGGGAAAATGATGGGTCCCGCCGCGGCAAGCCGGCAATGACCACTGGAGCCTAAAGACAGCATCCTTCAATACGAGACGGCGCTCAAGTCAAACAAGTTCGTATTGGTAGCTCACGGCATGGCGTAAGGGGATCACCAAAGCTCGGGACATTCTCCAGACGACCCAGCCTGAAAAACTCGAGGTGCATTCGAGCGAAGCGTTGCAAAAAGCGGGAGGGCGGCAGCTTTTCAGATAGCGGTCACCGGAGCGGACCAAGCCGCTTGATCTAGAGAGTCCTTGTTGCCGTAAGCTCGACCTGTTATCTGTTCAGTTTATTGGAGGTGTCAACAATGAAGGTCAAAACGACGTCACGAATACTACCGGTACTTGCGCTCGCGGCCGCACTCACGGCGAGCGGTGCTCTCGGGCAGCAGGGCCAGCCCAAAGCCGGGAAGCAGCCGGGCAGCCAGAGTGGCATGATGAGCGGGAACATGGGCGGCCGATGCAAGCAGATGATGGCTATGCACAACCAGATGATGGCTGATATGAAGGCCATGGACGCGAGCCTCGATCAGAAGGTGGCGGCCATGAACGCGGCGGCAGGCAACGCGAAGGTCGATGCGATGGCCGCCGTCATTAGCGAGATGGTAACCCAGCGAAAGCAGATGATGGCGAAGATGTCGAGTATGCGGGACCAGATGATGGCGCACATGGGTGAGCATATGGCGCAACCCGGCAGCACTGCGATGCGGCAGTCCATGGCGCAATGCCCGATGATGAAGGGCATGACGCAGTAATCCAGGTTCAGACGAAAATTAGGGCGGAAAGTCGCGCAGACCACAGCCAGGTGGGCGCTATCGCCCGCTTCGTTGGCCACGACAGTTCAGCTCCCAAGCACGCGAATTGCGCCGAGTCTGGTGCGCGCGCTGGGAAGCGGCTCGCCGATGGTCATGCCCGTCTTTTACCATATACGGTCACATGACGACATAGCATCACAAATCGAGGAGCCCCGCAAAAATCGCGGCGCCCTACGCTACAGTTGGCGGTCGCTAGTCCAGATAACTGTACGCCGCCAGCGTCATAAACTCCGGAAACTCGCCGCCCGTCATCATCTGCTCGAACAGCTTGGAAGCCAGGCCGAATTTTCCTGAGTCAAAACGCGCCGCCCCGAGGCGCTCTTTGAGCTTCGCGAGTTCTTCGGCAATCGTCTGTGTCACCAGCTCGCGAGTTACATTCCGCCCGTCGCTCAACCGCGCGCCGTGCCGCAGCCACTGCCACACCTGCGCGCGCGAAATCTCGGCCGTGGCGGCGTCTTCCATCAGGTTGTAAATCGGCACCGCGCCATTGCCACGCAGCCAAGATTCCAGGTACTGGATGCCGACGTCCACGTTCAGGCGCAAGCCTTGCTCGGTAATTTCGCCGGCTGGAACTTTCAGAAGATCCGACGGCCCAATCCTGACGTCTTCGCGCTTGTAGGGAATCTGGTTCGCCTGAGGCATGTATTTATCAAAAACTTCCTTGGCGACGGGAACCAGACCGGGATGCGCCACCCACGTGCCGTCATGCCCTGCCTTCACTTCGCGCAGCTTGTCCTGCCGGACTTTCTCGATCGCCTTCTCATTCGCCTCGGGGTCGTTCTTGATGGGAATCTGCGCCGCCATGCCGCCCATGGCATGGATGCCGCGCCGGTGGCAGGTCTGGATCAGCAGGTCCACATATGCCTTGAGAAAGTCGCGATCCATCGTGACCTGGGCGCGATTTGGCAGCAGAAAATCTGGCCGGTTGCGAAACTTCTTGATGAAACTGAAAATGTAGTCCCAGCGGCCGCAGTTCAGCCCCGAGGAGTGCTCGCGCAGCTCGAACAGGATTTCGTTCATCTCGAATGCAGCCAGGATGGTTTCGATGAGCACCGTCGCGCGGATCGTCCCGCGCGGTATTCCGAGGTAATCCTGCGAAAAGACGAAGACATCGTTCCATAGCCGCGCTTCCAGATGACTTTCGAGCTTGGGCAAATAGAAATACGGCCCGGTCCCCTTCTCGATCAGCTTGGCGGCGTTATGGAAGAAGTAAAGCCCAAAGTCGAATAGCGAGCCGGAGATCGGCTTGCCATCGATGAGGACGTGCTTCTCGGCCAGGTGCCAGCCGCGCGGCCTGACTAACAAAGTTGCCGTGCGCTCGCCCAAACGATATTGCTTGCCTTCAGGGCTGGCGTAAGTAATGGTTCGGTTGACCGTGTCGCGAAGATTGATGTGCCCTTCTACGTTGTTCTGCCAAGTCGGGGAGTTAGCATCTTCGAAGTCCGCCATGAAGACGTTCGCGCCCGAATTGAGGGCGTTGATGATCATCTTGCGGTCGACCGGGCCGGTGATCTCGACGCGCCGGTCCTCCAGATCTTTGGGAATGGGAGCCACGGTCCACTCGCTACTGCGGACTTCGGCCGTCTCTTTCAAGAAGTCCGGCAACTTGCCCGCGTCAAGCTCCCCCTGCCGCTCGTGGCGCCGATCGAGCAACTGCGCGCGGCGCGCCTCGAATTGCTTCGCCAGGTGCGCCAGAAACTCAAGCGCCTCTGCACTCAGGATTTCGCGGGAAAGATCGCTGACCGGACCCGTGACTTCCAGGTTCACGTTAACCGACGGCGTGGCCATTTAGTTTCGACCGCAGAACGCTGGATTGCTGCACATTCCGCTCGGGCACACAGGCGCTTCGCTACGGTTGGCGGCCGCCCTGTTGGCGTGCGCCGCAAAAGTCGAGAACTCCTGCGTCAGGTGCTTTTGCCCGCAGGAGGGGCAAAGAAGGTCGGCGGCTTCAGCCGAGCGGCGCAGCAATTTTTCGAACTTGGTTCCGCAATCTTGACACTTGTATTCGTAGATCGGCATAGTCTTTTCACATGGTAGGACAGGCATTCCTGCCTGTCCATCGCCTCTTAATCCCCGCCGCCCCCGAACCGGCAAGAATACTCATCACACCTCAATACATCCGTGAAGCCGGCACCAGCGCCGGCTGCCGGATTTCGAGGCACCCTTTCCCGGTGGGCAGCACCTTCCCTGGATTCAGCCGGTTATCCGGATCGAACAGCAACTTGAATCCGCGCATCATGTCCAGCGTTTCCGAAGAAAACAGATGGGCCATCATCTCGTTCTTTTCCATGCCGACGCCATGCTCGCCGGTAATCGAGCCGCCCACAGAGATGCAATGCGCCAGGATCTCCTCGCCCGCCGCTTTGGTTTTCTCGAGATCGCCCGGCCGGCGCGCGTCGAACAGGATGATGGGGTGCATGTTGCCGTCGCCCGCGTGAAAGATGTTGCTGATCGTGAGGCCGTACTTCTTTCCGACTTCGCCGATGAAGCGCAGCGTGGGCGCGATCTGTGTGCGCGGCACCACACCATCCTGCACGTAATAAGTCGGGCTGACCCGCCCCACCGCGCCGAACGCATTCTTGCGGCCTTTCCACAAAAGCTCGCGCTCTTCGGCCGATTTCGCCAGCCGCACTTCGCGCGCCCCGCAAGCCGTCGCGGCCTGCCGGATCTGCTCCACCTGTTCTTCCACCACCTCACGAAGTCCCTCGAGTTCGATCAGCAGCACCGCCGCCGCATCCACCGGATAACCCGCGTGGGTTGCGTGCTCCACCATCTGCAGCATGACCCCGTCGAGCATCTCGATCGCCACGGGCGTAATGGCGCGCGCCGTGATCTCGGCCACTGTGCGGCCGGCGTGATCCGCCGAATCGTAAATGGCCAGGATAGTCTTCACCAATTCCGGCTTGCGCATCAGCCGCACAATTACCTTGGTCACCAGCACCATGGTGCCCTCCGAACCGGTGAGCACCCCCGTGAGATCGTACCCGGGAAGATCCAGTTCTTTGCCGCCGGTCGTGAAGACCGATCCATCCGGAAGCACCACTTCGAGGCCCAGCACATGGTTGGTCGTGACACCGTACGCCAGCGTATGCGGCCCGCCGGCATTCTCAGAGACATTGCCGCCGATCGTACAGGCGCGCTGGCTCGATGGATCGGGCGCGTAGAAGTACCCGTGCGGATCGACCGCCAGCGTGATATCCAGATTCACGACTCCCGGCTGCACCACCGCACGCTCGTTTTCCAGATCGATTTCCAGGATGCGGTTCATGCGCGCAAACCCGATCATGATGCCGCCAGCGCGCGCGATCGCACCGCCACTCAACCCTGTGCCTGCGCCGCGCCCTACGATGGTCACGGCGTGCTCGCAGCTGATCTTGACGATGGCGGCGACGTCCCCGGTCGACCGGGGAAACACCACTAGATCGGGCCGCGCTTTATCCACGCTGCCGTCATATTCGTATAGCGAAAGGTCTTCGGGGCGATCCAGATAACCACGCGGGCCGAGCAACTGGACCAGCTTCTGTTTGGCATTGGGCGGAAGCACTAACAGCCTCCGAGAAAAGTCCGGCCGGCACCGTTTGGCCGCGATTGAACGCCAATGAACACGAATCTTTCAAAGGTTTTCATTCGCATGTATTCGCGTTCATTCGCGGCCATTTTTCTTCGGCGCCCGCGTGCCTTGTTTCACGGGCCGTCATAGCTGTGACTGCACGTAGGTCAACATCTTCTCGTCGGTCCAGTTGGTCGAGCTGATGATTTTCATGAGCACCTTGCCGTCGCTGTTGATGATATAGCTCTCGGGAAACTTGAACGTGCCGTATTCGGCGTTGATCTTGTTTTGTGGATCGCGCGCCGTCAGAAACGCAACATTTACACGCGAAAGAAAGCGCTTGTAGGTTTTTTCATCTTTGTCTACGCTCACTCCCAGAACCACGACTCCGGAATTCGCAAACTGCCTTTGAAACTGATCGAGCGAGGGCAGCTCCTCGATGCACGGTGCGCACCACGTCGCCCAAAAATTCAGCACCAGCAGTTTGCCGCCAAATTGCTTGGCGGAAATGGTCTGGCCGTTGTCGGCGGTGATGGAAAAGTCGGGCGCCGAGTCACCTACCTCCACAACGCGCTCGTACAGTGAAAGGAAGATCACGTACACGAAGACGCCCAACAGGACGCCGATCGAAACCTGCAAAATCCGGTCGGTTCTCGCGGTCCGCATAATTAGGTGATTTATAATCGTATTGTACCCTGCGTCGATCCCGGCGGCCCGCCGCAAATGCTGATCACCAAACGCGTTGAATTCTCGGCTTCGCACGTCTGCAGGAATCCTCTGCTCTCCGAGCCCGAGAACCAGGAACTGTTCGGCGCGGCGGCCAACCCGCACGGGCACGGCCACAACTACGTGGTCGATGTGACCCTGGAAGGCGATCCCCATCCGGTGACCGGCATGGTGCTCGACCTCAAGAAGCTCAAGGAAATCATCAACCGCGAGGTCCTTGAGTCTTACGATCACCGTTTTCTCAACTACGAGGTTCAGCCGTTCGACCGCGTCGTGCCGACGCCGGAGAATATCGCCATCGACATCTGGAAGCGCCTGGAGCCGCACCTGGCCAGAGACGGCGGCCGGCTACATGCCGTTCGCGTTTACGAAACACCCGATCTGTTCGTCGATTACTTCGGGGAAGCCGCTTGATCCGCGTCACGCGCAAGTACCGTTTCTCCGCGGCGCACCGGCTCCACGCCCCTGGACTCTCGGACGCGGAGAACGTGGAACTGTATGGAAAATGCAACAATCCCTACGGCCATGGCCACAACTATGAGATCGAAGTCAGCGCGCGGGGCCCAGTGGAGCCGCGCTCGGGGAGAGCCCTGGACCCGGTCGCGCTCGACCGGCTGGTAGACGAGCAGGTGCTCCGCTCGTTCAATCAAAAGTATCTGAACGCCGAAAGCGCGGCATTCCGGCATGCCGTGCCGACTACGGAAAATCTCGCGCGCGAAATCTACGCACGGTTGCAAGCGAGCTGGAAATCCGCATTTCCGGGTCCGTGGCCGGTTCTCGACAATATCCGAATCGCCGAGACGCCCCGCAACATCTTTGAGGTATCGGAGATCTATGGCTAAGGCGAAGCGCGTCGTGAAAATGCCGCCTCTCGCGATCGAGGACACTTCGTTCGCTCCCTTGATTCGCAAAGTCATCGAGCAGTTGGTGGACGATCCCGACCGTGAGGGCCTGACACGCACGCCCGAACGCGTCGAGAAGGCAATGCGTTTTCTCACCAGCGGATACCACACCGACGTAAAACAAATCGTGAACGGCGCGCTCTTCCCGGTGAAGTACGACGAGATGGTGATCGTGAAGGACATCGAGTTCTTCAGCTTGTGCGAGCACCATCTGCTTCCGTTCTTCGGAAAAGTGCACGTGGCTTATCTCCCGAAAGGCCACGTAATCGGCCTCAGCAAGATCCCGCGAATTGTGGACATGTTCGCCCGGCGGCTGCAAATCCAGGAGCGGATGACGCAGGAGATCGCCCAGACCATCCAGGCGATCATCGACCCGATCGGCGTGGGCGTCATCTGCGAAGCGCGCCACCTGTGTCTGATGATGCGCGGCGTCGAAAAGCAGCACTCCGGAGCCGTCACCAGCGCCATGCTGGGCGCGTTCCGCGATCGCAAAACCACGCGCGATGAATTCCTGGCTCTGGCGGGGCGTCCTGCCGGCGGCTAGGCCGATTTCCACACTCGCGACAGCATATACCCCTATCATTCGAAAGGATATTCCTCGGTTTAACACCCTTCGAAAAACAAATTAGATATAAAATGCGTCAAATTCACACAAATGCTACAGATGAGCGCCGCCAATGACCGTAACCAGAAAAGAGGCCACCATGTTGGATGCTATACACTGGCACCTTTCCGAGGAGCTGTTGGACGATTATGTCCGGCGGACGTTACCTACCGAAGCGCAAATCGAATTTGTCGAGGAACACCTTTTGCTGTGTGAAAGGTGCCGCCAGAGAGTCGGCGATATCGACGACTTGGTGAACGCCCTTCGCTACGTTTTCTGCGCGCCTGCCGGCTAACGTTGACCGCGAGCCACGAATGATTAGCGGATGGCGCCCAGCAATTTCCGCCCTGAGTAGAACACGATCGCCAGGAATACGGTTGCGCTGATCGCGATCACGGCGAAGCGCCGCTCCGGCGACAGTACCTGCGCCTGTGGGCGGCCGCGCGCCGAAAAATCCAGGGAGACACGGAGCCTCACTTGCGCCTCGCCTCGGCCGCCGTTTTCCAGCACCACCGCGTAGTCATCCGGCAAACTCACCCGGCGGCTGAATTTGCCCTGCCGGGCAAACGCACCAGACCCGAGCGGCTCGCGGTCTCCCCCGCGCAGCGTATCCAGGCCATCCCTATTGACCAATACCAGGCGAACCATGCCACTCCCTGAAATAACGTTGAAGTCACAGTCCACGGTGACGGGCGGCTGCTTCAGAATGACCGGCACATATCGCCATTCCCCCGCCGGCACTTGAAACACTTCATCTAGCAGCACCTGCGAGCCCGACGCCAGTAGCAGTAGCAGCGCGGCAGCGCTCATTGCGAGTACACCATCTCGCCCCCGACCACCGTCATGGTCACGCGCGTTGTCAGAATCTGCGCCGGGGTGATGCGCATGACGTCGCCGGAGAGCACGACAAAATCCGCCAGCTTTCCGGGCGCGAGCGAGCCTTTGTTTTTCTCTTCAAATGCCGCGTAAGCGCCCTCGATGGTCCAGCTTTTGAGCGCTTCTTCGCGCGTCATGCGCTGGTCGGGAAACCAGCCGCCGGGCGGGTTGCCGTCGCGATCCTGGCGCGTGACGGCAGCATAAAATCCCCACAGCGGATTGGGATTCTCCACGGGGAAATCCGAGCCGTTGGGAACGTGAACGCCGAGCGAGAGAAGGCGCCGCCAGGCGTACGCGCCTTTGACGCGCTCGGGTCCCAGCCGCGCTTCGGCCCAGGGCATGTCGCTCGTGGCGTGGGTGGCCTGCATCGAGGCCAGCACGGAATACTTCTGAAACAGTGGCGCGTCTTCGAGCGAAACCACCTGCGCGTGCTCGATGCGGAAGCGCCGGTCGTTGGGTCCGCCGAGAGCAGCCGCGTAGGCATCCAGCACTGTACGATTGGCGCGATCGCCGATGGCGTGTGTGTTCACCTGAAACCCGTGCGCCACGGCGTCTCGGGCGACACGCGCGATGTCTTTTTCCTGAAGAATCAGCAGGCCGGAGTTGCCCGGATCATCCGCGTACGGCTGCTTCAGTGCAGCCCCGCGCGAGCCCAATGCGCCATCGGCCATCAGCTTGATGCTGCGCACGGTCAAGCGTTCGCCCAGTTCCGGCCCGCGCTTCAGATACTCGCGCCACAGCGCGCCCTCGCCGCCGATCATCGCGTAAATTCGGATGGGGAGCCGGTGCTCGCGAATCAGCGATCGGTATGCGTCGAGTACCTCGCGGCTCACCCCGGCATCGTGCACGGTGGTGATCCCGAGCCGCGCGCATTCGAGAGCCGCGCGCCTGAGTTGTTCGCGAATCTGCTGTCGACTCGCCGGCGGAATCTTGCCCGCCACCAGACTTTGCGCGCGATCAATCAGCACACCTGAAGGCGCGCCGGCTGCATCTCGCAAGATTTTGCCGCCCGGCGGATCGGGCGTGGCGGCGGTGATTCCCCCGATTTCGAGCGCCTTGCCGTTTACCCAGCCCGCGTGGCCGTCCACGCGCGTGAGGTACACCGGATTTTCCGGCGCCGCGGCGGAAATCGTCTCTGCTTTCGGAAATTGTTTGCCCGGCCAGTTGTTCTGGTCCCACGAGTGGCCGCGGATCCAGTCGCCGGGCTTATGCTCGCGCGCGGCCTTACGTATGATCTCGGCGACTTCCTGTTCGGATTTCGTACCGCGCAGGTCCAGGGTATCGAGGCTGTCGCCCAAGCCCTCCATGTGCCCGTGCGAATCGATAAAACCGGGAATAATGGCGCCGCCGTGAACGTCAATTTTGCGCGTCGAGGGACCAATAAACTTAGTAATATCGCCGATGGCGAGGATTTTTCCGTCTTTCACCGCCATGGCCGAAGCCGTGGGATGCGCCGGGTCCACGGTATATATTCGCGCGCCCGTGATGGCGAGTTCGGCTGTCTGCGCCAACGCCGCCACCGCCAACAACGCTAGAATATACAGCATGAACGACAGTATGGCACAGCGAGGTCACGCGATAACCCCGCTGGAACTGCCCGGATGGAAGACCAGTCTCAACTGGATTTCGGCGATTCTCACCTCGCTTATCTTCATTGTGTCCGGCCTTTGGAAGATCACCGATCCGGTCGGCATGGCGGTGCGGCTGACGCAAGCTAAGATCCCGGAAAGCTTGAGCCTGGCGGCGGCGTTGGTGCTGGGCATCGCGGAAACCGTTACGGCCGTTTTCGTTTTGGTGCCGCGCTTCGGGGCGCGATCCGGCGGCTCGGGCGGTGGGGCCGGCTC
>JBGPKX010000049.1:0-21685 GCA_041486185.1 Bryobacteraceae bacterium | reverse complement strand
TACAGGACATTTCTACTTTGCAGAGAATAGGACATTTCTATTTTGCGTTGACAGGGGGGCCGGGGCTAGGGGGAGACAAAGTCAGGGTCAGGGGTTGGGGCTTACCTGCCTCCCGGCTGCCAAAGCAATTATGGAATGATCAGGGACGAGCTTGCGGGCGCGGGCTCGCTGGCGTGGTCCGGGAAGAAACCGCGGAGGAAGTCCAAGTACGCGCGGCTGCGCTTGCGGCGGTTGTTGTTGTCCAACTCCAGGCGCTGCAAGAAGACCAGCAGGCCGAGGATATCGGCATCGCGCGTTTGCGCCATGCCCGTGTGCTCCGTCTCCTGCTTGCGGAATTCCTCGATGCCGGTCTGCAGGAGCCGGTTGACGTTGGCGGCGATCGGATTGTTGGGCCGAGTCTCGTAATACACGCCGCTTTGCAGCGTGCGGTAGGTACGAATCAGAGCATCGAGGGCTTCGCGAACGTCGAAATCGGTTGCTCCTGACGTAGCCAGCGCGGCATCCAAAACGGTTCGCGCAAGGAACAGAAGCAGTGGCTCGTGGTCGCGCAGGAAATCTTCGGTGACGCGGACATCCTGGTTGGGAAAGTCGTGCGGATCGGCGGTCTCGATTTTCTCGTGCTTGTGCGCGTCGCGGAGGTAGACGCAATCCAGAGGACAATCCACCGTGACTTCCCGCTCGGTGCCACAACACATGGTGCAGATGTCACCACGCACGCCCGGGCAGAAACGCTTCGGACGGCGCGTGTGACAAATCGCGCAAGACATTTTTTTAGTATAGAGGACCGCCGGCTCCATCTATGTCCCCTGGTGGATTGACATTACGCGTCAAAAGAGTAGGCTAATTCCAATGCGAGGCGGACCTCCAAGCGCTTGCCGGAAAAATGTCACGCGTCTCGTGTGCCTGGCGCTGCTCGCGGCCCTACCGGGGTGGCAGATACAGGGCCAGAAACCGGCCGTTAGTGACTGGCCAGACATCCCCGCCGACGAGCTTGGAATGAAGGATGATCCGTCCAATCCCGGCGCCAGAGCCATCGTTCTCTACCGGGAGGTGATGACGGACGACGCAAAATACGTGGAATCGCATTACTACCGTATCAAGATTCTTACTGAAGAAGGCCGAAAATATGCCGACATCGAGATTCCTTATTTCGCTAAAGCCGCTTCCATTGAGGAAATCAGAGCACGAGTGGTCCAACCAGACGGCAAGAGCACGGTTTTCAGCGGCCAAGTCTTCGACAAACTGGTAGTCAAGGCGAGGAAGGCCAAATTTCAAGCCAAGACGCTTACGCTGCCGGAAGCGCGGAGCGGCAGCGTCATCGAATACAAATACTTGATTCGCTTCCACATGCGCCCACCTGACGTATTCAAGCATCCTGAAAGATACATGATTGACACCACCGTTTCGACGCCTGCCGCGCACTGGATCATCCCGCATGAGCTTTTTACCAGGCGCGCCAGGTTCTCGATTCGCCCTCTCCCGCGCGTGAAGCTCATCTGGAGCTCCGTTGGCGTGGAAAGAGAACACGGGCCTCGATCGCTGCCCGATGGCACGTTTGAAATGGAAGTACACAATGTGCCCGGCTTTCAAGAAGAAGAATACATGCCACCCGAAGACTCGCTGCGAGCCCGGGTGGACTTTTTCTACGCGGTGGGATTCCTATATGATGCACACGATTATTGGGCGGCTTACGCGAAGAACCTGGGCGAAGCCATCCAGGGGTTCCTGGGGGATGCCAAAGCGGTCCGGCGCATGGCGGAAGAGACGGTGGCGCCGGCCGACACGCCGGAAGCCAAGCTGCGCAAACTTTACGCGCGGGCGCAGCAGGTCCGGCACCTGAGTTTCGAACGCGAGAAAACCGAACAAGAGGAGAAGCGGGAGAACCTGAAGGCGAATAAGAGCGTGGGCGATTTGTTGAAGCACGGCTACGCATCCGCAAACGAGGTCAATCTGCTGTTCGTCGCGCTGGCGCGGGCCGCCGGGTTCGAATCGGCGCCGGTGATGGTCCCGTCTCGCGACCGCCAGTTCTTCCGGGCCAACCTGTTGGAGCGCGGCCAATTGAACGCCATGGTGGTCTGGGTTCAGGCAGGGCCGAAAGAGTATTACTTGGACCCGAGCACTCAGTACTGTCCTTTCGGCCTGGTTCCATGGATCGAAACCGATACTTCCGGATATCGCATCGAGAAGACAGGCGGGGCCCTGGTGACCACGCCCGCGTCGAAAAGCGCCGATGCCGTCATCGAGCGGAAAGGCTCGCTGCAGGTAGACGCAGAGGGCAATTTGGAGGGAAAGGTCCAAGTGACGTTTCGCGGGCAAGAGGCCCTGGAGAGGCGCCTGGAGTATCGGGAGAAAGACGGGGAAGGCCGCAAGCGCGCCCTCGAAGACGAAGTGAAGAGCTGGCTGCATCCGGGGAGCACGGCGGTCCTCATCAGTGTGAGCAATTGGGAAGAAGCATCGGAGACCCTGCAGGCCGCTTTCACCATACGCGTTCCGGAATATGGGAGCCAGACAGGCCGGCGCCTGCTGCTGCCGGTGGGTATATTCCAGGCAAGGGAAAGGCATTTTTTCCAAAGCGCCAAACGGGTACACCCGGTCTATTTCCCATTTCCTTATCAGGAACTGGATGAAATTACGTTGCAGTTGGCACCCGGCCAAACCATGGAAAACACGCCTGGTCCGCGGCGCCAGACGTTTCCTTTTGGCCGCTATGAGATATCCTGCAGCAGGCTGGACAAAGCGGTGCGGCTCGAACGCAGGGCTGTGTTGGACGGGATCTATTTCAAGACCGAGTCCTATACGCTGTTGAAGGCGTTTTATGACGGGATCAGGGTAGGCGATGAACAACAGATGGTCTTGCAATCTGGCGCGACCGCTTCATCGGCTCACTAGCGTTTTCCCAGTGGCGATTGCGCTGGCGGCGCTGGCGGCGGAAGCGCGTGCCAGCGCTCCCGACTGGCTGCGCTCCGCGGCGCAGGCGACCCTGCCCAAATACCCCGCGGAAACCAATGCGGTTGTGCTGCTCGATGACCAGAGCACGACGGTGACGGAAGCCGGTGAAATGAGGACGCTGTATCGCCGCGCTTATAGGATCC
Source organism: Bryobacteraceae bacterium (assembly GCA_041486185.1). Classification (GTDB taxonomy): domain Bacteria; phylum Acidobacteriota; class Terriglobia; order Bryobacterales; family Bryobacteraceae; genus QHXW01. The sequence continues at coordinate 18,593 of JBGPKX010000049.1, read as the reverse complement.
TCCGCGCCGAAGGCCGGGATCGCGGGCTGCTGGCGGTTTTTTTTGACAATGAGACCCGGCTCACGCAATTGAAGGCGTGGAGCATTCCGGCAGCCGGAAGAGACTACGAAGTCAAAGAAAAGGACGCCATCGAGACGAGCGCTTTCAATTTTGCGCTTTATCAGGATACGCGCACCAAGCTGCTCAAAATACCGGCGGCGGAACCAGGGAACGTGATCGGATATGAATACGAGCAACGCCGCCGGCCTCTGGGGTTGCAGGATGCGTGGCATTTTCAGCACGACATCCCCGTTCGCCGAAGCCGGTTCACGCTGCGATTGCCGCAGGGCTGGGAGTATAAAGCGCATTGGCTGAATTATCGAGCATTCGAGCCGCGGGCGGCCGGCGAGAACCAGTGGGTTTGGGAGATGGAAGACCTGGCAGCCATCGAGCCCGAGCAGTCGATGCCCGCATGGCCGGCCGTAGCCGGCTGGATGGGCGTCACGTTCTATCCGCGGCGCGCGGGATCCGCTCAGGCAGGCTCGACCTGGGCCGAGGTGGGTTCCTGGTATGCCCGCCTTGCCGGCGGCCGCCGCGCGGCGGATGCGGGAATCCGGCAAAAAGTAGCCGAGCTGACCGCCGGGGCTGCAACCACGCTCGACAAGATTGCAAAGCTGTCGGCCTTCGTGCAAAAGGAGATCCGTTACGTGGCCATCGAGATCGGCATTGGCGGTTACCAGCCTCACGCCGCTCACGATGTGCTCGCCAACCGGTACGGCGATTGCAAGGACAAGGCAACGCTACTCGGCGCCATGTTGAACGAGATCGGAGTTCGCGCGGACTACGTGCTCATCAACACCGACCGCGGCATGATCGTGCCGGAATTTCCATCTGCGCTTGGCTTCAACCACGTGATATTGGCGATCCGTCTGCCCGCCGACGTTCCCATGCAGAGACTACTGGCGGCGCAGCCGGATCCGCCCGGCACCGTGCTGTACTTCGATCCCACGTCGACACTTGTGCCCCTGGGATATCTTCCGGACAGCCTGCAGGCGAATTATGGCCTGGTGGCATGGGAGTCAGGCGGCGAACTGCGGAAACTCCCGATGCTGGCCCCCGGAGCGAACCGCCTGCTGCGGTCGGCGAAACTTACATTGACGCCGGTTGGCGGCCTCCAGGGCGCGGTTGTCGAGATTCGCTCCGGGGCACTGGCGGCGGAGCTCCGGGCGCGCCTGCTCGGTGTCTCCGAAGCGGATCGCAGAAAGAGATTGGAAGGGTTCCTGGCAAGCTTCGTCGGAAGCAGCGCATTAAGAGGCACTCAAGTGGAGAACCTGGACGATCCCGCCATGGATCTGGTGATTCATTACGGGTTCACGGCCACGGATTATGCTAAAGCCGCCGGAGATCTGCTCCTGGTGCGGCCGCGCGTGCTGGGGCACAAGGGCGAGGGTGTTCTGGAGGAGGCAGGAAAGAAAGAGCGGAAGTACCCGGTTGACTTCCCCTACACCTCGTCCCAGGGAGACATTGTGGAGATCACCCTGCCCGACGGCTACAAAGTAGACGAATTGCCGCCGCCGGTCGATACCGATACGGGCATCGCCGAGTATCACAGCCACTGTGAAGTAAACGGCAATGTGCTCCGCTACACCAGGCGGTACGTGCTCAAAGACGTGCGCGTGCCACTCGAGCGCGTGAGCGAGCTGAAAAAGTTTTACTCCCAGGTAGCCGCCGACGAGCGTAACAGTGCGGTGTTGAAGCGTTCTGCGCAGTGAGCCGCCGTGGCTGCGCGCGCTCATGGAAAATTTTCTTCTCCGGGAAGAGAGGCGAGGTCAGGTGGCCATTACGAATCTGTTCATCAAAGTGGAAATCGAACACGGCGAGAAGGAATCGCCACAGAAACTGGGGGCGGAAATCTGCCGCCAAATCATGAAGGTCTATGGCGTGCGCTCGGCCGAGGTGTCGAATTTCACTGCTGCGGAGGAATAGCGGCCAGCACCTGTTCGTACGTGCGCCGGAAGAACGAGTCCGTCATGCCCGCAATGTAATCGCAGACCAGGCGGTGCGCGGGCTCGTTCGCCGCGACCTCGCGATAGGAATCCGGAAGCCGGTCAGGATGCTCCAGGAAAAATCCGAACAGTTCGGCCATCATGGCGGTGGAGCGCCGGCGGTCCTCGTCCAGGGCCGGCGAAGAATAAACGCGGCGATGCAGGAACCTCTTGAGCTCGCGGCTGGCGGCGCGGGCGGCGCTGGTGAAGGCGGCCAGGCGGTGCGGGCATTCGCGGACGTCATCCACGTTCCGGGCGCCCGATCCCCCGGCGGTTTCCAGTGTGCCCTCCACCAGACCCGACACCAGCGTGTCAATCAACTGCCGTAGCGCCTCGTTGAACTTTTCGCGCAGTGTGGCGCCGGGAAACTGCATCTCGATGGTTTCGTATATTTCGGCGTAGCGCGCGACCTCTTGCGCAATCTCCTCGGCGGTGAACAGGTGCGCGGAGAAAGCGTCATCCAGGTCCGCCGTATTGTAGGCGATTTCGTCGGTGAGATCGATCAGCTGGGCTTCGAGCGGCGGGCGCTTGCCGGGCAGATATTCGTCCAGCTCGGGAATTTCACCGGGCGCGAAATCGCGGCTGTGCTTGGCCATGCCTTCGCGGACTTCGAACGACAGGTTCAGCCCGGGGAAGCGCGCGTAGCGCTGTTCGAACTTCTCGACGATACGCAGCGCGTGGATGTTGTGATCGAAGCGGTCGCCGAACCGGCTCATCTGCCGGTTTAATTCGTCTTCGCCGGCGTGCGCGAAGGGCGGATGGCCGATGTCGTGGACCAGGGCCAGCGCCTCGGTAAGGTCTTCATCGAGACCCAGCACGGAGGCCACGGTGCGCGCGATCTGCGAGACCTCGATAGTGTGCGTCAGCCGGTTGCGAAAGTGATCCGAAAGCCCGGGGGTGAAGACCTGTGTCTTGGCTTCCAGGCGGCGGAAAGCGCGCGCGTGAACAATGCGATCGCGATCGCGCTGGAAGGCGTTGCGGTAGGGATGATGGGGTTCGGGATAGCGGCGTCCGAGGCTGAGCGCAACCGGAAAACGAAGGCCCTCCAGCACGAGTTGCCGCGCTACTGTCCCGACAGTTCGCCCACGGCGTTAATAGCGACTTGGCTGATCACTCCCGGCTGGGTGCGGAGCGGTTCGAGCATCTTGCGCGCTTCGTCCGGCTTGGTTGGAGCGATGCCTCTTGCCAGCGCGATAATCGCCTGTTCCTTGGACACGAACACGGTGGGGTGAGCCATCAAATCGCGCAGTATCTTTTCCGCATCTGCCGGCCGTTTTTCCGCGAAATAGACTTGAGCCAGCGACAAGCGCGCGAGTGAGGCGTAATTTTTGTCGCCCGCTTCAGCGGCTTGTTTAAAGAATTTCTCGGCGTCCGGCATCTTTCCCTGGTCGGCTGCGGCAGCGCCCAGGTAGTACTTGGCGATGGCGGCTTCATCGGTCCCGGAGTACTTGGTGGCGATGTCACCGAAAGCCTTGGTGGCTGCCGCGCGCTTCGCGTCTTCCGTGGGGAAAGTAAACAGGGCGCCCGCGTTAGCCCCGCCAACTGGCGCCTCTTGGATCTGGATGGCCTCGACCAGGCCGCGCTCACGCACGGTGTGCTGATGCCGCAAATAGAAAGAGGCACCCACGGCGATGGCGATAACGGCGGCCGCGATGGAGCCATAGAGCACCAGTTCGCGCCGATGTTCGGTTACAAAATCGACCGTCTGCTCGACTTCAAGCGCAAATTTGTCGGTCTTCAGCTCTTTTCGCGTGATTCTTCCGGCCACAAGGAAACCTCAGAAGGAAAAACAGGGATCCCTCATATGTTAACACGGCCCGAATGCGTCCCGGCCCGCTCAACTGCGCGGCTGCGGGCCGGTTGCTGAGGGGCGGCATATTTGGGAGGCGGTGAAGTGCGAACGGGCTTCCGCGGATCAACCTGTGGCCGTACATATGCCGTGTTATACTCTCCAACGGTCGGCTTGCGCGCGCCGGCCGGATTTCGAAAAAACGAAAGAGACCGGTTGACATGCCCCAAGACTCCAGTACAATCCGGAGTAGCGCTAAATTTTAAAACGCGGCCTTGGCGAAATGTTCAAAACAAGAAAAACCCGACCTGTTGCGCTGCCGGGCGAGGAGCGCTACACCAGCAATGAGGTTGCCAGGATCTCCGGCGTGAGCCTGAGGCAACTGCAGTGGTGGGACGAGCGCAAGGTGGTTTCGCCGCGCCAGGACGGGCATAAGCGCGTCTATATGCCCGAGGAAGTGGTGGAAATCTCGGTCATCGCCGAGCTGCGCCGCAAGGGTTTCTCGCTGCAGAAGATCCGCCGCGTCCTCAAGTACCTGCAAAGAGAGATGGGCAAGCGATTGGCCGACGCGCTGGCCGGTGAATCGGAAGTGCATCTGCTCACTGACGGCAAGTCCATCTTTCTTGAAGAAAGCCCCGACCGCATCATTGACCTGCTCAAGAGCGCGCGCCAGCCGATGTTCCTGGTTTGCGTCACTGACCAGCTGCGAAGGTTTACCGCTGTGCCCCTGCGCAAACCGGCGAAGTCGGAGACGGCGGGCGCGGTGCGTAAAGCGCGGGCGATTTAGGGCCAACCAGGTGTCTATTCCCTGAGCAATCGTTGGGCGCGCTTGCGCCAGGACGTCCAAGTTCACCCGGATGTGGTAGCACTCGATCTTGCGAAACCGGCTTGTCTAAGCCGCCACGCTCTCATGCTTCTTCAGCATGGGTCGCAGCGCCAGGTTCACCAGGATCATCAGCAGCGAAAACGCCGGCAGTACCAGCAGCGCCGTCTTGATACGCGTGGTGTCGGTTCCAGCGATGGCCCCGATAATGCGCGAGCTGACGGCGAGGCCGATCCATCCCGAAGTAATGGCGATGCCCATGGCGGTGGCCGTCATGCGCGGGAACGCATCGCCCACCATGGCGAGCGTCGTTGGGAAAACCGGAGCCATGGCCACACCGGCGAAGAAGACCATGATGGCGGCCACGGTCGGGTCGGTGGTCTGAAGCATGCCGTAGGTCGTGACGGCCATCAGGATCGCCGAGCCGAGCGTCACCGTCGGCGCCGGAACTTTGATCAGGATACGAGAGACCACGACGCGGCCGATCAGCAGGCCCAGCGCGAATCCCAGCGACAGGATGTTCAGCGCGGTGGCTGCCGGAATTCCCTGCGCCTCCAGGTGCTTGGGCAGCCAGTTCCACACGCCCACCTCGCACGCGACGTAAAGGAAAAGCAGGAGTGAAAGCAAGAACAGCGCCGGCCGGCCAAGCAACGCACTGGCTTCCGCAAACTTGAAGCCGCGTTCGCCGGTGGGCGGGGGCATAGGCGTGAAGACGTGAAGAACCAGAGTCGCCGCCGTCAGTCCCGCGATCAGATAACAAAGCGCGATGGTGTTGTGATTCAGCAGATTCGCGCCGATGAACGGCGTCGCCAGACCACCCAGACCGAAGAACAGGTTCAGCAGGTTGAGCGTGGAAGCGCGCCGCTCTTCGCTGATATCGCTTACCAGCGCATTGGCGGCCGTTACAATGATGCCGCCTCCCAATCCCAGCAGCAGCATGAACGCCATGATCATGTAGTAGCCGGTCGAATTCGGCACCGCAAACAGCGCCGTCGCGATCAGGATGAAACCCAGCACCAGACCGGTTTTCTTGCCCTTGTTATCGAGCAGCGGTCCAACTGATATGGACGCGATGATCAACCCGATGGCTTGCGCCAGAAAAACGTTGCCGATCTGCTCGGGCGTGAGATCAAAGCGCTTCGAGACATCCGGCACGATCGTGCCCGCGATCGCGGCGATCATGCCGTAGACGAAAATTGCCAGGATGGCGGCGGGAATCAGACGAGCTTTGGATGCGGCTGCCGACATAGAGGTTGATGGTAACAGAAACCATCTGTCACCGCTGAGGCGCGGCGTCACAGAGAACACCGCAAGTGCAGTGTTGCATGAATTTCGCAAACGTCGGAACGCTGGCTAACGCGTGCGGCTCGGCAACTGCCTTCACTCAACAACCGCATTCTGAGCCGCGACGGGAAGGGAGCGGATGTGCTTACGCGAACCGGTACTTCTCGCTCTTCTCGTCCCAGAAAATCTTCTTCTGGTTCTTGAAGGAGAGCGTGGCCATGTGGCCGGATATCGCCGCTTGCTGGCCCACCGTGGGCGGCGCGATTACCGTGCCGTTGCCGCGTACGGCTTCGATGAAATTCTTGAAGTGGTTGATGGCGCCATCCTGCTCGCCGAAGTCTTTCAGGCCGTTCAAGTGCGCTTCCGGGCGTGACGTGATACCCGCGTCGGCGTTGCGGTATTTTTCCGGGTAGAAATTCAGGTCCTGGCGGTTGAGCACCTCTATCGTGCCCTCGTTGCCGCAGAACTGCTCGCCATAGCCGTAATGCACGTTGCCGAAGTAGCAGCTGTAGTTGATGTGGAAGCGGTCGGGATATTCGTAGATGGCGCTCAGGCAGTCGGGCACGTCGCGGTCGTCGTTTTTGTCGGTCCATCGATAGATGCCGCCGGACGCCATGCAGGAAAGCGGCACGGTCTTGCTGAGCACGAAATTGACGATGTCGGTTTGGTGCACCAGCAAATCAGTCGAGATGCCGCCCGAATAATCCCAGTAGAGCCGCCACTGGAAATAGCGCTGCGGATCCCAGTCGCGCCTGGGCGCTGGGCCGAGGAATTTCGGCCAGTCAGTGTTCTGCGGGTTGGCCTCGGGCGGAACCACATAGCGCCACGCGGGATCGTTGGGCGGCGAATTGCGATACCAGAACGCGCGCACGTAATGGATGTCGCCGATTTGCCCCTGCTCGATCATCTCCTTGGCTTTTTTGTAGAGCGACGAGCTGCGATTCTGCGTTCCCACTTGCACGATCTTGCCGGATTTCTTCCACTCGTTGACGATGTCGAAGCCCTCTTCAATGGTGTGCGCCAGCGGCTTTTCGATATATACGTTCTTGCCGGCGCGCAGGGCGGCGATGGTCATGTCGTGGTGCAGGTGCTCCGGCGTCATGATGAAGACCGCGTCGATGGACTTGTCGGCCAGCAGGTCGCGATAGTCGTTGTAGGTTTTGGGCGTAACGCCGTAGATCGTCTGAATGCGGTCCTTGGCGCGCGCCAAGTGGCCGGTATAGGTGTCGCAGATGGCGGTGACGGCGACGCCCTGGGGCTCGGCTTTGTGCAGCCAGTCGAGGCCGGCATAGCCGCGCGTGCCCACGCCGATCCAGCCTATGTTCAGCTTGTCATTGGCGCTTTGGGCCTTCAGGATGGCGGGGGTTCCGAGCGCGGCGGCAGCCGCCGAAGTCTTCAGAAAATCGCGGCGCGGGATTGCTTCTGCCATGGCGGCATCTCCTTGCCTCTAGTATAGAGGTCCATCATAACAACCACCCAAACGCTCGATGACATCGGTAGCGCAGGGCTGTCCCGCAGTTTGGGCGAAGACCTGCGGCTTCTTGCCGGCCAGTGCCAAGAGCCGCAGGTCTTCCGCAAAAGGCGGGCAGTCAGCCCACCAGTTGCCGCAAATCCGAAATCCAGTAGTCCGGCTCCCACTTGGCCAGTTCGGTGGGATCGCCGTAGCCGTAGCGCACGGCGCAGATTTTGACGCCCGCGCGGCGGCCCGCCTGCATGTCGGCCGGTGAATCTCCCACAAAGAGGCATTCCTCGGCTGTAGCGCCCAGGCCTTTTAACGCGGCGAGCACGACGTCGGGCGCGGGCTTATACGCGATGCCGTCGCTTCCCTGGACATGATCGAAGTGCCGCAGCAGCCCGAAATGTTCGAGCACCAACTGCGTTCCGGCCGTGCTTTTCGTGGTCGCAGTGGATTTCCTTCCTTCGAGCGCCGCCAGCGCTTCCGGTACGCCAAGGTAGGGACGCGTGCGCGCGTGCCGCCGGGCGCGATAGTTAATCGAATATTGCTCGCTGAGCCTTTCCATCTCCGACACCGTGAGATGCGGCAGCAACGCACTAAAAACGGCGCGCAGCTCCAGGCCGACATAGCCGCGCAGGAATTCGAAGCTGACCGAAGGGCAGCCCGCTGCCGCTAGAACCTCACTCTGAGCGCCGCAGATGTCCGGGGCGGAATCGAGCAGCGTGCCGTCGATATCGAACAGGTAAACCGGGTAGCGCGGGATCACAGGACCGGACTATCGTTGCCCAGCATGGCGCGCCGGATAATTTTGATCGGCGGAAATCCCTGTGCTAGAAACTTGTCGTGGAAATCGAGCAATGAGAAGTTTGCGCCGCGCAGCTTGCGGTAATCTTCGCAGAGCTTCAGGATTTCCAGTTTACCCAGCGTGTAAACGAGGTAAGTAGGATCGGAGGTGCCGCGCTTGGTCTCCACTTCCGCGGTGGCGTGCGTCTGGTAGCCTTCTTTCATGAAGAATTCGACGCCCTGCTCGAAGCTCATTTTGCCGGTGTGCATCTCGATGCCCACGATGTAGCGGGCGTTGCGCAGGAGCGCGTCCTGCAACTGGCCCAGACGCAATTTGAGGTCGCCTGCGCCGTACCCTTGATCGAGCATCATCTGTTCGGTGTAGTGCGCCCACCCCTCGTCATTGGTCGCGGCGCCAATCAGTTTGCGCACCTTTGAAGGCGCGTCCTGCACCCACAGAAACTGCGTGTAGTGTCCCGGATAAACCTCGTGGACGGCGGTGCTGACTACAGTACCGCGGTTGAAGCCGGCCAGGTGCTCTTCCACATGCTCGCGAGTCCAGCCAGGCTCGGGCAGCGTCACGTTGAAAAACGCTTCTTCGGCTACCTTTTCAAACGGCCCCGGAGTGTCCATCGAGGCCGTTGTCAGCGCGCGCTCGAAAGGCGGCGTCTCTTCGACGATAGGCGCCACGGTCGAAGGAATGGTCACGATCTTGTGATCGACGATAAACTGGCGCAGCCCGCCCAGCACATCGCGAAAGCTCTGCAGTAACCTGTCTGCCGCCGGATGGTCTTTCTGGAGATCTTGCAGAATCTCCTGCGGCGTGCGCTTGGGATCGACTCTCGCCGCGGTCTCGCGAAAGGCCTGCTGGTTCTGGCGGAGGTTGCGATATCCGACTTCGAGCAATTTGTCGAGCGGCAGATCCACCATTTCGTCGTACGCGAGCTTCTTGCTGTAGTTCTCGGCCCCAATCCGGAAATCGCCCTTCGATCGCGGCAGCAGGTCGTTCTTCAGGAACGTCTGGTATGCGCCCAAGGCGTCGATGACGGATTGATTGCTGGTACGAAATTCGTCGAGCAGCTTGCGGTCGGTGACTTTGCTGAATGCCGCCGGTACATCTTTCTTGAAAAACTCGATGTTGTCCGGCAACTGCTCGAGCGCAACTTCGGTATAGATGCGCGGCGGATTGCGCAGATTGTGGCGCGCCTCGCCCAGAACCGTCATCATGAGCCGCTCACGCGCGATCAGCGATTTCAGCCGCTCGCCAGGTGGCGCGAAGCTGCGGCTCATGATGGTGAAGGCGCTGTTCGTAATGCCGCTCGAGTACAGGTCCGGGTTCTTCTCCCACATGCGAATATCTTCCAGGCTCAGCAGCTGCGACTGGATGTTATGGATGACAAGATCGCGGTCGACGGCCTCCTCGGCCGTCAGGCTCGCGGCGGGGAACTGCTCAAACTTGGTGAGAAACCCTTTGAGAGAGCGAATCTCGGCCGCGATTGTGGCCAGCGAGTAATCCTCAAGCTGCGTGTCGTATTGGTGAAAACCAGCAGAGGTGCCCTGGGTGGGATTGTAGTGGAAGGAGTCGTCGAAGAGCCGGTCGACTAGCTTGTCGAAATCCGCCGGTGTAGATCCATAAGCCGCCGATACTGCGAGCAGTGCAATAAGAGTGATCCGCCTCACCACTTCAATGTAGCGCAGGGCCACGCAGTGTTCGGGAATCTGCGGCTTTGTCGCCGATCCTTGTACCAAAACCCGCCGGTCGCCTCCAAACAACGCGTCAGTCCAGCTTTACAACCCCCGCGGCTCGACTGCGGAAAAGTTTGCTACGCTCTTACTTCCGATGTTTCCCGAAGTTGCTTCCATTCGCGCGGGTGAAGAGATCGATGTGCGCGCGCTGGGTGCATATTTGCGCGGCAAAGTCGACGGCGCCGACGGCGTGACGATCGAGCAGTTCCCCGGCGGCCATTCGAATCTCACATATCTCGTCCGCGCCGGAGATCGCGAATACGTGTTGCGCCGGCCGCCGCTCGGGCCCGTGGCCCCCAAAGCGCACGATATGGCCCGGGAATTCCGCGTGCTCGAAGCCGTGCATCCGGTGTTTCCGCCCGCGCCGCGCGTATACGTGCTGTGCGAAGATTCGGCGGTCATTGGGGCGACCTTCTTCCTGATGGAACGCCGCCACGGCATCGTCCTGCGGCGCGATGTGCCCGCGGAATTCGCGCACGCGCCCGATTTCCGGCGCAAAGCCAGCGAAGGATTCATCGATTGTCTGGCGCAACTGCACTCGATCGACATCGAGCGCCATGGACTTGCCGCGCTCGGGCGTACCGAGGGCTTTCTCGACAGGCAAGTGCGCGGCTGGACCGAGCGTTGGGAACGCGCCAAGACCGAAGAGCTGCCGGGCATGGACCGGCTGGTGCGCTGGCTCGCCGAGCGCCTGCCCGCATCCGCCAAGCCCACGCTGGTCCACAACGATTTCAAACTGGACAACATTATGCTCGATGCGCAGAATCCCGGCCGCGTCGAGGCAGTGCTCGATTGGGAGATGGCCACCGTCGGCGATCCGCTGGTGGACCTGGGTTGCACGCTCTGCTACTGGAGCCAGGCTGGCGATCCGGAAATGCGCGGTGGAGCGCTGAGCGGCATCACGGCCGAACCAGGCTGGTACTCGCGCTCCGAGCTGGTCGAGCGCTATGCCGGGAAAGCCGGGCGCGATGTTTCCGGCCTGGGTTATTACGAAGTGTTCGGGCTGTTCAAGCTGGGCGTCATCCTGCAACAGATCTACGTCCGTTTCCATCGCGGCCAGACGCGCGACGAGCGCTTTCGCGATTTCCATCTGCGTGTGCGCGGCCTGATGCGCGCCGCCGTCGAGCTGGCGGAGCGCCTGGGTTGAGCTCGCTCTACCTGATTCGGCACGGCCAAGCGGGTCTGCGTTACGATTACGACACCCTATCCGACCTCGGCCACACGCAGGCCGGTCTGCTGGGTGAATATCTGGTGGGGCAGAAAGTCCGGTTCAGTGCCGTGTATTCCGGGGCCCTGACGCGGCAGAGTGAAACAGCGCGCGAGGTGCTGGGTGCTTACGCCAGGGCCGGCATCGCGGCGCCTGAGATTCAGATCGATCCGCGCTGGAACGAATTCGATCTTGACGCGGTTTATCGCGCCGTCGCGCCCAGGCTGAGCGAAGATGATCCCGAGTTTCGGGCGGAGCACGAGAAGTTGCTGCGCCTGCTGGAGCAGGAGAACTCGCCCGTGCATCGCACATGGACGCTGTGCGATACGCTGGTGGTCCGCGCGTGGGTGGAGGGACGGTATGACGTTCCACAAGAATCGTGGCAGGCGTTTCGCGCGCGGGTCTCCTCCGCGGTCGAAGCCCTGAACCGCTTTCCATCTGGCGAATCAGTGGCGATCTTTTCGTCGGCGACTCCGATTGCGGTTTGGGTGGGGATGGCGCTGGCGCTAGAGGGACGCCACGTGATGCGCCTCGCCGGCGTGACGTACAATGCCGCGATGACGACCATGCGCGTGCGCGATGGCGACCTGGCGCTCTACAGCTTCAACGGCACCCCGCACCTGCCGGAGCCGCACTTACGAACGTTTAGGTAGGACAGGCAGGAATGCCCGTCCTACCCGAATCAAAATGAATATTGAACAATTACGATCCTCGATCGGCCAGGAGGCCGGCGCCAGTGACTGGCTTACGGTCGACCAGGCCATGATCGACGCCTTCGCCAACGTCACCGGTGACCGCCAGTGGATCCACACCGACCCGGAGCGAGCGAAGACCGAGTCCCGTTATGGCCGTACCATCGCGCACGGCTTTCTGACGCTCTCGCTGTTGAGCCGCCTGAGCCGCGAGGCTGTCCAGGTCCAGGGCGAATTCGGCATGCGTATCAATTACGGCCTCAACCGCGTGCGCTTTCCCGCGCCGGTGCCGGTGGGCTCACGCATCCGCGCCCGGTTCAAGGTGCAATCGGTCGACGATATCGAAGGCGGGCACCAGATTGTGTGGCTGGCCACGGTAGAGGTAGAGGGGTCCGAAAAACCGGCGCTGGTGGCCGAGTGGCTTGTGCGCCTCTACCGCTGAGCCTTATCGATCGCTCCGCCGTAGCAAATGCTTCTGGATTTTCCCCATGGCATTGCGCGGCAGGCTTTCCACGGTGATAAACGAGCGCGGCACCTTGTAAGACGCCATCGCCGCGCGGCAGCGGGCCTCCAGTTCAGTGGTCTCGAAAGCGGAACGCGCCACCACGTACGCTACCGGCACCTCGCCTCGCAGCCGGTCAGCCACGCCCACCACGGCCGCTTCGGCGATCTCCGGCTGCTCGGCGAGAAACTCCTCGATCTCGCGCGGGTAGATATTGAACCCGCCTGAGATGATGAGATCGCTGCGCCGCCCCACCAAGGTGTAGTATCCATCCGGCGATCGGACCGCCAGGTCGCCCGTGCGGAACCAGCCGTCGACCAACGCCGCGCGCGTCGCGTCTTCACGGCGCCAGTAGCCGGCGAAAACGTTCGGTCCGCGCAAGTAGAGTTCGCTGGTCTCTCCATCCGCCACGGCGCGACCTTCCGGATCGAGCAGGCGAACGGATATGCCGGGCAGCGGCAACCCAACGGTCCCCGGACGCCGCTCGCCGATATACGGATTACTGAGGTTCATGAGCGTCTCGCTCATGCCGTAGCGCTCGAGAATTGTGTGCCCGAACAGCACGCGAAAGTCTTCCAGCGTTTGCGCGGCGAGTGGCGCCGATCCCGAAACAAACAGCCGCATTCCCGCGCCGATCTCGCGTGCCACCGCCGGCGGCGTCTCTAGCAGCCGCACGTAAATCGTGGGTACTCCGAAGAACAGCGTCGGCCGGAATTCGCGCATGATCCCGGCGGCCTTCTGGTATTCGAAGCGCTCGAGCAACCGCAGACGGCATCCGGCGATCAGCCAGCAACAAAGCCCGTTCCCCAGGCCATGCACGTGAAACAGGGGCAGCGGCAGCAGCAGCCGGTCGGCGCTCGTGATCTGCCAGCAAGTGATCAGATTCAGCGCATTCGCCGCGAAGTTATTGTGCGTGAGCACCGCGCCCTTCGACGTGCCCGTAGTCCCGGAGGTGTAAACAATGGCTGCCGCCGCGTCCCCGTCAAATGGTGGGATGGGCATTCTGGCCTGTCCATCGAGCGTTGAAGCATCTCGCGCCAGAGATTCCAACTCACCTGCTCCAATCAACGCTTTCGGCTCCGCATCGCTCACAATGTGCTCGATCTCCCGCTCACGATACAGAATATTGATCGGCACGAAAATGACACCCAGCCGGATGCAAGCCAGAAACAGCTCGACCATCTCGACGCAATTCGCAAGATAGACGCACAGCCGGTCCCCCACTGCGAAGCCGCGATTCGCCAGCACGCGCGCCACCCGGTTGCTGGCATCCTCGATCTCGCCGAACGTGCGGCTCTCAAGGCGCCCATCGCAGGCGAGAAACTCGAGCGCCGGCTCATCCCGGCGTCCCACGAGCGAAAAATCAAAGAGCTGTAACAGGTTCATCGCGGCGTACGAAAAGCGTTGCGGCGCTCGCGATCAGCGAAAACGCCCCCAGTGCCACAAAGCTCGAGCGGAAACTGCCAGACCAGTCCGCCAGATGCCCCACCAGCGGAGCGCCTACCAGGATCATGAGGATGCCCAGCATGTTCACCAGGCCCATGGCGGCTCCAGCGCGGCCGGGAAACAGCGCCGCTGCCCGCGTGAACAAGGCGGCATAGGGCAGACCGCAGCCCGTGCCAATCAGCAGCACCGCGCCGATCGCCAGTGGCAGCGAATTCCAGTTCGACGCCAGAGCGAGACATCCGGCAGCGTTCATGAGGAAACTGGCCGCAAGCAGCGCCCGAATGCCGGTACGCCGCCGCAGCATGCCCCCGAGCGGCCGCATGACAATTCCGAGCAGTAGCACGAGCGATCCGATCGATCCCGCCTGAGCCGCGGGCATGTGGAGCGTACTGCTAAGAAGCGCAACAATCCACGCGCCCACCACAATGGCAATGCCGAAGGAAGCCATTTGCATCACCCCCAGCAGCCAAAGCTGAGGCGCAACGAGCATCCCGCCGAAGCGCCCGCGTGCGTGAGCGCCCGATGGAACGCGCGGCGCGACGGCCATCCACAAGACCCACGCCGCCGCCGCCACCGATGCCGAAACGACAAATGCGCCGCGCCACCCCGTCCAAACGGAGATGCCCGGCACCGCCAGAATCACGAATCCCGAGCCGAGCAGGATCGACCCGCCGTACAACCCTTGCGCCACGTTCAGCCGCGGTCCGGCCAGGGCTTCGTGAATGTAGCGTGCGCCCGCCACAAAGCAGGTTCCAGTTCCGATGCCGGTGAAGATTTTCCACGCCAGGAGCTGCCAGTAGGCGCCGGAGAACGCGATAGCGAAGTTGCCCAGAACCACCCAGGCGAGCGCATAGATCAGCACGCGGCGCGAACCGAACCGGTCCACCAAGTGACCACCCGGAACTTGCATGGCGGCGTGGGTGATGAAGATGCCCGTGGTCAGCAGCCCGGCGAAAGCCTGATTGAAGCCAAACTGGCGTGCGAGCGCGCCCACCAGCGGCGCATGGTTGGTGTAATTAGCGGAGAAGGCGAAACCGATGACGCACGCGCAGACCAGCGCGGCCCGCTGCGATTCAATACGCAGCGCCAGGGGTTCAGAGGCAAGTGAAACACCGGAACTCTTCACCGAGACTCCGGAGCATTATACAGCCCCTGCGTTTGATCTAAGGTTTCGGAAAAATGAACGTGAGCGAACTCAGTGGTTCGCCGGAGAGAGCGAAGCTGCCGCGGCAGACGCGCGCGATTCTACAGGCTCGCCGACACGCATCTGTTTCCAGTCGTAGCGAAACTCTTGACCGCAATCCAGACAAGCCACATACGTGCCATGGCGATGGCTGGCGGCCGCCATCTTGTGGTTGGGCGTGATGGGAAACGTGGTTCTCTGGTGCGAACAGCCAAACAACGAATTCAGCAGCGACGCTAACATAAGGTATCCTTTGCTTACTTACTTAGATACATCATAAGGGATAAGAGTTTCAATGTAACTAACGATTTGCTGGTACTGGAACTGAACTTGTGCAAAACTCGACAGTTAACACACTACCAGTACGGTGTCACCGGCAACTCCTATCTGTTTGTGGCCTTATTCCTATAGTGATACGAGGCTTACTAGCGTTTCAGATTGGCGAGCCGGGCGGCGATATCCTCTGCGATCTGTTTGCCGTGGAAACGCCCATTTTCAATGAAGATTTCGTTGGTGTGCATGCCGGCGACAATCACTCCAGCCAGGTAAACGCCCGCCCTTTCACTCTCGAGCGTGGTGGGATTGGTTCTCGGGCGCTCGGTTGTCGCATCGAGCGTAACTCCAATAGAATTCAGGAATTCTAGGTCGGGACTATAGCCGATCAAAGCGAAAACGAAATCGTTCTTTAACAAAACCTCACCTTGTGGTGTATCTACTAAGATCGAGTCAGGCCGGATTTCCACAACCATAGAATGAAAGTGAGCTTTGATCTCACCGTTCTTAATTCTGTTTTCTATATTCGGGCGAATCCAATACTTCACTTTTTCGGAGATTTGTCCTCCGCGGTGGATAAGTGTGACTCTGGCGCCCGTCCAATAAAGCTCCAGCGCGGCGATGGCGGCCGAGTTTTTTGCGCCGATCACAGCAACGTCCTGATCATAGTAGGGATGCGGCTCTTTGTAATAGTGGATTACCTTGGGCAGATCTTCCCCCGGGACGTTCAGCAGGTTGGGAATATCGTAATACCCGGTCGCGAGAACGATCTTGCGCGCGGCGTAGGTGTGGTGGCAGCCAAAGCGGTCGGTGGTATTCACCTGGAAAGCGCCATCGTCGCCGGCAAGGTGATCTACTTTCTCGTATTGGTGGATATCCAGCTTGTAGTGCTCGGCCGCGCGGCGATAGTACTTCAGCGCCTCGGTGCGGTTGGGCTTTTCGTTCAAGCTGGTCATGGGCAGGTTGCCGATTTCCAGCAGCTCGGGCGTCGTGAAGAACGACATGTTGGTGGGGTAGTGGTAGAGCGAGTTGGTGACGCAGCCTTTTTCGATCAGTACCGCATTTAGGCCGCGCAACTTGAGCTCGATGCCGCAGGCGAGGCCCGTTGGCCCGGCGCCGACTACTACCGCGTCCCAAACGTTCACAGCTTGCTCTCGACGTCTGCGTAAACCTGCTCGAGCGCCGCAGACAGGGCTGCCGCATCCTTGCCGCCACCCTCGGCCATGTCGGGACGTCCGCCGCCCTTGCCGCCGACGGCCTGCGCCACCGTTCCCACCAGCTTGCCGGCGTGCACCTTGGCGGTGAGGTCCTTGGTGACCGCCGAAATGATAGACACGTTGGAATCCTCCGCCGATGCCAGCACCACGACGGCCGTTTTCCATTTGTTACGCAGCGAATCGGCCAGCGCACGCAACTGCGGGCGATCCATACCATCGAGGCGCGCGGCCAGCACGCGCACATTTTTCACCGTGCGTGCCTGGCTTTCGAGATCCTGAGCGGCGGATTGCGCCACTTTGTTCTTGAGCTGTTCCACCTGCTTCTCGAGCGTGTGCTCGCGCGCCAGCATTTTTTCCACCTGCTCGACCAATTCTGGCTCGGAAACCTGCATCATTTGCGCGATTCGGTTGATGGCGTCAGCCGTGTGCTGGTACTGCTCAACGGCTCGCTCTCCCGTAATTGCTTCGATGCGCCGCACGCCCGCCGAGATGCTGCTTTCGTAAACGACTTTGCACACGCCGATATCGCCGGTACGCCCGACGTGCGTGCCGCCACACAGCTCTTTGCTGAAATCCGGGATGGAGACAACGCGGACGCGGTCGCCGTATTTTTCGCCGAACAGCGCCATGGCGCCGGTGCCGAGGGCTACTTCGAGCGGCATAATCTCGGTATCGACCGGGATGTTCTCGATGATCTCGCGATTCATGAGCCGCTCGACCTCTTCGATCTCGGCGCGGTCCATGGCGGTGTAGTGCATGAAATCGAAGCGCAGCCGGTCGGGTGCGACCACACTGCCCGCCTGTTTCACGTGCGGCCCCAGTACCTTGCGCAGAGCGGCATGTAGCAGATGGGTGGCGGTGTGGTTGCGCATCGTCGAGTGCCGAACGGGATCGTTTACGCGTGCCCAGACCTCATCGCCCGTGGCGATCGGCGCGTGCGCCACTATGCGATGCACCGAAAGGCCGGGTACCGCGGGGTACGTAGTTTCGACATCCGCCAGCTTTTCGTTGGTTTCCGAATAGAGCGCTCCCTGATCGCCCACCTGGCCGCCCGTTTCGGCATAGAACGGCGTTTCATCGAGCACCATCTCGGCCTTCATACCAGGATCGACGCGGTCCACCAGTTGTTGATCCACCAGCAGCCCGATCACGCGGGCGTGCGTCTCCAGATGATCGTATCCGACGAAGCGCGTCCGGCCTTTTTCAAGTAGCGTCTGGTAGGCCGGCGCGATCGCGCCCTTCTCGGCGCCTTTCCAACTTGCACGGGCGCGCCGGCGCTGCTCGTCCATTTCACGCTCAAAGCCGGTACGGTCCGTATTCGTTCCAAGCGCTATAGCCATGTCCTGCTGTTCGTCGAATGACAGGCCGAACGTGTCATAGAGTTTGAAAGAGGTTGCTCCGGGGATCGTTTTGCCAATGTAATCTTTCGCTTCCTCAGAGAACATCTTTTCGGCGACGAGGAAGGTCGTCGCATAACGGTGCTCCTCGTCCTTCACCACACGGGCGACCTGTTGCACTGTCCCCATCAGCTCTGGGTATCCAGGTCGCATCAGTTCTGCAACAAAACCCGTCAGTTCGTAAAGGAACGGCTTTTCGACGCCAACCATGCGTGCATGCCGCATGGCGCGCCGCATAATCTTACGCAGCACGTACCCGCGGCCTTCGTTGGACGGCAGTACGCCGTCGTGGATTAGAAATGCAGTTGCCCTTGCATGGTCGGCGGCGATGCGAAGGGCGGTATCGTACTTCGGAACATCACCGTAGGCGCAGCCGAACAGCTCCGCGCCGCGGTGAATGATGGGCAGCAGCAGATCGGTATCGTAATTCGAGATTTTCCCTTGCAGCACCGCGGCGATGCGCTCGAGACCCAGGCCGGTGTCGATCGACGGCCGCGGCAGCGGCGTCAGCTTGCCGCTGGCATCACGGTCGTACTGCATGAACACCAGGTTCCAGATCTCGACGTAGCGTCCGCCGGCATCGCTTGGAAACGGCTCGTCCTCGCGGCCCGGCTCTGCCGCTTCGGGGCCCAGATCGTAATGGATTTCCGAACACGGCCCGCACGGCCCGGTTTCGCCCATCTGCCAGAAGTTGTCCTCAGCGCCCAGCTCGAGAATACGATCGGCCGGCACGAACTGACGCCAGAGGGCGTACGCCTCCGCGTCGCGCGG
>JBGPKX010000048.1:0-21757 GCA_041486185.1 Bryobacteraceae bacterium | reverse complement strand
CTGTTCAAATCGGGCAGCAACGATCTACGCGACAGCAACATCGTTCTCACCAATAACAAGATCGTGCAGGGCATCGAGATCGCCGACCACGCTTTCGCCATGCTGCTGATGCTCTCGCGCGATCTCTACACCTTCTACGACAACAAACAGCACGAGCTGTGGCAGCCGCCGCGGCCGTTCCCCGGTATCGAGCTGAACGGGCGCAACGCGGTGGTGATCGGCGTGGGCGGCATCGGCATGCAGATCGCGACGCGCGCCTGGGCTTTTGGCATGAACGTGGTGGGCGTCGACCCGGAAGACAAGCCGTTCAGCCCGTTCCTCAAGAAAGTGGTGAAGCCCGACCAGTTGGATGAAGTTCTGCCGGAAGCGGACGTGGTTTTTGTCTCCGCGCCGCACACGCCTATGAGCAACAAGATGGTGGGCGCGAAAGAATTCGAATTAATGAAGCGGGACGCCTACTTCATCGCCGTGAGCCGCGGCGGCCTCTACGATATGGGCGGCTTAGTCAAGGCGCTCGACAGCAAACGCCTCGCGGGCGCGGGCGTCGATGTCACCGACCCCGAGCCATTGCCGAAGGGCCACCCGCTTTGGAAATTCCCCAACGTCGTGATCACGCCCCACGTCGCCGGCCGCTCCGATAAAGACCGCGCGCGCATGGTGGGGACGATCAAGGAGAATATCCAGCGGTTCGTCGACGGCCGGCCGCTGGTGAATGTTGTTGATAAGCAGAAGGGATATTAGGGGGCGAGGCGGTGCTTACGGAGCTTGCCGACGCGCCAGGGCGTCGTTTCGTACGTGTCTTGGCCGTCCGTTCCCGGTTCTGTAGCGCAGGGCTTCCGCGCGGTTTGCGGGGACCTGCGGCTTCTTCCTCATACGGCCAAGCGCCGCAGGTCCCCAAAAAATCGGTTGTGGCCCTGCGCTAGAAGTACCGGCTAGGGGGCTACGCTGGGATACGGAGCCATGACGCCGCGCCCTTCTTCTCCACCGCCCGCAGAAATCTCAAACTCGATAGAAGCGCGCCCCAACTCCTCTCGCGCAGCGATTTCCTTTCGTAAGCAACTGGGGCTAGGTCCCGTCAGCTCTCAAGTCAGAGACACGCCGACGGTCTCCTAGTGCTAACCGCAAGAACGTTGTCCGGCGCCACGATTACTGGTACTGATCGTTGTTTCCGCTTATGACCAGGCTGGTGGCAAATCCATAGTCCAGGCCGGTCGCAGGGAAGGTGGCGAAATCGGGATAGCTGCCCATCAGGAGGAATCCGTTGGAGACGGAGAGGCCACCCTGGGAAAGGGTACCGCTGGCCGGCAGCGCAGAAAGAACCCATGACGGTACTGTGAAGTGCCCCACGCTGTTCTTTTCCGTGCAACTGAACGTGGCGGTGACTTGCGGCGCATCGGATGTTGCGTCGGATGTGGAGGTGCCGACGATGACGGCGTATCCGCTGGACCCTCCTCCATGCCAGGTGATGTTGACATCCTGGGCGCGCGAAATGGTGCCGCTGAGATCCTGCCCGTTCTGTTGCGCTTGAAAATCGATCGGAGATGCAGAGATGCTCAGATTCGCAGTGAACGCTTTCACCGCGCTGCCGCCTGGACCGGTCACGGCATAGCTGCCAGGGTCCAGATAGTTCGGATCATTCAAGCCTCCACCCAGGCTCGCGGTGTAGGCGCCGGTCGAGGTCTTGGTCAACGGCTTCGGTCCGTTTGGTCCGGTGACCGTGATCGCACTGCCGGCATCCAACCTGGTCAGGTTCAGCGCCTGCGAGTCCGGCACGCACGCGGCCCCCCGGCACTGCCAGACCACGCACGAACCGAAGGCGTTCAACGCCGTAATCCCACGCGAAGCAATTAACTGGCTTGGCGTAAACGAGTAGAAAAACGCAGAGCCGGCGTCCTGACTGACCACGAGATCCCCGATTGGAGTGTTTTTGAAATTCGATGTAAATCGGCTCAGCAGAATAGTGCCAACCTTGATGTTCTGTCCGTTGGCCGCCTGTTGCAGCATGGCAGCCGACAATCCAGCGGGGTCGGAGCAGGTGTTGCCGTTTGGCGATATGGGAATCGAAGGGAAGTTGCTGATTACTCCGCCGACTTGGACTGCAACGGGCACGAAACATCCCTGAACGCCATTCGGAATCTTGATCGCGACCTGGTCCAGGCCTGTGCAGCATCCCGAACGGCCGCGATACAAGACCTGCGCCGGCGCGCCGCCCACCCATACCTTCACATTCAGACTTTTCAGGTCACCGGGCAGCGGTCCGCCAGCTTCATCTCCAGTCACCGGGCCCAGACCAGTGCCCCAGAGTGTAATCACGTCGCCAGGCTTGGAAGAGGCCAGCAGCGTGACGACAGCAAACGCCGGTGTAGTAATGACAGCCGTGCCGCTGCCGCCCTGATTCAGCGTGAAAGCACCGAAGCTGCTCTTGACGACGTGGATCGGCGCCGGATCGCTGGCCGCGCCGTTGTAAGTAAGCACCAGGGTGCCAACCCCCACGGGCGTGGACGAAGGCAACACCGCCGCCACCTGGCCCGCCACCGTGTAGAGCATGATTGCATCCTTGGACGTGCTGCCCACCGTGACTTTGATCGAGGTGCCGGCGAGACCCGCAGTCGTGGGCAAAGGGAACGTGCTGGCCTGCTTCACCGCGGCGGGACCCAGCCCGCTGCCGAAGACGAGGAAAATCGATCCCTGCGCGATGCCCGAATTCGGGAAGCCGGACGCCAAATACGTGGCCGCGCTGACCACGCCATCGGCGTTAATGGTCGGTTTTGCGAAACCGATCGAGCTAAGCAGTACTAGAACTAGAAAAGGCCGGATTATGGAGACTCTCATCGGCTAATTACAACAGACTTGCAAGCGGCTGACAAGATGTAGCCGCCATTCGCGAGGTCGGGCGGGACCAACGTTGGTTATCTTGACAGCTTTGCGCACAAGTGCAAAAGTGCAAGTTACCATTGAACTGTAGATAGATCCAGGGGAATGACCTTGTCAACAATTTGTTTCACTCGGGCCGCGGCGGCGATTCTTCTGCTGGCCTCGTGCGCAGCCTTGGCCCAGGTTCCAACCGGAAGCATCAGCGGAACGGTAACCGATGAGTCGGGCGCGCTCATCCCCGGCGCCAATGTCACCGTAACGAATTCCGAGACTGGCCTGACGCGGGAACTCAAGACGGGCAGCGACGGCGGTTTCGTAGCGCCATCGCTCAATGCCGGCAACTATGCACTGAGAGTCGAAGCCGATGGCTTCAAGGCGCTGGTCAGCCAGGCGGTAGTCACGGCCGGCAGCACGAGCACCATCAATTTACAGATGCACGTGGGCGAATCCAAAGAAGTAGTGACGGTGGAAGGCGTCGCGCCCCAGATCGACTACGAGAGCCATACGATCGCCGGGGTGGTTACCCGCCGGCAGATCGAGTCGCTGCCGCTGAACGGCCGGAGTTTTCTGCAACTGGCCATGCTCGAGCCCGGGGTCACGGTGTCGACGGCGTCGACGTCGCAGTATAACCACCAATTTAGTGTAAGCGTGATGGGCGGCGATCCCTCGCAGACCCGCATCACCGTGGATGGCGTCAACATCGTCGACGGCATCGATGGCGGCACGCAGCAGAATTTTTCGCAGGAGGTTGTGCAGGAGTTTCAGATCTCGACGACGAATTTCGATCTCTCGACTGGTGTGACCGGCGTGGGAGCGGTGAACATCGTCACCCGGACGGGGGGCAACGACTTCCACGGCAGCGGGTACTTCTTTTTCCGGGACCACAATATGGCGGCCTATCCAGGCCTGCGTCGCGATCCTGCAAGTCTGGACCCGTTCTTCGCGCGGCGGCAGTCCGGTTTCTATGTAGGCGGACCGGTCAAGAAAGATCGTTTGTGGTTCTTCGCCAACCTGGAGCACCTCAATCAGCGAGGCGTGGTCGCAGTGCAGCCGCTCGAACCGGCATTCTCCACCCTGGGCGTGGTTTACCCCAGCCCATACGTCGGCAACCAGATCAGTGCCCGGCTGGACTACCGGGTGAACTCCAGCAACAACGCGTTCCTGCGATACTCCCACGACGGCAATCACAGTTTCGGACCGAGAGCTCAAGGCTCGCTGCCGTCCAACTGGCTGCAGAACATCAACTGGGCGGACCAGGGAGTCGGATCGTTGGTGAGCACTCTTCGCTCGAATGTGGTGAACGAGGCGCGTTTCGCCTACAGCTATTGGCACAACCGGAATCTGTTTCCCGACGCGCAGGTCTGTCCCGTCGATTGTACGGGACTGCTGCAGCCGCAGATCGACATCATCGGGGCCGGGCTGACCCTGGGGAACAACACCAACGCGCCGCAGGGGCGCGACCTCCGTCATTTCACCACCTCCGACTACGTCACCTGGCAAAAAGGCTCTCACCGTTGGAAGTTCGGGGGCGAATGGGAATACGAATACGGCGGCGGTTTCTGGGCGCAATTCGAGCCCGCCGCCATGGAACTCTATTCGCCGACAACGGTGGCTACTTACAACGCCCAGTTGCCGGCGTCGGCGCGCATCCCGATCCCCAGTTCCTACCAGACCCTAAACGACATTCTGCAACTGCCACTGGCTTATTTCGCCACCGGAGTCGGAGACCCGGCACAACCGCCATTCTTCCAGTACGGGAAAGCCGATCACAGCCACCGCTTCCACTTCTTCGCGCAAGACACCTGGCGCGTCGCGCCGCGGCTGACGCTGAATTACGGAGTCGGCTACACCTACGAGACCAACCTGCTCAATCACGATCTGACGAAGCCGGAGATCCTGGCGCCCATCTTTGGCAGCAATGGCCTGGGAGCCGAAAAGCACGATCCCAACAATGTGTCCCCCGTGCTGGGTTTTGCGTGGAGCCCCGGCCGTGACAACAAGACCGTCATTCGCGGTGGAGCGGGTATCTACTATCAGACTTTCATCGTCGTGAACCGTCTGACGGAACGGACGTATCTCGACCCGCTGGGCAACGGGAGGCCTGTCATCCCCTCTTCGGCGCTCCCGAATCCGGTGGGCGGCGTGCCCGGTGTCCCGCGCGGCGTGGCGCTGTTTTTTCCCAACAACCCCACGGCTTTTACAGCAGCCGATCTGGTGCCCGCGCTGCCGGCCATCCGTGCACAGATCCAGCAAACGCTCGGCGATCCGCACAACACGGACCTTTCCATCCGGAATATCGACCTGTTCAAAACGGGCGATCAACTGCTGCCGAACAACTATCCTCTGCCGTATTCGGAGCACGTTAGCGCCGGTGTGCAGCGCGAGCTCACGCACGACACCGTGCTCAGCGTGGATTTTTCGTTCAAGCAGTTCATCCGTGAGGACGCGGGCAGTGTGGATCTGAACCATTACAACAGCGTCGAGGGGCCGGTGATCCGGCAGTGCGTGGGCTTCGAGCTGATCGACCCGATCGCGCACTGTTCCAACGGCTTGATCGGCGTGCGGCTCCCGATCGGGCGCTCGCATTACAAGGGGTTGCTGGTGAAGCTGAACAAGCGCTACGCCAACCGCACAATGTTTCAGGTGTCCTACGCGCTACAGAGCAACGTAGGATTAAACCAGTTTGTGAATAACAACGACTGGTTTCAAGGATGGGGACCACGGGCGCCGCGGCACGTCTTAAACCTCTCGGGCATCGTGGATTTGCCATGGGGTCTGCAGGCATCGTTCATTTCCCAGTACACCTCGCGCATTCCGTTCACAGCCCAGATTGCCGGCTTGGATTTAAACGGCGACGGAACGAGCAACGATCTTCTCCCGGGATCGACTTACGGAGAATTTAACTTCAGCGGTGGCAAAGGCGACCTGATCCGTCTGGTAGATCAATTCAATCAGCAAAACGCCGGCAAGAAAACACCGCTGGGGCAGCCCATCCCCACGCTGGTGCTGCCGGACCGATTCGATTTCGGCGATAGCTTTTCTTCTCAGGACCTGCGGTTGGGCCGAACGTTCCGTTATCGGGAACGCTGTAGGCTGAACGTCTTTGGCGAGGTGTTTAATGTTTTCAACATCGCGAACCTGACCGGGTACAGCGGGAACCTGCGCGAGACTTCTCTTTTCGGCCAGCCAGACTCGCGCGTGGACCAGGTGTTCGGCTCGGGGGGCCCGCGCGCCTTCCAGCTCGGGGCGAGGCTGACATTCTAGAACCGGTCATCGGTCCGCGCGTGGCTCTGCTTCAGCGTTCCTGAGGAGAAAACCGGGCCCAGGCCAGCTGCGACTTCCCAATCTCCAGTATTAGCTTCAGCGCCGTGACTTTCTCCGGTGGCACGAGCTCTCCGGCCACAAACTGGCGCAGCGCCTCGGAGCGGCGCAGCTTGCCGGACGACGTGCGGGGCAAAGTGCCGGGCGGAAGCAGTTCCACGTGATGGGGGCTGAGCGCCAGGCCGGCGAGAACGCGACGGCGTACTTCGGCGATCACTTCGTCGCCGCTTCGCGGATTTCGCGGGTCCGTTTCCGCCAGGATAATCAGTTGCTCGCCCAGACCTTCCACGAAACCGCCAAGCGCCACCACGCAGCCGGTTCGCAGCCCCGGCACGGTTAGCAGCAGATCCTCGATCTCCTGCGGCGCAAAGTTGCGGCCTCGAATAATGATCAGGTCTTTGACGCGGCCGGCGATGTAAAGGCGTCCTTCAAGAAAAAAACCCAGGTCTCCGGTGTCGAGCCAGCCGTCGCGAATAGATCTGGCAGTGGCTTCCGGGTCCTCGAAGTATCCCGAGGTCACCGACGGGCCGTGAATGACAATTCTTCCCACGGCGCCTTCGGGCAGAGGCCGCTCGTCGCCGTCGCGTATTTCCACAGTCACGCCCGGCAAAGGCTTGCCGACGGAAACCAGCCGGCGTCCCGGCCCTGTTGCCGCCCGCGCGTGCGTAGCCAGCAACTCGCGGTCGAACTCCGTCACTAGCGGGGGGGCATCGAGATCGCTGAAGCTGACGGCGAGCCCGGCTTCCGCCAAGCCGTACACGGGTGTGATGGCCTCGGGGCGGAACCCCCAGCGGGCAAATCGTTCACCAAACGCGCGCACGCCTTCGGGATCGATCGGTTCGGCTCCGTTCAAGGCGGCGCGCCAGTGCGAAAGATCCACCCCTTCGAGTTCTTCGTCACGAATTCTGTTTAGGCAGTAACCGAAGGCAAAGTTGGGAGCCGGCGAGATGGCGGCCTTGTAGCGGGAAAGAGTTCGCAGCCACAAAGCAGGCCGGCCCAGAAAAGCATCCGGACCCAGGTACGTTACCGTTGCCGGGTAATAGAGCCCCAGGTAGAGGCAGCCCACCAAGCCCATGTCGTGGTACAGCGGCAGCCAGCAGACGGCGCCATTCTCGACCTCGGACTCATCGCGATAGACGAGCGCGTGTTCCATCATGGCGAGATTGCAGGCCAGATTCCGGTGCGAGACCACGACCGCCTTGGGTTCAGAGGTGCTGCCGGAGGAGAACTGCAGGAACGCGGTAGTATCCGGATCGACGGCAACGGGAGTTGGTTGCTCAGACCCGGACGACAAATCGCCCGCTTCAATGACACCGCACAGCGAAGGCACACCGGTCACGCCCTCGCCAATCAGGCGCTTGATTCTCTTTTCGGTAATGAGGTAGTGCGCGCCGATCCGCGTGAGCATACGCCGCAGCCGGGCGAAATACTCGTCGAGCTTCCCTAAGCGGAAAGGCGGATAGAGGGCGGTGGGCACTCCCCCAGCCAGTTGCGTCCCTAAGAATGCGTCGAAGAACTCGATTCCCGTAGGCAGGATTATCGCCACATGGTCTCCGGGCCGTAACCCAAGGGATTGTAGATGAGCGGCGCTCGCCCGCGCCCGCCGCAGCACTTCGCTATATGAATAGAATTCGGCCTGCTCGGAGGTGGAAACAAAGCGTGCCCCGAAGCGCGTGCAGTTCTCGAGGCCGGCGAGAATCTCGACGACCGTTTGTGATTTCGGCTTCATGCCTGGGAGGTCTCCACAGTGCGCAAGATCAACTGCGCCAAGTCGCCGACCGTCTCGACTTTCTGTAAGTCTTCCGGAGCGAGGGTGCAGCCGAAGTCGCGCTCGATCGAGGTCATGAGAACCACCTGTGCCAGGGAGTCCAGTTCGAGCCCGTCGGCTATGCGCGCCTGCGGCCGGATGGCGTCAATCTGCTCCGGCGTCAGATTGAGTTGTTCCCGAGCCACCTGTTGCAGGTGGATCAGGATCAATGTTTCATTCCACTTCACGGGTAGAGGTTCAACCATGGATTTCCTCGATTGCGTGTCTTTGTTGGGATGCACTGACCGGATCAGCGGGTGATGCGGGTTCATGCGTATACATGCGCTCAATCTCCCCCGCGAACTTGGCCTCCAGCCGGTCTCGGCGCACTTTTTGCGTGGGGGTCGTCAGTTCGGGATCGGTCAGATCGTCTTCGGCGATGAAACAGAACCGCTTGATCTGCTCGAAACGCGAAAACTCCGCCTGGCACACGTCCACATCGCGGAGCACCAGCTCGGCGACTTCCGGCAGTGCGAGTAGTTCAGCGGGAGAAGAAAACCGCAGACCATCGTCCGCGGCACGGCGTTGTAGATTTTCGAGGTGTGGCACGAGCAGCGCAGCCGGAAATTTGCGCCCGTGCCCGACCAGGAACACTTTGCGGACGTATCGGCTGCGCTCCGCAGCCTGTTCCAGCACGGGGCAGAAGACCTTCTTGCCGTTTGAAAGCACGACGATTTCCTTGGCGCGACCCGTGACGTAAAGGTAGCGGTCGGCGTCCATGCGGCCCAGGTCGCCGGTGGCCAGCCAGCCCTCCCGCAGCACCTCCCCGGTAAACCCGGGATCCCGGTAATAGCCGAGCATGACGTTCGCGCCGCGGAGCAGGATTTCCCCATCGCTGCTCAAGCGGACTTCGACGCCGTCGAGCGGCTGGCCTACCGATCCCAGCCGCTCACCGCCGGGAGCGCTAAGAGTGATTACGGGCGAGGTCTCCGTCATCCCATAGCCTTGAAGCACCACGAATCCGAGAGCGCGAAAGAACAGTTCGATTTGGGGATCGAGCCACGCGCCTCCGCAGATGAAGTTCTCGATACCCCCGAGTCTGCGGCGAATCCGGGGAGCGGCCAGCCGGCGAGCCGCCAGAGCCGTCAGCCGGAGACGCATCCCTACCGGATCCCCGGCGCTGCGCGCCCGCGCATCCTCGGTGGCTGCGGTGATCAAGCCCCGGGCCATCCTCTGCAAGCCAGACGGAAGAGTCAGGAGTTGCGCCTCGATGGCCTCGTGGATTTTTTCGAGCACGCGCGGAACGCAGCCCATTACCTGGGGATGGTACAGGGCGAGCAATTGTTTGAGATCGTGCGGGTTGCCATAAGCGATGGAGATACCCATGCGCAGATACCCGTAGCACAAGAGCCGTTCGAAGACGTGCGGCAGCGGCAGTACCGACAACGCCCGTTTCGTGGTGCGGAACGCGAGCCGCTCCAGACACTGCCGGAGGTCGAAGGTCAGATTGGCATGAGACAGCATCACGCCCTTGGGACGTGCCGTGGTGCCGGAGGTATAGACGATGGTGGCGACGGACTGCGGGTCCACTTGGAGACAAGCGGCACGCTCCGCGCCAGTGAAGCCGCCGCCGGTTGTCTTCGCGATCAACTCCGGAAGACTCACGGGCGCGCTCACCTTTTCGTCCATCCCGATCAGCCAGCGGAGTTCCGGAAGATCCGGCAGCAGCTCACGCAGCAGTTCGCTCCGTTCGCGGCCGCCAAGAATGACGGCCCGGCAGCCGCTGTGCTCAAGCAGAAACCGGACCTGCGCGGGCGCAAGGGTCGGGTAGATCGGCACGACTACCATACGCGCCAGCAGGAGGGCGAATTCCGCGATGTGCCATTCCGGGCGGTTCTCCGCGAAAATTGCCACGCGATCCCCTGGCGCGAGCCCGCAGGTCTGCAGATGCCGGTACAGGGCGAAAACGGCGCGGCCGAAACCAGTGGTCGAATACTCAACGGTGCGGCCCGCGGCATCACGCCAGGACAATAGATTGCTCTGGTCGCTTCGCTCGAGGATGTGGAAGAACAGGTGGTTCAGGGTCGGGATCGAGACGGTATCGGACATGGTTAGTTCCGAACCGCGCGCGCCACTATGGCAGCGACTTGCCCGGCCCATGAATACGAAAGAAACAATCCCGACGCCTGTTCGCCAGCCAGAGCACGGGCATGACCGCTGACTAGATCCAGCCCGCAATCCTCATCGGCGGCGGTGTGACGAGCGATCGGAGCCACGAAACCCTGGCGCGCGCACAACAGCCCGATCGCGAGTTCCACGACCCCGGTCGCGGCCCCTAAATATCCGGTCTGGCTCTTCAATGCCGTCACGGGGACTTTGCCGCCCGCAATGGTGGATAGCGCGGCAGCCTCGGCGCGGTCGGAGTCAGCCGTGCCAAGACCGGCAGCCACCACGAAATCGGCGCTCTCGCATCCAGCATGCGCCACTACATCCTGCAGCGTTTCCGCGCTGGCTCCCGGCAACCAGCACCCGCCGACTTCCATGGCGCAGCCCACGCCGCAGATTTCTCCTAGAATGACCGCGTCGCGCGCGCGCGCGTCCTCCCAACGTTCCATTACCAGGAAGCCGGCGCCCGCTCCGGTGACCAGGCCATCGCGAGACCGGTCGAAGGGCCTGTAAGCCGTCGCTGGTTCGGCGGAAGAGAGCACTCCCGCCCGCAAGTACGCCAGCAGGGAAGAAACGCCCAGCAGCGAATCATGCCCGCCCGCAATGGCGGCGTCGCAACGTCCCTCAATCAAGTCGAAATAGGCGGAGATGACGCTTTGCGCCGAAGCTGTATCGCTCTGGACATGATTCGTGCTCGACCCTCGAATTCCCAGTTCGATCGAAATCAGCGCCAGACCTCCATTGGACAGGGTGCGGATGGAGAAGTAGGGATCGATCAGACGCGACGGAATGCCGCCGAGATATTTGAAGTCCATCTCCCGGCCCTCCGGCCAGGCCAGCGATAGCGCGCGAAAGAACTCGTCGTACTCGAGTCCGGTCTGGCCCGAGCCGGTGTAGAGCGCGATCCGCGCGGAATCAAGACCTGCAGCCGCGATGCCGCTCTGATCCAGGGCTTCGCGGGCCGCACGTGTGGCGCACATCACGGCATGCGTCATGAACTTCTGGTTCTTGGGGAAACGCAGATTAGCCCCACCGTCAAACGCCGGCACAAAGGCCGCGGCGGAACAGGTGCGCCCTTCGCAGGCCAGCGGCTGCATCGGCCCGATGGCTGACTCGCCGGCCAGACTGCGGGCCACGGTGTCGGCCGCGCAAAGTCCTAGAGGTGTCACCAGCCCCACTCCGGTAACGGCCACGCGCGGCCGGTCCTGCTCAACCATCGTTCCTTCCCCCCAGCCGTTGGCAGGAAATCAGGTTTCCGCGAACCGGTGACAGCATGATTCAATTCTCCAGCACCGGGGCTTGCGCCGGGCGCACCTTTTGCCGCATCGGTGTTCCCTGCATCGATCCGGGAATGGAAACGCCGGCGAGATCGAGCAGCGTGGGAGCGATGTCCAGGAGGTGCGCGCCTTCCACTTCTCCCCCCAGAGACAGTTTCGGCCCACTCAAGATGAACGCTCCGAACTGCGCGTGATTGCAGTCGTCCGGGCCGGTATCGTTCTCCTGCACGTGGAGCTTTTCGTAGCCCACGCCGCCGATGGAGCGCCAATACAGACCGCCAAAGTGCGCGATCAGGTCCGGGGCAACGTTCCGTACGGAGCGATAGATTTCGCCCGGGCGGAAAACCAGCGTGCCCATCGCCTTCCCGGAGTCGTCCGGCAGCGCTTGCAAGCGCTCGGTCATCTCCTTGGCGAGGGATTCGTATTGCGACGCGGGGACCACGCCATTTGGCTCGCGCCCCTCGATATTGAAGAACACGCGCGCATAGTAACCCCCTTCGCTCCACACTCGCGTGCGCGACCAGTCCACCAGGGTGTTGGAAAACGGCGTGGGCTTTTCCGGCTTCTCCTTGAGCGTGAGGAGGCCCTCCCGGCATAGCCATTCGTTGACGCAAAAGCCGCCATCCAGCCGTTGCGCTCCGTGATCCGAGACCACCAGCACGATGGTGTCCTCCGGAATGAGGTTCAACAACCGTCCGATCTCTTCATCCAGCTGGGCATAGTAGTCTGTAATTACGGCCTGGAACGGATTCCCGGGCGAATGCTGGCGGTGTTGTGGATCGTGAAACTTCCAGAATCCGTGGTGGACGCGATCCAGCCCGATCTCTACGAAATGGAAGTACCCCCAATCATGTGTGGCGAGCAGATAGCGTATGATTTCGAAATGCTTTCGCGTCATACTGCAAATCTGGTCGCGTAGCCATTCTTTGTTTTCCGTCCGAAATCCTCTTACATCCACGGGATAATCCCCGACTAATTGAGTGATTTCGGATTTAATAGAGGCCGGATAAGTGTACTCGTTGTGCTGGGTATCCGGAGTCAGGAAGCAACCCACATTGATGCCATTCATACGCCGCGGGGGATAACTGGGTGGTACACCGACAACTATCGACGGCTCGCCCTGCGCGGCGGCCACGTCCCACATAGCCGGAGCGGTCACCGAGGCCGAGTTAATCACACTGAGGCCGCTGTAAGTGTGATCTTTGCGATTGCGAAATCCATAGATACCCAGTGACCCGGGATCCTGGCTGGTCGACATGCACATCCACGCGGGTACAGTAATTGGCGGGATTACGCTTTCCAGCTTGCCGTAACAGCCGCTGCTCATCAGCGCTCGGAAATTCTTTAACCCTGGCGAGTGCAGAAGAATCTCAGGAGCGGCGCAGTCCAGCCCGATCACAAGTATTTTCATATACCTTCAGTCTGGAACCCGCACTCCCCAGTACAGAACCTGGCGTTCGCGACCGCCAGCAGCAGTCGAGAATTGTAACATGCACGTCTCCGAGTCGCGCCTGATAGGGTGAATTCCGGATAGGCTCGAACACGGCCTTCCCGCACGGCTGGAACCGGCGTCACCCACATCACCACGGCAACCCCGCGCTCTGTAACCCAAGGCGCTCCGAGGCACTAAACGGACGCAGATGCCAGGTGGCCAGGCTAGCGCCAGACGGGCTCCGAACCAAGCCCGCTTGAGACGACGAATGAGTTATGCCATCGCCAATTTTTGGAAATTTTTTAGCAATAAAGACCAAACTTTTGGCATTTAGCATGGGGCGCTGCCCGCGGCAGAGAAAATGCTTGACAGCGCGCGGCGCGTCCAATAATACTTGCGTTACAGTCAACACTTGTTTCATGCAGTGTACGGGTACAAGCCTTTGCAACCGGTCCTCCAACATTCGACTCTCTGGCTCCTCAGTTTCCTGGTAGGGATTCTCGTGGGTCTCACAAGCATGGGCGGGGCGGCGCTGGTAACTCCCTTCCTGATCCTGTTCGTAGGGTTGAAGCCGGCATTGGCCATCGGCACCGATCTGGTCTACAGCGCGTTCACCAAGGTGGCCGGCGCGTGGCTGCATTGGCGGCAAGGTACCGTCGACCTGCGAACAGTTCTGCATTTGTCCATGGGCAGCGTGCCGGGCGGAATCGCAGGCGTTTGGTTAATTCACCAGATTCGGGAAAGCGGAGTCGACCCGGATCCTTACCTGCGACGCGCCATCGGGGTGGTACTGGTCATAGTGGCCCTGACCCTATTCATGCGAACCCTCCGCCGGGACCTCCCCCAGGACAGCCACAATTTGTTGCACCGCAACCAAATCCGCTTCACGGTGCTGTGGGGCGCCCTGGTCGGATTTGCCGTGGGGCTGACGTCGGTCGGCAGTGGCTCTCTAGTTGCTCCGTATTTGCTTCTCTTGTACCCGATGGCGCCGGCGCGGGTGGTTGGGACGGACGTGTTTCACGCGGCGGTGCTGGTTTCGGCGACAGCGTTGCTTCACTCGCAGTTCGGCCACGTCGAGTGGAGCCTGCTACCGGTATTGCTGGCCGGATCGGTTCCTGGTGTGCTGCTGGGCAGCTACCTTGCGCCGCGCTTGCCGATCCGGACGCTGCGTTTCGGCTTGAGCGCAGTTCTGTTGGTAACTGGAGTCAAGTTGGTTTAAATCGGTCTTTTTATTGAGATCGAGAAGACAGTACATCAAGAGGGAACCTTGGAACTGATACAACCTTATGGAGGAAGGCTCGTTGATCTTGTCGCTCACGGAGAAGAACAGGTCTTCGTGGATACTCCCCTCCAAGTTTGCGAGGAGCGTGACGTAAAAGGCTTCTATGCACGGGCGCGCGCCGGAGAACTCAAGGGGTTCACCGGCGTCGACGACCCGTACGAACCGCCGGTGGCGCCCGAGATCCTCCTTTCCACGCAGAATACTTCACCCGAGGAAAACGCCAGGCGAATCGTCAACTATCTCGTTGACCAAGGATTCGTCCCGAGAACGCAATCCCATTCGCCCATGTCTTTCGACCTCGAAGCGCTGGACCATGCCGACGGCGCGCAGCCTCTGATCGAGACTTGAGTCGGAAGAATCAGCTGTCAGATTTGCCGTACGCAGGAAAGGTATCGATGATTGACTTGAGAACATGGATTTCGCCAATGGCCGGGATGACCGGGTGCTCCCGCGGGACGCGGAATTACATGGGCCCGGCCCACGGCAAGCCGGCTGGAAACCCGGTAAAAACCGGAGCGGAGACGGGCCGTGCATAGGGTAGTCGTGACCGGCATGGGGATGGCCACTTCTCTGGGTCCCGATGTGCCTACGTGCTGGCGCCGTCTCTTGGCTGGGGACAATGGAATCGGGAAGATCTCGTTTTGGGATTCGTCCGAGTACGCCACCCGAGTCGCCGCGGAGATCCCGGATATTCCGGAGCCGCCGGCCCTGCCTGGGCTACCGCACCAGGCCTGCCAGCGGAGCGTGCGCCTGTTCCTCCAACCCGCCCGCGAGGCATTCGCCGATGCCGGTCTCGACCGGGTTTCGATCGAGCCTCGCCAGATAGGGGTCGCCGTCGGGATCAGCGTCAATTATCTCGACATGGCGTTGCTCAAGCACTATTTTCAGCTTCGCCACGCCGACCGGCCAGCGATCGATCTGGAGCGATTCAAAAGCGAAGGGCGCCAGCCGGAGAACAGCTTCTTCCGGCGCATGGGAGATTTGGTTGCCGGCGTCCCCGCGCGCGTGCTCCGGTTGTCCGGCCCCGTGGTGGTATGCGATACCGCATGTGCCGCGAGCGCGAGCGCCATCTGCGAAGCATTCCGGTTGGTCCGCAGGGGAAGGGTCCGGGCCATGATTGCCGGGGGCAGCGCGGCCCTGGTCAACCCCATCGCCATCCTCGCCTTTGCGCTGCTTGGCGCTTTGAGCCGCAATGCAAATCCGGAAGAGGCCTCGCGACCTTTTGATCGGAACCGCGATGGGTTCGTCATGGGCGAAGGCGCGGGAGCCGTGATCCTCGAGAGCCTGGAAAGCGCCCGCGAGCGTGGCGCTAGAATTTATGCCGAAATGAGCGGGTGCGCTACCACGTTGAATGCGCACAACCTGACCGATCCATCTCCGCAGGGCGCTTCAGAGGCCAATGCCATGACATTGGCCCTGCGTGACGCCCACCTGGAGCCGCGGGACATCGACTACATCGCGGCGCACGGAACCTCGACGCCAAAAAACGATGTGGTGGAGACGTCCGCGATCAAACGTGTTTTCGGGACGCACGCGCCGCGCCTGCTGGTCTCTTCCAACAAGGGCCAGATCGGGCATACCATAGCTGCTGCCGGGGTCATGAATCTCGTGTGCGCGGTCAAGGCGATCACCGGCGGCATAGTGCCGCCTACCATGCACCTTCGTAATCCCGATCCGGAATGTGATCTGGACTATGTGGCGAATCAAAGCCGGCCTGCCAGCGTGCGCGCGGCTTTGGCCAACGCGTTTGCGTTTGGCGGGGAAAATGCAGTTGTGGCAGTCAAGGCGTACGCCAACTGAATGGGGAAGGGACCAACCACATGGAGCCGTTGAATCAATCAAACTCGGAGATACTGAAAAGATTCGCTGGGATCATCGCCGGCAGCCTGCACGTGGACCCGGCTCGCGTCACCCTGGACGCGTATCTCGACGACCTGGGAGCAGAATCGCTCGATTTGATTGAGATCACCATGGAATCGGAGGCCGCCTTTGACGTCTGGATTCCTGAAAAATCCATCCTGGACACAGCCATCGAGGTTCGCGGGCCTGGCATTCTGGCACGGGACGGCTACCTCACTGAGGAGGGCCGGCGCCTGATGATGCGCCGTCTTCCCGAGGAGGAGGCAGAGGCTCTGCCGGAGCGCATTTCCGTACAGGATCTGAATCGCTACTTTTTGAAAGTAAGCACCTGGGTGCGGATGATCTCGGAGCTGGCCCATCAGACGCCCCGGGTCTGCGCCGGCTGTGGCGCGGCCCTGTCTGCGACCCCCGGATTGCGCATGAAGTGCACCGCTTGCAGCCGGGAGTTCCCGCTACGCTCCGGTGAAGAGCTGAATCGCGAATGGGTCCGCGGCTACTTTTCGAATGCAGTCCTTCCGGAAGTTCAGACCGGAACCGGCCAGGCGGATAAAGCCGTCTGTACGAGCTGAAATTCTTGGAGAACTAGCGTGACAGGAGCCCAAATTCTGGGAGCGCATAGAGAATTTGACATTCTTGCGGCCAACGTGTGCGGCTGGCTGGACACGGGCGTTGTCGTGGCGGCAAGCCGGTGCGGCGCTACCGGTGTTCTCAATTGCGAAGGCTTGCGGGACGAAACAGCAGCCAGGCAGTCCATCGAACGAATCGCGCGCCTGACGCCGCGGCCTTTTGCCGTCAAGCTCGACGCGTTCGATGCGGGCGCCGCCTCGCTGCTGGCGGATCTGCCTTCCCAGGCTGATCTCGTGATCTTTACCGGAGCCGATGCGCCGGCACTTCCGGCATTGGTCCGGACGGCGCGCGCGGCATCGCGCCGCGTGGTGCTCGAGGTGACTTCGCGCGAGCAGGCCCTGAGAGGACAGGATCTGGATGTCGACGGCCTCATCGCCAAAGGCCACGAGGCGGGCGGGCGAGTGGGAGAAGAGACCACATTCGTTCTTTTGCAGCATCTGCTGGCCGGCTTCGCGCTGCCTGTTTGGGCGCACGGTGGTATCGGACCGCACTCCGCGGCGGCGTGCCACGTGGCCGGAGCGGCTGGCGTGGTCCTCGACAGCCAACTCGTGTTGACACCCGAATCCTCCCTCCCTCTCAAGGCGCGTTCGGCGGTCGAGCGCATGGAAGGGGACGAGACGCTCTGTCTGGGGCAAGAGCTAGGCGGTTTGTACCGGGCATACCGCCGTCCCGGGATTGTTTCGGTGGACCGCTGGCAACAGCTCGAACGAGAACTGGCGGACAGCGATTCTCCAGATGGCGCGCGCGAACGCTGGCGTGGCGCTTTGTCGGAGGCGGTGAACTGGAATCGCAGGGATGACACGCTTTGGCCGCTCGGTCAGGATGCTGTGCTGGCAGCCGGACTGGCCCGCCGGTATGGCAATGTGGCGGGGATTGTGCGCGGGTTGCGGGACTCGGTACAGCAGCACGTGAAACTGGCCGCGGGTCACAACTCGCTCGGCGATTGGGCGCCCCTGGCCCAATCGCACGGCACGCGGTTTCCCGTGTTGCAGGGACCCATGACGCGCGTGAGCGACACGGCCGCTTTCGCGGAAGCCGTGGCTGCCGCCGGCGGCTTGCCGTTCCTGGCCCTGGCTCTCATGCGGGCGCCGCAGGTTCGCCGGCTGCTGGAGGAGACCAAACAACGTCTTGGGGAACGGTCCTGGGGCGTCGGCATCCTGGGTTTTGTTCCGCCCGACCTGAGGGCCGAACAGCTCGCAGCCGTGCATGAAATCCGGCCGCCTTTTGCCATCATTGCCGGCGGCCGTCCCGATCAGGCCGCAGGGCTGGAGCGCGACGGCATTCGCACTTATTTGCACGTCCCCGCACCGGCGCTGTTGCGGCTGTTCCTCGAGGACGGTGCGCGGCGTTTCATTTTTGAAGGACGCGAGTGTGGCGGGCATGTGGGCCCGCGCACGAGTTTTGTCCTGTGGGAAAGCATGATCGATGCGCTGCTGGAGGCCATTGAGCAAGGCGTGAAGGCCGAAGAGCTGCACGTCGTTTTCGCGGGCGGCATTCACGACGGGCGGTCCGCCGCCATGGCCGCCGCCATGGCCGCTCCGCTGGCGGAGCTCGGCGCACGAATCGGAGTGCTGATGGGCACCGCTTATCTGTTCACGCGCGAGGCGGTGGCCAGCGGCGCCCTGGTGGAAGGGTTTCAGCAGGAAGCGCTACGCTGCCAAAGCACGGTACTGCTCGAAACCGGGCCGGGACACTCCACGCGTTGTGCCGATACCCCGTTCTATGAAACCTTCCGCCGGGC
This sequence comes from Bryobacteraceae bacterium, assembly GCA_041486185.1. GTDB lineage: Bacteria > Acidobacteriota > Terriglobia > Bryobacterales > Bryobacteraceae > QHXW01. The sequence goes on along the minus strand of JBGPKX010000048.1, from coordinate 3,430 downwards.
CAAACGAGAATTGCTGGCGGAGAAAAAGAATAACGAGAGTGTGCGCGAGGCGCTGGAGCAGTTCAACCTGGGGCGGCTGCGCATGGCCAGCAAGGGAATTACCCGGGCCGCGCAGAAGGACGCCGCGCAAGGCGCGCAGTACGTGCACATCGCGCCGGAGCAGCAGCGCCTCGAAGGCATGTACATGATCGGCCAAGTGGCCGCGCTGCGGGAGTCCGTTTGCAGCATTCAGGAACTGCACGAGCAGGTGTGCGCCGGCGGCTCCGCGAGGCTCCGCGAAGTTGCGACGTTGGCCGAGCGCGTAGCGCCGGAATGCGGCCCGCGGTCCGAACCGCCATGCGACGTGGCCATCATCGGCATGGGCTGCCTGCTGCCGAAGGCCCCCAACGTTCGCGCTTTCTGGGCCAACGTGCTGAACAAAGTCGACGCCATCACCGAGGTTCCGCGCGAGCGCTTCGACATCAACCTGTACTACGACCCGGACCGCAAGGCCCGCGACAAGATCTATTCGCGGTGGGGCGGTTTTCTGGACGACGTGCCGTTCGACCCGATGCGCTATGGGATTCCGCCCACGGCCCTTGCCTCCATCGATCCCATGCAGCTCCTTTCGCTGGTGGTCGTGGATCAGGCGCTGCGCGACGCCGGTTATGCGGACAAGGAATTTGCGCGAAGGCGCACATCCGCCATTTTCGGGGCCAGCGGCGGCTTGGGGGATCTCGGCGGCAACTATGCGGTGCGCGCGTGGCTGGCACAATGCCTGGCCGACGTGCCCCAGCAACTGCTCGACCGGCTGCCGGAGTGGACCGAGGATTCTTTCCCGGGCCTGCTGCCCAATGTCGTGGCGGGTCGCGTGGCCAACCGTTTCGATCTCGGCGGAGTCAACTTCACCGTCGACGCCGCGTGCGCGTCCTCACTGGCGGCCACCTATCTGGGGATCCGCGAGCTGACCGCGGGCGCGAGCGACATGGTGATTGTGGGCGGCGTGGACACGGTTCAAAATCCGTTCTGTTTTTTGTGCTTCTCCAAATCACAGGCCCTCTCCCCGCGCGGCAAATGCCGGCCTTTCGATGAAGGCGCCGACGGCATCGCCATCAGCGAGGGCATCACGGCCGTGGTGTTGAAGCGCCTTTCCGATGCCGAACGCGACGGCGACCGTATCTACGCGGTCGTCAAAGGCATCGCCGGATCGAGCGACGGGCGCGGACGCAGCATGACGGCGCCCCGGCCGGAAGGCCAGAAGCTTGTGCTGCGACGGGCTTACGAGCAAGCCGGGTTTAGTCCCGCAACCGTCGGTCTGGTGGAAGCGCACGGCACCGGAACCGTCGCGGGCGACACCGCGGAGCTGGCATCTTTGTCGGAGGTGATGCACGAAGCGGGCGCCACCGCGCAGAGCTGCGCTATTGGCTCGGTGAAGTCCATGCTGGGGCACACCAAGAGCGCAGCCGGGATCACGGGCCTGATGAAGATGGCGCTGGCCCTGCATCACAAAGTCCGGACGCCCACGCTGAATGTCGAAACGCCAAACGCCAAACTGCGTGAACCGGGATCGCCGATTTTCGTGAATACGATTCCGCAACCCTGGATACCCGCCGACGGCGTTCCGCGCCGCGCCGGCGTCAGTTCCTTTGGTTTCGGCGGCACAAATTTTCACGCCGTGCTCGAAGAGTACCAGGGCGAGCTGCGCGATCCCGCCGGCACACCTACGCACGATGAATGGCCGGCCGAACTGTTCCTTTGGAACGCGCCTTCGCCGGATGCATTGCGGCCATCGCTTGAGCTGATCGCTCGTAAACTCGAGTCCGGCGCGCGGCCGGCGTTGCGGGATTTGGCCGCGGCAACCTGCCGGCGCGCTGGAATCGCACGCGATGCCCGAGTGCGGCTGGCTATCGTCGCGACATCCATCGAGGATCTCCAAGCCAAGCTCGCGCGCGCGCAAACCGCTCTGGCAACCGGACAAAAGACCGCCGACCAGGGTGTGTGTCTGAGCGTGGATGGATCGCGTCCCAAGGTTGCGTTCCTGTTCCCGGGGCAAGGATCGCAGAAGCCGGGCATGCTGTGCGATCTGGCGGTGCACTTCCCCGAATTCCGCACGAGCCTGGAACAGGCCGAGCACGTGCTTTCCGGACGGCTGCCGCGACCCCTGAGCAGCTACATCTATCCGCCGCCGCCATTTACTCCCGAAGACGAGCGCGAGCAGATGCGGGCCCTCACCGACACGCTCGTGGCGCAGCCCGCCCTGGGTGTAGTGGAAGCCGCGCTTGCCAAGCTGCTCCGCCGTTTCGGGGTCGAGCCGGACATGGCGGGTGGTCACAGCTATGGAGAATATGTGGCCCTCTGGGCTGCGGGTGTGCTGTCGGACGAAGCCTTGATCGACTTGTCGGAGGCCCGCGGCCGGTCCATCAAGGAGTCCGTGCAGGGCGACATGGGAACCATGGCAGCGGTGCAAGCCGACGCGCAGACCGTAGCCGAACTGCTGCGGGAGACGCCGGAGGTGATCGTTGCCAACGAAAACAGTCCGCGGCAGATCGTAATCGCCGGCGCGACTGAGGCCGTTCAGGAAGCCGTCAAGCGTCTTGGCAAGGCTGGACTGCCCGCCAAAATACTGCCGGTAGCGTGCGCTTTCCACTCCGATTTGATGAAGCCGGCGCGCAACCTTCTGGCATCTGCTCTGGCCCGCCAGTCCTTCGCGCGGCCAAAGCTTGCGGTCTTTTCGAATACCTTGGGCAAACGTTATCCGGAGGAACCGGCGGAGATCGGCGCGTTGCTCGAAGATCACCTGGTGCGGCCGGTGAAATTTGCGGATGAAGTGCGCGCGATGTACCAGGAAGGCGCCCGCCTGTTTGTCGAGGTGGGCCCCAAGGGCGTGTTGACCGCGCTGGCGAGGCAGACCTTGGAAGGAACCGACGCCACCTGCGTCCAGATTGATGGCGGAGAGACCCATGGGCTCGTGCACCTTCTTCTGGCGCTGGCGCAGCTCGCGGTGAACGGAGTGCCGATTGAGCCCGCCGAGCTTTTCCGCGGGCGCACGGCCGAGGCACTGGAGATCGAGACGATCCTGAATGCCGGGCCACAGCCTCAGCCCGGCTGGCTGGTCAACGGCGGCCATACATTCCAGCGCGGCCAGCGGCCCAATGTGTACGAACCGCTGAAGCTGACCTCGCCGGCGGGCGCTGTTTTGACGCGCCAGGCGCCTGCTTCACCGGAACCGTCCGCTGCGCCGGCAACGCCGGCCGCGCCGCCGGTAACTCACCGATCGGATGCGCCCGCGAGAGCGTCCATCTCTCTGCGCCCGCAAACCACCATGCCGGCCGTGCCGCCGTCCGCTTTCTCCGGCAGCATTGACGCCGTGATGCTGCCGTTCCAGCAGCTGATGTCGCAGTTTCTCCAGACACAGGCCGCGATCATGACGGCGTATTTGCAGAGTGCCGCG
>JBGPKX010000047.1:0-21936 GCA_041486185.1 Bryobacteraceae bacterium | reverse complement strand
CTCTCGGCGGTGATGGTGCGTGATGCGGAAGCCCGGATAAGGCCGCTGGCCCGCCACACGCCGGTGTTCTCCTCGACCAGTATCGACCGCGCCGCTGGGGTCCAGATACACTTCAAATGCGAGAATCTCCAGCGGGGCGGCGCCTTCAAAATTCGCGGCGCGAGCAACCTGATTCTATCCATCCCCGATGAAGATCTTCCCCGCGGTGTGGTGACTTTTTCCTCCGGCAACCATGCGCAGGCGGTGGCCATAGCCGCCAAGCACGTCGGTACTCAGGCCACCATCGTGATGCCCGACGATGCGCCGCGCGGCAAGCTGGAAGCCACCCGCAGCCAAGGGGCGCGCGTCATCACCTACAACCGGCAACGCGAAAGCCGCGAAGCCATCGCCGCGCAGATTCTGAAAGAGACCGGCGCCACGCTGGTTCCGCCGTTCGATCATCCGCTGGTGATGGCGGGACAGGGTACGGCCGCTCTCGAGCTGCTGGAATCGGTACCGCATCTCGATGCCATCATCGCTCCCATCGGAGGCGGCGGACTCCTGGCCGGCTGCGCGACAATTGCCAAAGCCCTCGATCCCGATATCCACGTCTTCGGCGCCGAACCGGAGCAGGCCAACGACACCTATCTTTCCTTGCAGGCTGGGCGCCGCGTGGAGATCCCCATTCCCGATACCATCGCCGACGGGTTGCGCTCGCCGCAGCCGGGAGCGCTGACATTTCCGGTTCTGCAGCGTCATGTCGAGAAAGTTCTGCTGGTGACGGAAGATGAAATCCGCAGCACGGTCAAGTTGCTGTTGACGCGGATGAAGTTGCTGGTGGAGCCGAGCGGCGCGGTGGCGGCTGCAGCGGTGTTGCATCACAAGTTGCCCGAGGGCGTGCGATCGATTGGCGTCATTCTCTCCGGTGGCAATCTCGATTTCGAAGATCTGGTGACTTACTAGACGTCTAAGAGCCCGCTGAAAAAACGTGTTTCGGACACTGCTTGCTAACCCGCGCGGCTCAGCAATTGCCCTGAAGTCGACCATCGCATTCCGAGCCGCAACCATGAGGAGGCGGTTGCTTCGAGTTTTTCATCACGCTCCTAAACATAGACGCGCTGGACGCGCTCGCCGATCCCACAGAGAATGGCGTAAGAGATCGTCCCGGCCATGCGCGCCATTTGCTGCGCGTCCAGGCTCACGTCGCCTTCGCGTCCCAGGAGTGTCACTTCGTCCCCGGGCCCGAGCGACGTGGTGTGGCTGATATCGATGGTCGTGAGATCCATGCACACCGTGCCGAGAATCGGCGCGAACTTTCCCGCGGCGATCACTTTTCCGCGATTCGACAGCCGGTGCGGCACGCCATCGGCGTAACCCGCCGCCAGCACGGCGATGCGCATGGCCTGGGGCGCACGGAACGCCCCGCCGTAACCCACCCGCGCGCCTTCCGGAATCTCTTTCACCACCAGGATCTTGGCCTTCCAGGTGAGCACCGGTTTCACGTCGAGCGCCGGCTTCGGTGCATCGCCACGCGCCGGCGAGACGTATCCATAGAGGGCATGCCCCGGCCGCACCATAGTGAGCCAGTGGGGATTCCGTTTGTACGCGAGCGCATTGGTGCTCGAGATGTGAATGTGGGGCGGCGCGAATCCGGCGTTGCGCAGTTGTTCGACCATGGTGGAAAAATACGCGGTCTGCGATTCGGTCTGATCCGAGGTGTAATCGGACGGCGACGCAAAGTGGGTCATGAGCCCGCCCAAACGGACGTGTGTGGCCGCGCGTAACGCCGTGACGATCTCGCCGGCCGCGCCAGCCGTGCCCAGCCGGTTCATGCCGCTATCGATTTTAAGATGGTAGTCGACGGTCTTGCCGGCGGCACGCGCCATGCGATCGAGGGCGGCCAGGTCGTCCAGAGACTGTACGGCGGGCGTGAGATCGGTATCCGCCAGCGCCTCCCATTCATGCGGGAGAAAGCCTGTCATTACCAAAATGGGAATGCGGATGCCGGCCCGGCGCAGCGTCACGCCTTCGGCCACCGAGCTGACCGCCAGCCACTCGACGCCTTCCGTCACCAGCACGCGCGCCACCTCCACCGCGCCATGGCCGTACGCGTCGGCTTTGACCACCGCCATCACCGCGACCCCCGGACCGGCGGTGGCGCGGACGCTGCGGTAATTGCGCGCCAGCTGCTCGCGCGAGATCAAAGCATACGATCGGAAGGGAACGGGAGGCACATTCTAATTATCGACGCCCGCGCGCCCTCTCGCTGCCAGGGCCCTCGGCGGAGCTATTTTGCGGAAAAGCCGCTCGTAATCGGCGGTGACTGCATCCCAGGAGTAGCGGTCGCGAACCCGCTCGATAGCGCGGCGGCGAAGCGTGTTTCGCTCGTCTTCATCCATCGCAAGCACGCGCTCGATTTTCTCCGCCAGATCGTGCTCATCGAACGGAATCCCTGCGCCGGCGGCGACTTCGGCATTCTCCGCCGTGTCGCGATAGAGCACCAGGGCGCCGCGCCCCATGGCCTCAATGAGCGCTGGATGCGTGCCGCCGACGGTGGTGGCGTGGATGTATGCGAAGCAATGCGAACCCAGCTCCTGATATCCGCGGCCGTAAATGGCGCCCGGCATCACGATGCGCGGATCGCTGGTGGCGCGCACCTGGCGAATGTAGTCCGCCGCGTACGGCGCATCGCCAATCAAGGCCAGCTTCATGTCGGTCTGCACTTTTTCGAAAGCTTGCCGTGTCTCGAGCGCGTGGTTTTCGGGCTCCATGCGGCTCACGTAGAGGAAGTATCGTCCGGGCTCGAGACCTAGCGAGCGCAGCGCACTGTGCGTTTCCGTCTTCTCAACCTCAGCGCCGTAAGGGATGAAATGGGTCATCTTGCGGTAGCGTGCGAAGTAATAGTCGGCGATGGCCTGGGCGTCAGTGACCACTGCCGTAGGCAGAATCGTCGCCAGGCGCTCCGAGATCAAATACCAGGCTTTCGCCAGCCGGTTCCATTTCTTGCGCTTGCGCTCGATGCCATCCACGTTCAGCACTACCGGTATCCCCGCGAGCCGAGGCAGGGCCGTGAAGATCGCGTTCGCGGCATTGCAGTAGAGCGCTACGTCGCAACGGTGAAACAAGAGGTGAATCGTCGAAAGCAACGTATGGGCCAGAGTGTCGAAGTACTTGTGGCGGATGGTGGGCAGATAGCGCAATTCCACCCCGCGCCAGGGCGATTCCAGCGGACGCTCACGGCAGTAGACCGCCACCGAATGCCCCACTAGCGCCAGGCGCGTAGATAGTTCTTCAGCGAAGGTTTCAAAACCGCCATAATGCGCGGGGATGCCTCTGGTGCCCAGGAGGGCGATGCGCATGACTTTGGAATTCTACCGCGGTGGTGGTGCAGGCCTTCTTGCCCGTGTGTTTGCGGACAACAAAATCTACAGGCTGGTATGCCTGCGCCGCTAGCTTCGATAGGCTTGCGAGTGCGACAGGACGCCCGCCATCTTGCGTGGCGCGGGCTTGCTGACCGGCGAGTACTTGAACCAGCTCGCGATGTATTCGTTGTCCACGCGCTGCCGACGCTGGATCTCGTGGCGCTTGGCCAGGACGCGCTTCCAATTCCGTGCCAGATACCAGAAGGCCTTGAGCGAGGTGTGCTCCCATACCAGGCAGCAGGCCACCACCATGACATCGCGCACCGAAATAGAGAACCAGTTGCGCCGGTACAGATCGCCTGAAATATTTTTCACGCGTAACAGGAACCGGTTCTTCACGGAATGCATGTTGATTTCCGGCGGCAAGGCGCGGCGCTTGCCGGGGAGTACGTTGCGCACATGGTAACCGCGGGCGTACGGCGCGTAGAGGCACCGCCAGCCCATCAATTGCGCGCGCCAGGCCACGTCGGCGTCCTCGCGATACACGAAGAAATCCGAATCGAAGAACTCTCCGTCGATCAGAATATCGTCGACCATCTCGCGCCGATAAAGGGCCGCGGCGGCAGTGGCGCCGAACACATATTCGTAATTCAGATAATGCCCGTTGTCCACTTCCTGGCTGCCGCGATCCAGATGGCGCAGCATGGGATTGAAGTAGATGCCCGTCGAATCGACCACCGGCTTGGCCGGAATATCGAATGCCGCGGTCATGGTGAGCAGCTTCCCGCAAACGCTGCCGACTTTCGGGTCCATGTGGCCCGCGTCCACCAGCACCTGAATAAAATCAGGCAGCAGCAGCACGTCGGGATTCAGGGTCAGCACCCAATCGCCACTGGAAAGTCCGATGGCCTGGTTCTGCGCCGCGGCGAAGCCGATGTTTTCCTCGTTGTAGACAATTTGACATCGATCCTCAAACTGTTCCAGGATGTCGGCTGTGCCGTCGGTCGAGCAGTTATCGATGACGATGATTTCCTTGTAGGGATACTTCTGCTCGAGCACGGATTCAAGGCAACGCTTGATGAATCTGCCGCTGTTATAAGTAACTATGGTGACGGATACGAAATCGCTATCGGACATGAACTTGAACCTGAAAAGACGCCACTCAGCCTGGGATCAGCGATAAAGACAACACTTCCAGTTCATCCTGCCGTTCCGGAAACCAATTGCTGGACGGCAAGCTTCACAACTTTGCCGCAAACTGCTATGGGCTTTAGGCTCCTCTGGCGGGGAATACCCAGCACTGTTCTCATTACGGAGCCGATTATTACAGCCAGGCAGACCGCTGTCTCCGCGCCCGGAGAGAAATGCTTGGCTGAGTACTTAAGAAGACTACGATACCAATAAAACTGCCGGAACTCCAGTGAAATCTTTCGGATGGAATGGGCACCCGTGTGTTTCGCCACGGCTTGGGGCACGAAACAAATGTGATACGAGTTGTCCTTGGCGCGCTTCAAAAAGTCCACGTCCTCAAACCACAGCGGATAAAAATCCTCATCAAAACCGCGCAGCCGTTCCCACGCGTCGCGACGGATCATGAGAAACGCCCCGGCCGGCTGTTCCACTTCGAGCGGTTCTGAATAGTCCAAGTCCAAGCAACGGTAATGCCAATTCACCGGGTTGTGCGGCCAGACCCGATTAATGAGCAAGGCTTCGAAACAAAGCGCGGTCGCGGACGGAAACCGGCGCACCATGAAACCGGTCTGGGGTTGCCCACGGTGATCCACCAACATTCCGCCCGCAGCGGCCGTTTGCGGATCCTGGCAGGCCTCCCGTAAGTGCTCCAGACCGCTCTGGATAACGGCGTCCGGATTGAGCAACAGCAGCCATGGCGTGGTTAAAACGTGCATGCCCTGATTCGCTGCGGCCGCGAAACCCGTGTTATTTCGATTGGCGATCAGACGCACGCCCCGGCGTCCCACCTCGTTGCATGTGCCGTCGTCGGAAGCGTTGTCTACGACGATTACCTCCGCGCCAGTAGCTACGGCGGCGTCGAGACACGGGCCGATTTCCTCGGCTGAATTGTGGGTCACGATCACGATTCCCACGTCCCGCATGTGTGTCAATCCGCCCCACCCAGGGTCAGCGCAAAGTACATCCGCCAGTACCAGTCGAACCCGGTCAGGCGCTGTATTCGCCGGATCTCGCGCTCGGACTCCTGCAAAATCCGTAAAAGCCCATCGGATTTGATGCCGGAGACGAGCCCGCTGCGACGCGTCGCCCGGAAGCGTGTCAGGCCGTCCACCTTTCCGTGCCAAAACGCCCCAAAAGTTCCGTGCCGCAGAGCTACGGCGCCCCAGAGCATTTGCGCCACCAGCATGGGCCACAACAGCCGCAACAGCAGCCCTCGCGGGTAAAATTTCGCCACCAAAAGTACCTGGTTGCGCGAAATTCTACGTACCGTATCGGGATGCCATTTGCCCAGCGCGGCGCTGCCCGCGTGATACGCGACGGCGTCCGGCGCAAAACGGCCGGCGTAGTTCAGACTGGCACATCGCAGGCCCAGTTCCACGTCTTCCAGATAAGTTTCAAAGCCCTCATCCAGCAAACCTACGCGTCGAAAGAGTTCCGCGCGGAACAGGCTGGCCGTTCCGGGCGCGAACCAGATGTCTCGCGCACTCGAAAACGCGGCGCCATCCGTCCGGCCGTGCCCCACGCGCCATGCGCACGCGCCGCGGCAAAGCGCGTCGTACGTTCCGTCGATCAAGTCGCGCTGTGTGAGGCTGAGAAGCTTGCCGGCGGCGAACCATACCCCTTGTGGTCTTGCGGCGTCCATTAGCCGTTCCAGCCAGTCGGGCGCTGGCTCCACATCGCTATTGACGATGGCCAGCCACTCGGTCGCGCACTCTTTAATTCCACGGTTGACGGCGCGGCTGAAACCGGTGTTCGATCCCATGCGGATCACGCGCGCGCCCTGCCGCTCGGCCGCTTCCGGCGCGCCATCTTCCGAGCCGTTGTCGACGACCAGAATTTCGGCGATCGGATGCGTTTGCGCGCGCAAGCAGACGAGCAGGCGCTCCACCATGGCGCGGCCATTCCAAACGGGAACAATGATCGAGACATCATCCGGCATGACGTGGGTGGGGCGCGATCGGCGCTGCTATGATGGTGAGTGCCATGCGATGGACCGCGTTACTTTTCCTTCCAGTGCTCGTGGGCGCCGCTGAAATCGGCGGTTCCAAGGTCAACACCGTGTATATCCTGCCCATGGCCCATGGCCTTGACCAGCATATCGCCAACCGTCTGACACGCGACCGTGTCGTCGAGGTTGTCACCGACGCGTCGCATGCCGACGCGCTTCTCACCGATCGCCTTGGCGGGCCGCTCGAATACCAGTTGGAGAAATTGCATCCCACGCCCAAACCTCCGGAAGAGGACGCGGAGAGCGAATCCGACAAAGACGCAGGCAACGAAAAAGCCGCAGGCGACCAGAAAGACACCGGCAACCAGCCGGATAAAGACGCCTCCGACGCGACAAACAAGTCTGACTCGGCAAATACGCGCCGGGCCCCAAGGCTCATAAAGGAAGCCGGGCCGCCGCGCGTTTCCACGTTCGGCGGAGGCAAAGGCACGCTGTTCCTGGTGGATGCCCGCTCACGCGCGGTCCTCTGGTCCGTGTATGAGCGGCCCAAACGCACTTCGCCGGACGAACTGGATCGCACGGCCAAGCGCGTTGTCGACCAGTTCAAGAAAGACCTGGCCGGCAAATAAGCCTCCGTTTTGCCAGCAGCACTTGGCGGTAGTTCGTTTCGAGCTTTCTGGTCAGCACCGGCATATCCCAGTTGGCCTCCACTTCGGCGCGCGCGCGTGCGGTCATGGCCCGGGTTTGTTGGCTGCAATCGAGAATGGCCAGCGCTTTGCCGGCAAATTCCCGCGCGTCGTCTGCCAGCGCACAGAACTCGCCATCCGTTCGCGCCAGGCCTTCGGCGCCGACGGTAGTCGAAATCACGGGGATTCCGCTGGCAAACGCTTCCAGCAGTTTCACGCGCACACCCGAGCCGCTGAGGATGGGGCAGACGAATACCGCGCGGCGGGCCAGCTCAGTTCGAATGTCTTCCACAAATCCTAACAATTCGACGGATGGCCCGGCCCTGGCGATCAAGTCACGCGGCGGCGGGCCCGACCCCACGACGACCAGCCGCGCATCCGGCCGTTGCGTCAGGATCCGCGGCAGCACATGCTTGACGAACCACTCGATGGCGGTGACGTTCGGCGTGTGGCGAAAGCTGCCAAGAAAGAGCATGGTTGCAGATTCGCGGCCGTCGGGTTGGTACGTAAACCGTCCCACATCGATTCCGGCGCGTAGCCCCTCCTGAATTTTTGCGGCGGAACGCGGCAGATAGGACGAAAGAAACTCGCGGTTCTCGGGCGTGCAGACCTGCACGCTGTCGCATTCCGGCAGATGCTTCAGCTCATAATGCAGTGCGCGCAGATATTCGAATGCGGCCTTCGACCGCGGGACGCCGTTGGTGTGAGCCAGGCCCCGAGAGATGGACTGGAAATAGATATCGTGCTCAAAGACGACGCTCGCCAGCCGATCGAACCGGCCGGCGTATTGGATGAGCGGCGTATATTCGAGCTGCAGAACGTCGATGCGGTCCAGATAGATCTTGCGATGGATCAGCCACTCGAGATCGGGATCGGCGAACTCGCGGACGGCGTGTGGCGTGATGGATGCCGTGATAGACGCGCTCGGGGCAGGTTGCACGCCGGCACGCGCGGGCAGCTCGACCGAAGCGCAAAATGCCCGCAAGCTTTCATTCGCCTCGCGCTGCTCCGGCAACTCCATTAGGGCGATCACGTGTACTTCCGCGTGCTTCGCCAGTTCGCGCAAGGTTCCGTACATGAAAACACCGCCGCCGTGAATGGGTGGGCAGATGGGATATGGCGACACGAACAGAACGCGCAACCGCTCGGGATCGGGTTCGATCGCTGCAAAGCGATCGCGGAAATAGCCGCCAAGCGGACGGCGGAAGGCTTCGGTGTCGTTCACTTCGGCGAGCCCGCGGGCGCGCCATCGCGAGCGCATCGCAACGGGCAGTTGCAGAAAGGCCCGCCAGAGACCGGCCATGCTGGCCCGCTGCGGCGAATCGCCAAAAACCACGCTGACCAACGCGCCCGCGTACGCGAAAAAGAAGTGCGATGCGAGACGCGGCCACTCGTGAATGTTTTTCCATGTGAACAGAATGAAATTCTTTTTGAGTACGGCCTGGATCTGCGCTTCTGTGAACCGCTTGCCAATGGTGCCGCGGTGCTCGTGGTAGACCACGCTGCGCGGATGATAGAGCACCTTCCAACCGCGTTTCCACGCCTGATAACCGAGGTCGGTGTCTTCCAGATAAAAAGGCTCGAGCAGGGGGTCAAAGCCGCCCAGCTCCAAAAACTTCCGCCGGTCGAAGGCGCACGAGCCGCCGCCGCCATAGAAGCACGGATAGGCATCTTGGATCTGGTCGTCCATCCGGTGCCGCACGCGCAGGCCGCCTTCCTCCCACCAGCCCTGCGTCAGTCCGGTTTCCTCCCGGCGCTTGTGAGGATCGGTGAACAGGATCTGGCAGGAGACGGCGAATACGCGCTCGTCCGTAAAGCCCGCCAATAACGGCGCAAGAAAACCCGGTTCGACGCGCATGTCGCTGTTCAGCAGCACCACGATGTCGTTCTTGGCGGCGCGCACGCCCGTATTCGAGCCACCGCCGAAACCGAAGTTGCGCGCGAGGGCCACGAGTTTCACTTGCGGAAAATTGCGGCGCACGAACGCGGCGCTTTCATCGGTGGATCCGTTATCCACCACGATGATTTCATTGTCGGGGTGGCCGGCCAACGCCGCGATGACCGATGGCAGATAATTTTCCAGCAAATCGCGACCGTTCCAATTGGGAATGACGACACTGGCAGCGGCCGTTGATGGCAGCGTATCGGCGCGCGGCTGCCTGCGCCCAAAAAACCTCCACGCCAGGTCTTCCATCGCCAAGGCGAGGATGCTGGCGACCAACACGATGGGTGAAAGCAGTACCAGTGGCGCCAGCCGGATTACGCGGAACAGCAATCTCATTTACCGGTTTCCGGCTTGGGCAAGAAGCGCAGCTTGAATCCAAGCCTCGCCCAACGAGTGGCCCACAGTGCTTGGAGCCGCCGGCTCAACTCATCGGCTTCGGCTGCATTTCGCTGTGCCCACAGCGTGCGCTCTTCGACCGTACGCTCGGCCCCGTGCAGATACTCGACTGCCTGCGCCAGCTCGCGAACTTTGCCTTCCAGCTCGCAGCCCAGCTGCGTCGCCGTATCCACTGCGTCACGAAGCTCGGTTTCCAGTTGATCGATGCGCGCGCGCGCCTTAGCCTGCTCCTTAACCAGCTCGTCCTGAAGCCCAACCACCCGGGCGATACGCTCGCGAAGCTGCGATTCCAGCACATCAATGTGCCGCTCGCGCTCGCGCAGCATATTGGCGGCCCGCGGCACATACGTGAAAGCGGGAATCGTGGTTTCGCCAGATATGCCGCAAACTGCCAGAAAAAAGTGCGCCTCTTCCGGGTTCGCGCCCCCTTCCTCCAGCCGTGAATCCACTGGGCCGCCGACGCCTGCCGGAGCGAAGACGATGGCGTCGGTGTGGTTCTCCAGAAATAGCATCACGCGCGGAAAAACGGCCTCCAACTCGCGCTGAAACTCGCCGTATTCGAATTCATGCACGTGAAAAGGGTTCGGCCCGAGCTGGGCGCGCGCCTCCGCATAATAAAGCTGATTTGGCGTGGAAACCAGAAATTGGCCCTCGGGCGCCAGCACGCGACGCACTTCACGCAGAAAGCCGCGCCAGTCACTCAGATGCTCGATGATTTCGAACGCCACCACCAGGTCGAAGGAGCCGTCCGGCGCGGGAATTTCAAGGCACGATGCGCGCTCGAACCGCACATGGGCCGCGTGATAGTGCGTCTGCGCGTAATCGATCGCGTCGTCTGAAATGTCGATGCCCAGGACCACGCGCGCCGTGCGGGCCAGCACGTCGGCGCCATAGCCCGACCCGCACCCGGCATCCAGCACGCGGCGTCCTGGCGCCATCCGCGCGGCAAAAAAGTAACGCGCCACATGCTCGTTCCACAGATCCGGATCAACCTCGCCCGGAATCACACGCTCGCCGGTGAATTCAGCCAAGCTTACCGCTCCGCCGCACATCCATCACGTTTCTGGTAGTTTACCTCGGGCTGGAAGCCGGTCCGCTCAGCAGGCGCCGAGAGCCTCCAGATCGGCTTTGTCTTGAGCCCGGCCTGTCGCCCTCTTATTTCGGATCAGGGCCTCCCTGCCGATAAACGGCACCGGAATGCCGTGGAGTTCCGCAGGCACTCGTCCGGACCAGGCTTCTTCGAACTCGACGTCCGTGATCGAGGTGAGCAAATCAATGCGATTCGGTGGATGGCCGAGTTGAATCACTTGATTCGGCGACAGAAAATCCGCGGCGGACGATCCCAGCGACGCAAAACAGAATCGGACGAGCACTTCCTCGATCCGCGCCGCGTTTTCGGGCAATCTGCGGACCAAAATATCAATATCACCAGTGGAACGGGGCACACCGTGAAAGGCCAGCGCGAAGGCGCCGACGATGAGGTAGTCAACGTTCTGAGAGTTTAGAGATTCGATAAACTCTCTCAAATCTTTCTGCAGAGGCATCGCCCTCTTTTCGGGAAGACTCCATCAGTTCCAGCAGGATATCCAGCCTCTGCTGCGGCGACAGACTGCGGTAATACTCCAGATCGGCCCGCTCCGCTTGCTGGTGGCTGGAGAATTTGGCGACCGTACGCTCCGTCGCTTTTCATTGTAGCCTGCTGCTTCGGGCTGTCGCGGCGCGTGCCTGCCTCACGCCTGCTTCACCGCCTCCGCCGCCAGCCGCGCGTTCACCATCACGCGGCACGGCAAGTGCAGAAACCCGTAGACCTGTCCTTCGCCGTGGGCCATCTGCACTGCGATGGCGTTGTCGATCAGGTCGCATACTTTGAACCCATCGAGCGGGCCGTCAGCCACAGCCGGCGAGAAGGAGAACGAAGAGGGGTATAGCTCCGGCACATCGACGTGAAAATCCACCGTGTGGATATCGCCCGGCATCATGGGCGGAAGCTCGTGGTTCTCACGTAGAGTATTCGTGCCAGCGAAATCGACGCCCAGATGATTGCGCATGATGAATCCGACGTTGGGCCGCGCGACTTCCGCTTTTGCGCGGAGCGTGATGCGCACCACGATTTGGCTGGACGGCTCCAGCAATTGCAGCGGCTGCCCTTGCGGATCGAGCACCGCGATGCCGAGGATTTCCGCGCGCCCATCGCCATAACGGTGGTCGATATTCGGAATGTGGTCGACGATCTCGGGCGCGAGAGTGGGTTCGCGTGGCTCGGCCGGAACCGCCTGCTTGTGATGCGCAAGATAGGCGGAGTCTTTCTGCACCATCGCCGCCAGATATTTCGCCACTACGCGGTCGGTCTGTCCCAGTTCGACCACCCGCCCCTGTTCCAGCCACAAGGCGCGGTCGCCCAGAGCTTTCACGTCGGCCGTGGCGTGCGAAACGAACAGGATCGTGATGCCCCGCGCGCGCAGTTCGTGCACTTTGCGCATGCAGCGCTGCCGGAAATAGATATCGCCCACCGCCAGCGCTTCATCCACCAGCAGAATCTCGGGGTCCACGTTGATCGCCACCGCGAACGCCAGGCGCACCACCATGCCGCTCGAATAAGTCTTTACCGGCCGGTTAATGAAATCGCCGATTTCCGCAAACTCTTCGATGTGCTTGTAGCGTGCGTCGATCTCGCGCGAGGACAGGCCGAGTATGGCGCCGTTCAGGTAGACGTTGTCGCGGCCCGTGAACTCGGGATTGAAGCCCGCCCCCAGTTCCAGCAACGCGGATACGCGCCCATTTACCGCCACCGTGCCGGAGCTGGGCTGCAGAATCCCCGCCACAAGTTGCAGCAGCGTGCTCTTGCCCGATCCGTTTTCACCGATCACGCAAAACGTTTCGCCGCGCTCGACTTCAAAGCTCACGTCATGCAGCGCCCAAAAGTTGCGGTGAAAGTCGAGCCGGTTGAAAGTGACGAGCTCTTTCAGCCGGTCGCCCGGCGAATCGTAGATCGGGTAGCTCTTCGAAACGTTTTCGAACCGGATAACGGCCATGGTGTTCGGGCGACCGCTCCGTCACGGCTCGGAAGCGGTTTTCCGGCCATGAACGGAACGCGGTACCTACTGTGGAAATCCCGCGGCGTTCAGTCCCGGAATAATCCGCAGCGCATTCTTATAGTAAAGCTTCTTCAGCACCTCGTCGGGAAGATCCAGGCCGTACATTTTCCAAAACGCGTGCCGCTTGCGGTAGTAGTCGAAATACTCGTCGGCGGTCTCGAGCACGCGGAAGTAGTAGTAGTATTCCGTCGGCTCCCAGGTGTCCTTCCCAAAAAGCACCCGGTCTTGATGCTTGATGAACCACTCGCGCGCGAAACGCGGCTGCCGTCCCAGCTCGGCCAGGACAGCGCCGATCTCGGTATACATGTTAGGCATCTGATCCATCAGCCGGCCCAGCTCCGCCAGGTTTCCGCCCAGCCAGCCCAGATGCGCGTTGATGAAAATCGTTTTCGGATGCGAGGCGAACAGGTGGTGCTGCTCACCCATCAAAGTCTCCCAGGTCGGATAGCGGTCCGGCGGACGCGCCCGCTGCGGAAACTGCTTCAGCTCGAGCCAGCGCTCGTTGAAGCGGTCTATCGGCTGAAAGAAGGACCACGGCTCGCCGGTGTGGATGAGCACCGGGACTTTCCACTTCGCGCATATCTCCCACACTCGCTCGAAGCGCGGATCGTCCACGTGGATGCGCTGCCCTTTGGTGTCCTTCAAATCCATGCCGAAGTTCTTGAAGATTTTGAGGCCCTGTGCGCCGTTGCGGAGGTCCTGCTCGAGCTGGTTGGCCACCTTTTGAGGATAGTCCGGATCGTCAATGCCTGAAAAATCCAAGTTGGCGAAAACGGCAAACCGGTCTTTGTAGCGGCTCTTGAGAATCGCGACATTTTCCTTCAGCCGCTCGCCGTAGCCGCCGCTCAGGTTCACCATGATGCGCAGGTTGATGCTGTCCATGTCAGCCACCAGCTTGTCCACTCTCTCCGGCGTGAGCCCGTATTGATGATTGTGCACGTCGATAAATGGATACTTCGCGCGCTTGACGGGATGCTGCGGGATCACGAGAGTCGACTTGGGGTCGTATTCCTCGATGGACATCGTTTGCGCGGCGAGCGAGACAGAAAGGAGAAATGCGAATGACAGAGTTCTCATTAAAGTGGAGCAACCATTTTAGCCCGAGACGCAGAGACGCCTGGGACTTCAAGACGCCGGGGGTTCGACCGGATTTCAGCGTGATGGCGAGGACAGCGCTTTCACCAGCCGGTACATGAATTCGCGCCCCTCGTAGAGCGCCGTCGCCGAGATCCGCTCATCCTTGCCGTGCCAGCGGATGTCATCGTAGTCATCGGCGATGCCGGAGAGCCCGTACGTGGGGACTCCAGCACTTCGCAGAAATCTACCGTCGGTCGCCCCTTGCGACATGTACGGCACCACGGGAACTCCCGGCCACATCGCGAGGGTAACCATTTTCGTGGCTTCGACTACATCCGCGCGCAAAGGCGTTGGCGGGCTTTGGACCTGATCGAGAGGTTGGAGCGCTGTGAAAGCGATCTGCTCGTCGTTCACGACGCGCTTCAAAGTCTGTTCCACCTCCCCTGGGTCCTGGGTGGGCATGATCCGGCAATTCACCGTGGCTTTCGCCGATTGGGGCAGCGCATTCTCGGCATGGCCGGCTTCGAGCATGGTCGCCACGCAGGTGGTGCGCAGCGTGGCATTCCAGTCGGGCGATTTCGAAAGCAGCGCCACCGCCGCGGCATCGGGCGGGTTGGTGGAGAGCATGCTGTTGATGGCTTGGGATTCCTCGTGACTCTGGCGCACGGCCACCGCTTCAAAGAAAGCGCGCGTCCCGGCGTCCAGCATCACCGGGAAGTCGAACTCGCTCAACCGCTCCAGGCCTCTCGCAAGCCGGTAGATTGCGTTCTCTTTCTCCGGAAGCGAGCTGTGACCACCCTTGTTCTTTACCTCCAGCGCGAAGCTGAGATAGCCCTTCTCGGCATACTGCAGCTCGTTGAGCAGCTTGATTCCTTTCTTGGTCTGCAGGTTGCCGCCGTCGGTGTTGATGGCGTACTCGGCGTCAATCAGCTCGCGATGGTTTTGCAGGAGCCAGTGGATGCCGTTTTCGCCGGTATCGTCCGCCTCTTCATCGGCGGTGAGAGCCATGATCAGATCGCGATCCGGCCGGTAGCCCTCCTTCTTCAGGCGAATGAAGCTGGCCATCAGGATTGTGTCGCCGCTCTTGTTATCTCCAGACCCGCGTCCGTAGAAGTAGCCATCTTTCTCGACGAACTGGAACGGATCGGTAGACCAGTCGGCCTTCCTGGCTTCCACCACGTCGAGGTGCGCCATGAACAGAATCGGTTTGCGGGCGCCGGAACCGCGCAGGCGCACCACAAGATTGGCGCGCTCGGGACGCGGCCCGATGATCTGAATATCCGATGGCGCGAAGCCGGCCGCGCGCAGCCGCACCGCCATGGCTTCGGCGGCTTTTCCGGTCGAGCCGGTCGAGTGCGTGGTATTGATCTCGATCAGCTCGTGGAGAATATCACGCGCCAGCCGGTTCTCGGAGTCCGGGGAACCAGTTTGCGCGAGCAAAAGCGCGAGAAACAGGGTTTTCATTGAGCGTATGGCTCATGATAGCGCTAACCCGGAGCTCGGCCACGCCACCTGTCCCGTACTTCGTCGCCGTCGTCATGGCTGCAATTCTAATCAGCGTTTCGCTCGGCGTCTCGGCGTCTTGGCGCTTAACCGCCTCTTGAGGCGCTCCTCGCGGTGCAGGAGCAGCCCCGAATCCTCCAGCCCCCGCGCGCCTCGCGTCATCTCCAGCGCCATCGAGTAATTCCGCTCGCGATGCTCGTAGTATTTCGCGAGTTCCTCATAAGCATGCGCTCGATAAGGGTTGGGCGATGCCGCCAGATCGGTAAAGATCTCTAGCGCCGCCGCATCTCGCCCCAGTCGTTTTTCGATGGCGCCAATTTCGGCCAGCGTGCGAAACAGCAGCGCATCCGGCAGCCCCAACTCTACTGCGCGTCGAAAAAGGCCCAGCGCTTCCGCATCGCGTCCCGCTGCCAGCAGCCAGCGCCCGAGACCGATCACATCCGCGCCATGCCGGAACGTGGCACCGTCCGGCGAGCCGAAAGCCGCCGGCACAATGGCAGTCAGGCACGCGAGCGAGACAATGTCCATGGCGTTGTGGTGAAAAATAGGCACCAGGCGAAACGCCTGTTTCATGCGCAGATATTCGAAGTAGTAGTAGGGAATCAACTCGCCGGGCAAATCGCCCTGCCGCTCCACGCCGAGCACCTGATTTTCCAGATCTACCAGCCGGCAACTCTCCAGGCGTAGCTTCCACAGCCGGCGCGCGCCGAACAACAGGTCCAGGTGCTCCATGCGGGCGAACGGTGGCCGCGCCCGCACCATGCGATAGCGCGTCTCGAGCAGCGGCTGATCGTACGCCTTTCCGTTGTATGTAATGAGCACGTCAAAGCGTGCCAGGTAGGCGGTGAGGGATGCCAATAGCGACGGTTCTTCGCTGTAATCGCGCATGAAAAACTGGCGCACGCGGAATCCGCTTTCGTCGATGCTGCCCACGCCGATGAGAAACGCATAAGTGCCCGTGCCGCCCGCGAGCCCGGTGGTTTCAGTGTCGAGAAAAGCCCAGCGCGTGGGCTGCGATTGCGCGATGGCGCCTTCGGAAAGCGCCGCCAGCAAGCTCTCAGGCAGATCGGCCAGGTCGGCAATCCCCACTGACCCGTGCCGACGGTGCCGCTCGTACAGCCGCTCGGTTTCAAAATGGGCGCCGAAGGCCGTTTCGATCACCTCACCCGAGACAATGTCTTCGATGTGGGTAGGCGTAACTCGCGGCTTCTCGGGCGCCGAGTACTTGCGATCGATTGACGCCACCTTTTGCCGCAGCACCGCGAGCTGTTCGCGAAAGTCCGTCATGTTCGCCTTGTCTTCGCCCACTATAGAACGAGATCGGCTGGCTTTCAAGTTTGGTCTATAGTCAATGAAGTGCATGGCGCCGAGTTCCTCGACAATCCCGACCGCCTGCTTGCCCGAGTGTAATGCGCCCGCGCACTTTCTTCGCTGCACTGTTCCTCGTCCTTCTGGCCGCGCGTCTTTGCCACGTGGACATTCTCTGGGCGGAGGAAGACCTGCCCATGGCGGCGGCCAAGCAGATGCAGTTCGGCAAAACGCTCTACCGCGACGTCTGGTTCGATAAGCCGCCGCTGCTCGCTGCCATGAATCTGGCGTGGGGCGTGCGTACGGGATGGCCGCTACGCCTGGCTGGTGCCCTCTATGCGTTGATCGCTTGCGCTCTCGCGTACGCCCTCGCGCGCGACCTGTGGAGCCGGACCGAGGGCTTCTGGGCCGCAGGACTGCTCGGTTTTTTTCTGGTCCTCGATTTTCCTTCCGCGGCAATCCCCCTCGCCGCCGATCTCACCATGCTCGCGCCGCATCTTGCCGCGGTTTGGCTGGCGTTTCGGGGCCGGGCTTTCTGGAGCGGCGCCGCCGCGGGCGTGGCATTTCTGATCAACACGAAAGCGTTGTTCGTGCTGGCTGCGTGCGCCGTGTGGTGTTTCCCTGCGGTTGGCCTGCTGGCCGCGGGATTCGCCGCCGTCAACGCGATTGCCGGCGCTTGGCTCGCCTGGACGGGTGCTCTCGCTCCCTACATCGACCAGGTCTGGCGCTGGGGTTTCTTGTACGCCGGCACGACTTTCCTCGAGCACCCGGTTCGCGACGGCGCCATCCACACCGCCGACTGGCTGGGCTTCCACGCGGCGCTGGTAGTCGCGGCTCTCTGGTGGCTTGGGAAGTCGCGCGACTGCCCGGTCCGCTGGAAACTGCTGGCTTGGGCGGCATTCTCAATGGCTGCCGCTGTCGTCGGCTGGCGCTTCTTCCCCCGCTACTTTTTCCAGTTCTTGCCTGCACTGGTGATCGCCGCCGCGCGCGGCATGGCGCTCATGGAGCGGAAACGCGCTCTGGCACTGATTCTGCTGCTGGTCCCTTTGATCCGCTTCGGCCCGCGTTACGTGATACTAGCGCGCGATCTCGCTACCGGCCAGCCGCATCACTGGAGCGACGTCGCCATGGATCAGGACAGCCGCGCCGCCGCGCAACTCGCTCGCCAGTTCACTCGTCCCGGCGACACGCTGTTCGTCTGGGGATTCCGGCCCGACCTGTGGGTCTACACCAGCCTGCCCGCAGCCACACGTTTCCTCGATTCGCAGCCCCTCACCGGCGTTCCCGCCGACCGGCATTTGACGCAATCGGCCCCCGTCGCGGCCGGTTTCACCCGCGCCAATCGCGAAGAGTTGGCCCGCTCGCGTCCCACCATCGTCATCGACGGTCTCAGTCTGTACAATCCGGCGCTCGCCATGGACCGTTACCCGGAACTCCGCCCGTGGCTGGCGCAGTATCAGGAAATCGCGCGCACGCCGACCACCGCCATCTACCGCCTACGTGCCGCTCCAACACGGCCGCCGCTTCTCGAGGAACGCTGAAACCCCTTCCTGCGCATCCGCCGCGAGCGCATTCATGCTCATCACTTCTTTGGCGTACACGTAAGCTTTGGCCTGATCGAGATCGATCTGCGTGTAGTAAGCCTGCTTCCCAATAGCCATCACCAGCGAACTGGCCTCCCCGACGCGCGCCGCCAGTTTGCGCGTTTCGGCCGTTAGCTCCCCTGCCGGCACGACGCGATTGACCAGTCCCCAATCCGCCGCCGTCTTCGCGTCTACCATTTCACCAGTGACCAGCATTTCGAATGCGCGCTTGCGGCCGATCACGCGCGTCAGCGCCACCATGGGCGTCGTGCAGAAGAGGCCAATTTTGACGCCTGGCGTGGCGAAGGACGCCTGGTCCGACGCCACCGCGAGATCGCACGAAGCCACCAACTGGCAGCCCGCCGCCGTGGCAATGCCCTGCACTTCCGCGATTACAGGCTGCGGGATGGACTGAATCTTCTCCATCAACTGCGTGCAGACGTCGAAGATCTGGCGGTACTCATTGATGTTGCGGCCCGTCATCTCGGAAAGATCGTGCCCCGAACAAAACACTTTCCCCGAGGCCGCGAGAATCACGGCGCGGATCTCGCGATTGCCGCCGATCTCGTCGAGTGTGCGGATCAACTCCGTCATCAACTGGAGCGATAGCGCATTGCGCCGGTGCGGCCGGTTCAATGTGACCACCGCAATATCGCCTTCGCGCTGAAAAACAACCATCGGAGCTTCCTGAATGGCTGACACGTGGGTAACCTCTACTCGAATGGTAGGACATCCATGATAGTAATGTGTCAAGGGGCAGACGGAGTTGCCCCTCCACCCTCCTGGGCGGTTTGGGTTCCAAGATCGCCGTGGGCTTCCAGCTTTGTGCTTCGCAGCGTGGGTCAACGTAACAGCGTGACCAGACATCCATTTGCTGCATCGGGCCAGGATGGCCTTCGCAGAAGATTGAGTTTGGAAAACCCGCCAACCTGGAAACAGGCACGTGGGCGCATCGGGACCCGAAGGTCCTTGGCGCAATCCTACCCAGGCCAGGACTGGCGGGAAGCTGTGTGATGCCAACCGCGATATGAGCTTCGGCCGATGTATGCGGGGAGCCGCCGGAGCCGGAGCGAAGCCCCGCTGAGCGGAGCGGAGGCGTAGGCGGCGGGGCACATCCTAGGCGGCTTGTGTGCCGGTAGCTGCCGGAGCCGCAGCGAAGGGCTTTCCGCTCCGGTCGACGGCCATCAAGTAAGCCACCAGTTTGCGGGCTACGGCCAATGTGGCCCGGTTGCGGTTGCCCCGCTCGAGGGCGCGCGCATGCACGGCCGCCAATGGCGGGTTCCAGCGCGGCGCCAGTTTCGCCGCCTCCACCAACACGCATTGCAAATGGTGGTTGCGCTGTTTGGAAATCGGTCCCCGGTACTCTTTGCCCGCCGAGTTGTGTTGGGCGCTGCACAACCCGCAATAGCTGATGGCCTGGGCGATGGTCCCAAACCGGCTGGCCTCCCCAATTTCCAGCATCCAACTGAGCGCCGTGACCGGTCCCACCCCCGGAATACTCGTCAGCCGCTCCAGCCGCTGTTGCAGCTCCGGCTGCTGCGCCAAGCCCCGCAGCAACTGCCGGTCCATCTTCCGCAGTTGCTCCACCGTCGATCGGCTCAACTGCAACAACTGCACAACCGAATCCGGCACGACTCCGTCCAACTCTTGGATAAGCTGCCTGAAATATTTCCGGCGGTGCAATTTGTTCGCATCGTACTCGCTGCCGGTCTCCATCAGCAGCCCGGCGATCTTGTTCTTCATCTGCACCGTCTGCCGCACCACCAGGTTGCGGTACCGCAAGATGCGCCGCATCTCCCGGATCTCCCGTGGCGCCATGTAAATCTCTGGCAATAGATTGCAGCGCAATAAATCCGCCAGCGTACGCGCATCTATTGGGTCGTTTTTCTTCTTTGCCGCCACGATCGCCTGGAGCATCGCCGGGTGCGCCACCTTCACCGTAGCCCCCTGCTCCACCAGACAATCGTAAATCCAGCCGGTGAACAGCGTCGCCTCCATCACCCCCACCCACGGCCCGGGCAACCTCTGGTGCCATGCCTTCAGTTCCGCACGCGTGCTGGCGATTCGCTGTTCCTCTACGATTTCGCCTCCCGCCTTCTTCACGCAGTAGCTGATTGTCTTCTTGTGAACGTCCATTCCGACGTAATACAGTTGCTCCATGAGAGTCCTCCTGACTCGGTTTCCGAGCCAGCTTCTCTGGTCTCGGCGTTTTCTGCCACAGGAGGATTCTCATATCTCGACACCTATACATTCAAACAGGCATTCCTGCCTGTCCATTGCTCAGGTTCCAGTCTCGCCCTATACTGATCCTTCCATGGCCCGCATCCTCTGTACTCTTTGCGCCGCACTTCTCATGGGTCCGGCGGCTGCTCTGGCGCAACGCAACGCTTCGCCGCAAAACATTGTTGTGGACACCACGCCTTCTCACGCCGTGAGTTCCTTCAGTCCGTTCCGCTCGCTCGGCGCGGGCATCGACCGGCTCCGCGGAGACGTCACCGACAAGGTCATGACCCCCGAGTTCATCCGCAAAATCCACTCGGCCGGCTGGCAAACCGTCAGCTATCGCCAGAACACCGAACTGTTCGCCGAAGCCTGGCACTGGAATCCGAAAGGAAAATGGAGCAACGCGGCGGCAAAGGAAGGCTACTTTGTCGGCGACGCCACGCCCACGGAGACGATCCGTCATTCCTGGGCTGCGCCGCTGCCGCACCGCGGCTACACCGAAGGCGATGGCAACGGCTATTCGCGCCTCACCGACGGCGATCTGAATACCTACTGGAAGAGCAATCCGTATTTGACCAAGCCCTTCACCGGCGAGGAAGACCATCCGCAATGGGTCACGCTCGATCTGGGCAGCAAGCTCGAAGTCAATGCCATCCGCATCGCCTGGGCCGCGCCTTTCGCCACCAGATATCGTGTCCAGTACTGGACAGGCGACCGGAATCCATTTGACGCGCCGGCCGGTGGCATCTGGCAAACCTTCCCGCTTGGCTCAGTTGGGGACGGCAAGGGCGGCACGGTCACGCTGCGGCTGGCTTCCTGGATGACGCCGGCGCGATACCTGCGCGTTTGGATGACGGTCTCTTCCGGAACATGCGACACACACGGCCCGGAAGACCGGCGCAACTGCCTGGGCTTCGCCATCAGCGAACTCTATGCCGGAACTCTTTCGGATAATGGCGAATTTCACGACATCCTGAAGCATGTTCCCAACCGCCAGCAGTCGGCCACGCTGTGCTCCTCGATCGATCCGTGGCATGCCGAAACCGACATGACCCAGGACAGCGGCGATCAAGTGGGGTTCGATCTGTTCTATACCAGTGGCGTGACGCGCGGTTTGCCGGCCATGATCCCGGTGGCGGTCCTCTATTCCACGCCCGAAGATGCCGCCGCGCAGATCTCCTACATCAAGACCCGCAGCTATCCCATCTCCTACATCGAAATGGGCGAGGAAGCCGATGGCCAGCACATGCTTCCCGAAGATTACGCGGCCCTCTATATCCAGTTCGCCGCCGCCCTTCACAAGGTGGATCCGGCATTGAAACTCGGCGGCCCGTCGTTCGAAGGCGTAATCAAGGACGTCGACGTGTGGCCCGATTCCGAGGGCCGGGTCTCATGGCTCGGCCGTTTCTTCGTCTATCTGCGCGAACACGGCCGCATCCAGGACTTCTCGTTCCTCTCCTTCGAGCACTATCCCTACGAATCCTGCAACACTTCGTGGAACGACCTCTACCGCGAGCCCGACAACATCGCCCACATCATCCAAACCTACAAGGACGATGGCCTGCCGCCGAATACGCCCATTTTCGTCACCGAAGTCAACATGGGCGCGTCCGTCAGTGAAGCCTTCGTCGACATCATGG
>JBGPKX010000046.1:0-22108 GCA_041486185.1 Bryobacteraceae bacterium | reverse complement strand
GTCGAACTCCTGGCCGATCTCTTCGAGCGTATGCTCGCGCTCGCAGCCGATGCCGAAGCGCAGCCGGATGACCTTCTCCTCTTTCGGAGAAAGCGTCTTCAGGATGCCGGCCGTCTCGTCGCGCACGTTGCCTTCGATCACCGCGTCCACCGGCGATCCCACCCAGCGGTCTTCGATCAGATCGCCCAGCGCGGATTCGCCATCCCGCCCCACCGGCGTCTCGAGCGAAACCGGATCGCGCGAGATGGTCTTCAGCTTCTGGACTTTCTCGACCGGGATATCCATGCGCCGGCCGATCTCGTCATTGGTGGGCGTGCGGCCTAGTTCTTTTTCAAGTTCGCGCGAGGCCCGCAGAAACTTGTTCATGCTCTCGTTCATGTGGACCGGAATGCGGATGGTGCGCGACTGGTCGGCAATGGCGCGCGTAATGGCCTGACGAATCCACCACGTGGCGTACGTCGAGAACTTGTAGCCGCGCCGGTATTCGAATTTATCGGCCGCGCGCATCAACCCGATGTTGCCTTCCTGGATCAGATCGAGCAGGTGCAATCCCCGGTTGACGTACTTTTTCGCCACCGAAACCACCAGGCGCAGGTTGGCTTCCACCAGGTCTTTCTTGGCCCGCTCGGCTTCCTGCTCGCCGTGGCGGATGACGTTGAGCGTGTGCTTCAGATCGGCCAGCGGCGCGCCCGCCGTGGCTTCGCGCTTGCGAATCTCCCGTTTCAGCTCGCGCGCGCGATTCTGCGCGTTCACGCCCGCGCGAGACTCCAGCTTATTCAGCTCCCGCTCGAGATGCGTCAGCTCTTCCACCGCCCGCTCGATCTCTTTGGAAAACTCTTTCCACTTGGGCAGCAGGAAGGGAATCGTGCGAATGGCCATCGAGGTCTCGACCTTCGCCCGGTTCAACTTCGAGCATAGGCGCCGGCGCACGCGCTTGTTGCTGAGAGCCGTGGCTTCGAGTTTCTCCTCTAGCTGCTGCTTTTTCTTGTGCAAGACCACCACGTCGGCAAAGAGCTGCTTCAGCTCGCCACGCCGCTTGGTGTCCGCCAGAGTGCCTTCTTCCAGGTCGCCCAGGTCGACCAGGTTGTCGATCTCCTCGGTCCCTTTTTTCAACTGCTCGCCCAATTCGACGACCACCAGTTGAACCAGCGCGGAGCGGCTGATAGCTTTCTGCATGCGCAGCTTGCCGCGCTCCATGCGGCGCGCCAGGTCTACTTCGCCTTCCCGGGTCAGCAACGGTACGGCGCCCATTTCGCGCAGATACACGCGTACCGGGTCGTCGGTGTAGATCGATTCCTCTACGGCCGGCTGGGGGTGTAGGAAGTCCTCTTGGGCAGCTTCGGGATCGAAGAATTTGGGTTCTTCTTCGAAGTTAATGCCTAAGGGGGCGTCGCTCAGAAAATGATCGTCAAAATGGTCCACTAAGACTCACCTCCCCCGCAGACCACGACCGATCCGAGTACGTGTTTGCCTTTGGGGTGCAGATTTTGATAAGTAATGCCGGTTTCCAGCCTTAACGTCCAACCCGATGACAATCGTGCGGAGCCATCCAGGCATCGCCTGGCCAAATGATGATAACACGTAACCTACCAGAAGTTAAGTCCTATCTTTATTGATGTTTCAGAACAGTTTAGGTTACAGGGAAATAGCCGACCACCACCCATCAGTAGTGTCGCAAATTCTCCCAAATCCAGCCAAAGTTGTGTCAGGTGCCTTTCTGGCGCATTAAGTTCTTCAATTCGTTGAAGAAAGCCTCTTCATCCTGAAAATCACGGTACACCGAAGCAAAACGCACATAGGCGATTTTATCTAGTTCGCGCAGTCCCTCCATCAGGATCTCTCCGATCTCCGTCGTAGGTATCTCACGGTCCGGCGAATCAATGACTTTGGACTCCACCCGGTTCACCAACTCGGAGAGCCGCGACATACTGATCGGCCGTTTTTCGCACGCCTTTAGGAGCCCCGCCAAGACCTTTTGGCGGTCGAATTTCTCGCGGCGCCCGTCTTTCTTGATCACCATGTAAGGGACTTCGTCGATGCGCTCGTACGTGGTAAATCGCCGGTCACAGCCCAGGCATTGCCGGCGCCGGCGGATGGAATCGCCCTCCTTGCTTTCCCGCGAATCCACCACTTTGTCGTGTAAGTGCCCGCAAAAAGGGCAGTTCATGACGCCGCCTCCCGCTCCAACTCGCGCAGTTTCCGCCAGCTCAGACCCTCGTGCAAGGCTGCCGCCAGCCCGAATGGCACAATCGCCACAAACGTAATCAGCCAGAGCAGCACCGCAATACTGGTAGCCAGCTCCACGGTCAAACCGAAAAGCTTGGTTAGGACCAGAACGGCTACCACCTGCACGCCACCACCGATCCCGGGGATCTGAACTACCGCCCCGAACGACACAAAGCCCATGAATATCAGGACATCGGAGATCGAAAACCGGACATCCGCCCCGTAGGCCCGCATAATGCAAAAACAGCAGAAGACGATAAATGTCCACTCGAGCAGGGTGTACGCCACCAGCAACACAATGGATTTAGCGCTGCGAGTGGACTCAGCCCCCTGAAACAACGCATTCAGAAAGCGGCCTGCTCGCTCCAGGTGGTGCTCGGAAAGGAAGCTCAGAGCGTCCATCAGGCGCTGGCGCATGGCATCTGAATAGCGCCGGATCAGCACCAGCAGGATCAGGCAGGCGGCGGCCAGAATCCAGACCAGCCAGCCGCCGATTTCAAGCATCCAGCCTAGCGCCTGCCCCGGATCGCCGAGGTTGCCGATGCGGCTCAGCGCGAACCCGAAAATGGCTAAAGCGATCAAAAGGTCGTAAATGCGCTCCAGAACCCAGGCCGATAATTGGGAGGAAAAAGGCACGCGCTCCTGGACCGAGATGAGATACGGCCGCACAAACTCCCCTGGCCGGCCGAGCAGGGTGACCGCCGAGAAGCCGATTACCGTGGCGGAAACCAGCTTCCACATGTTTGGATGCGGGCGGAGGGGTTTCAGCAGCACAGCCCACCGCAGCGCCCGGCCGTAGTAAGTTGCCAGAGCCAGGCCGACCGCAGCCAGGAGCCAAGGCCACTCGAGCCGCGTCAGCGTGGCTACGAAGACCGACCAGCGAAAGCCGCTCTTATGAAGCTCGGAGCGCAAGAAATACAGCGCCACCAGAAGCAATAAGACCCCGAGCGCCAGCCACTTCCAACTGTTTTTTCTAATGACGCCGCCTTCCTCCGTGGCTCTCCGCCCGCTCGCCCACGGAAGGGAAGAATGAACCTATCATCATAAAACCTCGTAACTTGTGTTGGAAGCCCAAAACCGCTGGCCGACGTGGACCGGTGCTGGAAAAGGGTCCAGAAGCGGTAGCAAGAGCAATCCGAGGTAAACTATGGCAACCGCCGCCATGACTGTTGTGTTTCCGGCTCCCGGGGCATCTTGCCCGGGCAACGTGGGGCGCAACATACTCACGGCACGCGGCAGCGGGAAACCCGGCTTGGATCTGGATTACACGCTTATTCAACGGTGCCTGAGCGGTGATGTCACCGGCTGGGAGGAACTGGTCCGGCTGCACACCCGCAGAATCTATGGACTCTGCTACCGGTTCACGGGAAGGGAAGCGGAAGCGCAGGACTTGACACAGGAAGTCTTCCTGCGTGTGTTCCGCACGCTCAAGAGTTACCGCTCGGCGGAAGGCTCGTTCGTGACGTGGCTGACGCGGTTGAGCCGTAACCTTCTGATCGATCATTATCGCCGTAGCCGGCAGGAGCGGCTTACCGATCCTATCGAAGATCAGCTCGCAACGCTCGAAGAAAGAGAGCACGGCGCGAGCACAACCGTGCGGCCGGACCGCTTGCTGGCGGGGCGGGAAGCCAGCGAGGTTTTGCAAGGCGCGCTGGCGAAACTATCGCCGGAATTGCGCGAGACTGTAATCCTGCGTGATTTGCAGGAGATGGAGTATCGTGAAATTGCCCAGGTGCTGAAGATTCCGGAAGGCACCGTGAAATCGCGGCTGAATCGCGGCCGGGCCGAGCTCGGAAGATTGCTCCGTAAACACAAGGCAGCGCTATGACGTGCGCGAATCTAGAGATCGCTCTGTGCGATTACCTGGACGGAACGCTGGCGGCGGCCGAGAAGGCCGAAGTCGAGCGCCATCTGTCTGAGTGCGCGGCGTGCGCCGAGCTGGTCCGGGATGCCGGCCGAGCCATGGCCTTCATGGAGCGTGTGGCTGACGTAGAGCCGCCACCCGAGTTGGTGACGCGTATGTTCGCCATTCCCGCGACGCGCGAGGCGCGCGCTTCGGTACGCACCGGGATCCGGGGCTGGTTTCGCAATCTTGCGCAGCCCATGCTGCAGCCGCGCATGGTGATGGGGCTCTCGCTGACGATTCTGTTTTTCGGAATGATGGCGCGCTGCGCGGGCATTCCGGGGCGCCAGTTGAGCCCGGCCGACCTCAATCCGTCGCGCGTCTGGACGGGCGTGGAAGACCGCGTCCACCGGGGCTGGGAGCGCTCGGTCAAATTTTACGAGAATCTGCGGTTCGTGTATCAGATCCAGTCCCGGTTGCGGGAGTTCCGCGAACAGCAGGATCAGGATACCGCTACGGCGCCCGCCGGGAACACCGATGAGCGGCGTCTGCCCGTACGCGGTACGCCTGGCCAAGCAGACTCGGGGCAACCAGACTCGGGGCAACCAGGCGCACGAGCCACACCGTCGAAATAGGGGATTCTTGTCGAAATAGGGGATTTTTTATGAACTGTCTCAATCATCCGGAGGTACCCGCGGCGGCGTTCTGCCGCAACTGCGGCAAGCCGCTTTGCGAGGAGTGCAAGAAGCCGTCCCAGGGTACGGTATATTGCGAAGAGCACGTGCCCGCAGAAACAGCACCGCGCTCCGGTGCGGCGAGCCCCGCACCGCCTGCCGCACCTGTTTATTCCGGGCCACCGGTCGCGGACCCCAGCGTTTCTCCCGGGCTGGCATTTGTGCTGGGATTGATCGTCCCGGGCGTGGGCGCTATTTACAACGGCCAGTACGCGAAGGGTCTGGTGCACGCGATTATTTTCGGCCTGCTGGTGAGCATCCTCAGCTCAGGCTCGGCCGCCGGACTCGAGCCGCTGTTCGGCATCCTGATCGCCGCCTGGGTTTTCTACATGGCGATCGAGGCGCACCACACGGCGGCCAAGCGGCGCTCCGGCCAGGCGGTGGATGAGTTTTCCAGCCTCATTGACCTGCACGCGCATGGCTCGCATTTTCCCGCCGGCGCACTGGTGCTGATCATCGTGGGCGTTTTGCTGTTGCTGAACACCACCGACATCATCCCGCTCGAAAGAATTCTGCGGTACTGGCCGGTGCTGCTGATCGTGCTCGGCATCTACTTGCTCTACGCGCGGTTGACGGGAGCTTCGCAAGCGGCCGGTACGTCCGCCGGGAACCCTCCTAAAGAGGTGCAACATGATCAGCGGTAACGATCTGGTTCGCGCGGTGCGCGGCCCCATCATCCTGATCACTATCGGCACGCTGTTCGCGCTGGATCATTTCACGCCTTATGGGTTTCAGCAGACCTGGCCGGTGATTCTCATCGTCGTCGGCTTGCTGAGCCTGGTTGGCCGGGCCACGCGGTCGGGTCCCTCCGCCGGAGGTATCGCATGAGACGACGATCGCTTACCGGTCCGCTCATCCTGATCCTGATCGGCGTGGCATTCCTGACCCGCAACCTGTGGCAGGAGGTTCCGCTGTTCCAGTTGATCTCGCAGTACTGGCCCTTCATTCTGATCGCCTGGGGTGTGCTGCGGCTATTCGAAGTGCTGATTGAAGCGGCGCGCTCGAAGCCCCTGCCATCAGGCGGCCTCTCGGGCGGCGAAGTGGCGCTGATTATTCTGCTCTGCATCGTGGGCTCCGGCATGTATGCGGCGGAACGGCACGGCGTGCATTTCCCTCCATTCGGCACAACCAGCCTGGAGATGTTCGGCGAGCAGTACGACTATCGCACCAGCGGCGAAAAGCCCGTCAAAGGCGCGGCGCACGTGGTATTCGAGAACCTGCGCGGCAACGTGCGGATCACCGGATCCGACGAGCCTGTAATCAAGGTCGACGAGCACAAAATGGTACGTGCCTACAACAAGGGGGACGCGGACCAGGCCGATCATCAGACGCCGCTTGAAATCGTGGTCGACGGCGACCGCATCGTGGTGCGCACCAACCAGGAGAAGACCTCGCACGCGCGGCGTATTTCCTGCGATCTGGAAGTGACGCTTCCGCGCAGCGCGACCATCGAAGGCCGCGGCAGTTACGGCGACTACGACGTCAACGACCTGGCGGGCGGCGTGGATATTTCGAGCGGCAATGCGGGCGTGCGGCTGACCAATATCGGCGGCAGCGCCAAGGTGGACCTGCAGCGCAGCGACATGGTGCGCGCCGTGGACGTCAAGGGCAGTGTCGATATCGAAGGGCGCGGCTCGGATATCGAGTTGGAGAACATCGCCGGGCAGGTGACAGTCAACGGCTCATACTCCGGCACCCTGCAATTCAAAAACCTGGCGAAGCCGCTTCATCTGGAATCGCGCAACACCGATTTGCGCGTGGCGAGCGTGCCCGGCACCATTACCATGGATCTGGGCGAGTTCACTGGAACGAATCTGATCGGGCCGGTACGGCTGGTCACCCGCTCGAAAGATATCCACCTGGAAGATTTCACGCAATCGCTCGAACTCGAGACCGAGCGCGGCGACATCGACCTGAAGCCCGGCAAGCTGCCGGTGCCGAAGATCGATGCGCGCAGCCGCTCGGGAAACATCGAACTCGAGCTGCCCGAATCCGCCAAATTCGAATTGAAAGCCACCACTAACCGCGGCGAGGCCCACAACGAATACGGCTCGCCGATTCAAACGGCGACCGAGGGTCAGGGCGGAACCCTCAAGGGAAAAGTGGGCGACGGGCCGGTGATCACGATTACCACGGATCGGGGAGCGGTCACGGTGAAGAAGAGTTAGGGCGTGACTGCATCACGCGGCGAGGGACTCGCCCGCCTTGTGCATGTGAGACGACGTTCAAAGCCCAGGGAGGCCAGCCGATTTCCTAATTAAGTGCGCTGGCGCCAGTGTTGAGGGCTCATGCGACCGTGCAGCACCGCAAGCACTACAACCTCGGTATCTGATGCCGTGTAGTAGATGCGGTAAGGAAATCGGCGGACTAGAGCGCGGCGGCCGTCTTTGTATACAGCTTGAAATCCTTTTGGGTTTCACGCCAGCGATTGAACGCACGCATCGACGGCAGTGAGCATCTCTCCTCCGAGCCCCGGTTTCTGCCGTTCATACCAGAAATATGCCTGTGCAATGTCCTCTTCGGCGAGAGGCTCAATGCGGAGCCGCGGCTCATGCACGGCCCGTGATTCGGCGCCTTACATCAGGCCACGTGGCTCCGCGATCCGGGTCACGCTGCCGCGCGTCGAGCCGGCGATCAATCTCCAGACGGTGCTCCTCAGGAAAGGGCAGTGAATCCGGCTCGCTGACGAAGGTCTCCCACACGTCTTCGATCCGTTTCAGCCGGTCGCTCTGGCTGAGGGCTCGAAGTTCGTCTTGCATTGGGTACCGCATGTTCAAAAGATAACAATGATTGGACCGCCGCGCCTTTCAGCCCCTGATCCGTACGTAGCGAGGGAAAACAAAAGGCCACTATCAACGCCGAGAGGCAGAGACCGCCGAGAACACCGGGAAGTCTGGCCGCTTCACACCTCACCGGGCGGGTGGAATCGAGGACCGCTCTAAGAGGAGTTGTCGTAGGACGCCAGCGATGAGAACGCAGAGAAAACATCCTCCCCGGCCTCGGCGCTCTCGGCGTCTCGGCGTTGATCTGTTGGCTTATGTGCGGATTCCGGCCGTTCAGCGAAGCGGCGCGCCCTGCGCCGGGTTACACTCTAGAGACCGCATGCAGCCTGCCGAGGCTCCCACTCGCCGCGCCGCCGAGTCGCCATCCACTGGCGTGTCCGACAGCGCGAATCCTCGCGTGGCCTATTCGTTGGCATTGTTGTTCGCCATTAACCTGCTGAATTTTTACGACCGGCAAACGCTGGGACCGCTGGCCGAGCCCATCCGCAAGGAATTTCACCTCACCGATACGCAACTCGGCATGCTGGGCACGATGTTCACCATCCTTTACGCGGTGGTGGGCGTGCCGTTCGGGCGGCTGGCGGATTCATGGAGCCGCAAGAAACTGTTGGCGCTGGGGATGCTGGTGTGGAGCGCGCTCACGGCGGGAGCGGCGCTGGTGACGAGTTTCGCAATGCTGGTGGTCACGCGCCTGGGTGTAGGTGTGGGCGAAGCCGTCTGCGCGCCGGCTGGCACCAGTTGGATCGGCGATCTGTTTCCGGCGGGAAAGCGCGGGCGCGCGCTGGCGTTTTTCATGATGGCGGTACCGCTCGGCACCGCGCTGAGCTACATGGTGAGCGGGCCGGTGGCGCAAGCGTTTGGCTGGCGCGCGGCCCTGGTGATTGCGGCGGCGCCGGCGGCCATCCTGATCCCGGCGCTCTTGTTGCTGCGCGAGCCAAGGCGCGGCGCTTCGGAGAGCCACGTATCCGCGGGACACCACGTCCCGGCTTGGTCGCTGGTGCGCATCCCGACGCTGTGGTGGATCATCGCCTCAGGCGCCATGATCAACTTCAATCTCTACGCGCTGGGCACATTTCTTCCGGCGTTTCTGACCCGCGTTCACGGTCTTTCCGTGGCGCAATCCGGGTTCTGGCTGGGATTGGGACATGCCGGTGCGGGCGTTTTCGCCGTGGTGACGGGCGGACTGATTAGCGACTATGTCATCCGCAAGCGCCGGAATGGACGCATGCTCTCGGCGGCAGGCGCGGCCATTGCGGCGGCGCCGTTGGCGCTCTGGTCGGTGATGGTGCCCCGAGGTTCGTGGGTCGCGGCCATCGTCTTGATGTGCGCGGCCTACGGACTGCTGAACGTGTATTACGGGACGGTGTATTCCTGCATCCAGGATATTGTTGCGCCCGCGCTGCGCGGCACCGCGATGTCGATCTACTTCATGGCCATGTACCTTTGCGGAGCTTCTTTCGGGCCGTTGTTTACCGGGCGGCTGAGCGACATGATGGCGCGGCGCGCGGCGACGATGGCTGGGTCGAGCGTGATCACGGAAGCGGCCAGAGCCACCGGATTACAGCAGGCCATGTTCGTGATTCCGGTGCTCTCGGTGGGGCTGGCGCTGGTACTCTACGCGGGGTCGCGAACGGTGGCGCGGGATATGGCGGCACGCGACCGGCAATTGCAGTAACCTGCGAAGGCCACCGGCCGATCGTGCTTCAATAGTAACCAATGGGTTCCTTCGGTACGCCCACTATGCAGATGCATCGATGGCGGTATGTTCTGCCGGCGACGCTTGCCGCCGCGTATTTCGTTGCGCTCATGGCTTATGCGCAGGCTCCGGCTGCGAAGCTCGACCGCGTGATTGGCGAGATCACGGCGATTGACGCAGGCGCGAAGCAGCTCCATTTGAAGTCCGATACAGGCGTCGTGATCGCGGCGACGGTCGACGACAACACGAACTACCTGCGCGTGCCCCCGGGTGAAAAAGACCTGAAGAAAGCCGCGAAGATTTCTCTTGAAAACGTGGCTACCGGCGATCGCGCGTTCGTGCGCGGCCACCTGGCCGATGACCAGAAGTCGATCGCCGCGGTGGCGGTCATCATCATGACCAAGGCCGATCTGGCGCAGAAGCACGAGCGCGACCGCGAAGAGTGGAAACGGCGCGGACTTACCGGGCCTATCACGGCGATCAACGCGGATGCCAAACAATTTACGATCTCGACGCGGACGCGCGAAGGTCCGAAACCGGTGGTGGTGGAGGTCCCGGAGAAGGTGGATTTTCGCCGGTACGCTCCCGACTCGGTGCGGTTCAGCGATGCCACGCCAAGCTCGTTCGCGGAGCTGAAAGTGGGCGATCAGTTGCGCGTGCTGGGCGACAAGAGCGCGGACGGAACGCGCATCAAGGCGGAGGAGATCGTCTCGGGATCGTTCCGCAACATCGCGGGCGTGATCAAGTCGATTGATGCCGCCAAGGGCGAAATCAAGCTCACCGACCTGGTGGCGCACAAGCCGGTGACCGTGCGCATCAGTTCGGACACGGGCCTGCGACGGCTCCCGCCATGGATGGCGGCGATGCTGGCGCGGCGCGAGGGCGGTGGAGCTGGAGCCCCGAGCGGGGGCAGTCCTCCAGCCAGAGCGGAAGGTGTCCCTGGGCCACCTCGTCCCGAGGGAGCAAAGCCGGGCGCGGGCGGAGCTCCGGCTGAGCAGGCTCAGTTTCCGGGGGGCGCTGGCGGCGGGATGCGGCGCGGCGGTATGGATTTTCAGGACATGCTGGAGCGCATGCCTCCGCTTAAGGTGGACGAGCTGAAGGCTGGCGACGCCATCATGCTCTCGTCCACCAATGGTTCCGACCCGGCGAGTGTGACAGCGATCAATGTTCTGGCGGGTGTCGAACCGCTGCTGACGGCGGCGCCGCAAGGCGGGCAGCAGATTTTCGGGAACTGGAATTTCGATATCGGGCTGCCGCAATAGGGCGGCAGGACTTCTGCTCTT
Organism: Bryobacteraceae bacterium; assembly: GCA_041486185.1. Taxonomy (GTDB): domain Bacteria; phylum Acidobacteriota; class Terriglobia; order Bryobacterales; family Bryobacteraceae; genus QHXW01. The sequence continues at coordinate 11,543 of JBGPKX010000046.1, read as the reverse complement.
CCTCGGAAAAAGCCGCAGGTCTCCCGCAAAGATCGCGGTGCTACATGGCTTCCCGGCCGAGTGGTTAACCACCGGCGGGCGGGAATGCCTGTTCTACGTTTCTTCGACGCTCTGTGGGCCGAGAATCTGCAGGTGTACTTCGTCCATGATCTCGCCCGCGCCTTCGAGCATTTCGCCCAGGCGCACGGCCGTGATGTGGCTCAGGCGGTATTCGTTGAGGGTCAGCTTGCGGAGCATCCGCATGCGCAGCGGGCGCATCGTGTGGTCGGGAAAGGGCATCAGGAAGTAGGTCTCGCCAGGTTTAAGCTCGGCGCCATTCTCCGGAGCTTCGGTGTAAAGGCTGGCGGTAAGCCCGAGCTGGCAGAAGTTCACTCTTTTTCCCTGGGTCTCGGGAAACAAAGCCCAGAGCTCCTGTTCGGTTTCGATGTAGCCCGCGTAGTCGAAGGTAGCGGGCAACGGGTATTTGCTGCGCGGATCTAAAAACGAGTATGCCGACAATGTCTGGCGCTCCTCCGTCTGCACCGCACCGGCGCGGCCAGACCGTCAGAAGATTATGCCTCATTTGGGTGGCTCCGTTCAAAGAAAATGCATACCGAGACGGCGCGGATTACAATAAATCCGTGCAAACCAGCCCACTGACCCTTTCCAGACGCACCCTCTTGAGCACTCTCGCCACGGGGGCCGCCGCCTCCGCCCAGAAACGCGAGCCCCACGAATGGAAGCCGCGGCTCGGGATCCTCGGGCCGTATAGCGAGGCCAACGTGGCATTCGCGCGCGAGGCGGGCTTCAACAACATGATTCTGGGCTCCTCGCCGCATTCGACGCTGGATGCCGCCGCGCTCGATGACGCGCAGATCGCCAAAATCAAAGGCACGATCGAGCGTTCCGGCGTGCATGTTTCAGCGCTGCAGGTGACACAGAACCATATCGCCGCCGATTCGGACCGGCGCGGGCGGGACAGCGCGTACTTCGTCAAGTCCATCGAACTGGCGGGCAAGCTGGGCGTGCCGTACATCGGCACGGCATCCGGCAAAGATCCTAAGAAAACGCTGGCGCAACAGGTGGATGAGATCGTGCGCGTTTATAACGAGAAATACTTCCCGTCCTGCGAAAAATATCACGTGCGTATTTTGTGGGAGCCATGGCCGGGCGGCCCGAACGTGGCCACCAGCCCAGCGGGTTACGAGGCGCTTTTCAAGGCGTTCGGCAATTCGCCATTCGTCGGCCTGCAGTACGATCCGTCGCACCTGGTGTGGCAGATGATGGACCCCATCCAGACGGCGCGGGATTTCGTGGACAAAATCTACGACGTGCACTTGAAGGACACGCAAATTCTCTGGCCCATTTTGCGCCACGGCGGTATTCACCCCGTGGATGGCGCCGAGTGGTGGCGATTCCGTCTGCCCGGCCTCGGCTCGATCGACTGGCCAGCGTTCTTCACGGTGCTGCAAGAGGTGGGCTACACGGGCGCGATGAGCGTGGAGCACGAAGACGATCTCTACGATCCGCCGGGCGGCGAGGGCGATTTCACGGAGGGCTGCAAGACGGGCTTTCGTATGGCGCACCGGTATTTGAGGCAGTACGTGCCGGTGTAGAAGATTATTGAAAAAAGTGTTTTTGAAGACCGCTTGCTGCGCGCGCGGCTCGGCAAGAGCCCTGGAAGTCAGCGTTTTTCAACAAGCTCTGAGAGTCACGGGCGCGCTCCAACCAGCACGATGTGCACGTCCATTACGTTGGTGTTGGTGGGGCCGGTGATCAGCAGGTCGTCCAGCTTTTCAAAGAAATGATAGGAATCGTTGGCGGCGAGGTACTGCCTCGCATCCGGCCCGCGGGCGAGGGTCTGGCCGTCGGCGATGGCGCCGGCTGCGTCGGTGGGACCGTCGGTGCCGTCGGTGCCGCCGCTGAGGACCACGGTGCCCTCCAGGCCGGCGATGTCGATGGCCGCGGCCAGAACGAATTCCTGGTTGCGCCCGCCCAGGCCGGTGCCGCGCAGCGTGACCGTGGTTTCTCCGCCGCTGATCACGCAGGCCGGGGGCGCGAGGGGGCGGCCGTAGCGCACGATCTCCCTGGCGATGGCGGCGTGCATGCGCGCCACATCGCGCGTCTCGCCCTCGACAGATGTGGAGAGGATCATGGCGCGGAACCCCAGCTCGCGTGCGTGCGCGTCGGCGGCTTCGACGGCCAGGCGATTGCTCCCCACGATCAAGTTCTGAGTACGTGCGAAAGCTGGATCGCCGTGTTTGGGGGTCTCGCGAATTCCGCCGCGGGCGCCGCTTTCCAAGCGTTGGCGGACACTGGCCGGCACGCGATCGACGATGCCGTATTTCTCGAGCACGGCCTTGGCGCCGGCGAAGGTGGAAACGTCGGGCGCCGTGATTCCCGATCCGATCACGTCCAGATCGTCGCCGGTGACGTCGGATAGAATCAGGGCGAGCGCGCGCGCCGGGTAGGCCATGCGCGCAAGTTGGCCGCCCTTGATCAGCGAAATGTGCTTGCGCACGGCATTGATCTCGTGAATATCGGCGCCGGAAGCGAGCAGCAACTTCGTGACTTCCTGCTTTTCTACGAGCGTGACGGGGGGAGCGGGGAGGGGAAGCAGGGCGGAGGCGCCGCCGGAGACCAGACAGATCACCAGATCGTCCTGCCCGGCACTCGCGGCGATTTCCGCGATGCGTTCCGCGCCGCGCACGCCGCGATCGTCCGGCACCGGATGGCCGGCTTCGTTGAGCTCGATCCATTTGGCGGAAGATCGCGCGGGCTTGCCGACATGACCGTACTTCACATTGACGAGCGAAGCGCCACGCCGCGCCACGGGCAGGCCCAGTTTTTCGATAGCCTGCGCCATGGCGGCCCCGGCCTTGCCCGCGCCGACGACGTGAATCTTGCGAATGGCGCGCAGCGGGTAGCGCGTTTTCCCGGCGAGTAGCGCGTTGTCGCGCAGGCGCACATGCCGCAGGATGGCGGCAACGGGATCGGCGGCGGCCAGAGCAGCGCGAAAAATAGACAGCGCCTGCCGCCGCAGCTTGTGTTCCAGTTTCACGAGAACGCAGGGAGTATGAGGATCGCCTCCACGGTGGCTGAAGGGTCGTCACTCTCGATGGCGATGCGGTAATCCGCGCGCGCATATGCCGCCTGACGCGTCTGAAACAGTTCTTCGAAACGCTGCGCATCACGCGCCAGCGGCCGGCTGGAGGGTTCGGCGATCCGGCGCCGCACGATTTCGAGCGGACAATCGAGCCAGATGGTGATGCCGTTGTTCTCCACCAGATCGAAGTTACCCGGTTGCGCGAATGTCCCGCCGCCGAGCGCAACTACCGCCGGCTGTCCCCGCTCAATGGCGCGCACGCGCGCGCGCAGCGCCTCCGTTTCGATGCGGCGGAACTCCGGCTCGCCGCGTTGATCGAAAATATCGGCGATTGACATCCCCTGCTGGGCTTCGATTTCCTGGTCGAGATCGGTAAAGTGCCACCCGAGCTGTTCCGCGAGTAACCTGCCGATGGTGGTCTTTCCCGAAGCCATGAAGCCGGCCAGGTAGATTCCGGGCGTACGCTTGAGTTTCAGGATCATACGGAGGCGCGACTTTGGCGGATAGCCGCAAGTTGGGATTCTACAGCGCCCGGAAACAAGCGGCTGAGCGCCACGAAGATCCAGCCGATGCGCGGCACCACCACCGTGCGGGCGTCGCGCTCCACGCCCCGCGCGACCGCTCTGGCGCACTCTTCCGGCGTGATTGCGAACCGCCGGCCTTTTATGATGGCGTCGGGCGGACGCGTGCCCAGGGCGTGCGCTTGAAATTCCGTCTTCACATAGCCGGGGCAGACGGCCATGGCGTGGATGCCGAACGGTTTGAGCTCCATACGCAGGCCATCGGTGAGCGATCCCAGCGCGAATTTCGAAACCGAATATAGAGTGAACCAGGGAAGCGTCACTTTGCCGGCGATGGAGCTGATGTTGACGATTATGCCGAGTTTGCGCTCCTGCATGTGCGGGACTACAAGCTGCGCAAGCGCGAGCGGCGCAAAAAGGTTGAGATCGAAGAGCCTGCGCGCGTCGTCCATAGGCGCTTTCCAGGCCGCGGAGTAGAATCCCATCCCGGCGTTGTTGATGAGGATATCGATCTCGCCGAAGCGTTCTATCGTGCGCGCGACGGCATTGCGCCGCGTTTCATCGCTGGTAATGTCCCCTAGGGTTCGCAACGTGTCCGGCCCGCCTACCGCGGCGAGTTTTTCGCTATTCCGTGCAACGAGCGAGAGACGCGCGCCGCGTTTTTCGAACTCGCGGGCGCACGCCGCGCCAATGCCTTCGGAAGCCCCCGTGATCAGAACCACCTTGCCCTGAGTTTTCATTTAGTTGAGCGACATTTCGGACTGACGGCGCGCTGAATCAGCAAAATGCCCGCTCGAAACGCAATAATAGTACCATGCAGCCGACGCTACTGCCCTTGTTCCCGCTGCGCGTGGTGGTCTTTCCGCGCACGCCTCTGCCGCTGCATATCTTCGAGGAGCGATACAAGGAAATGGTAGATGAGGCCGTCCGTGGGAGGTCGGAGTTCGGCATCGTACTGGCTAAAGACGACGGCATCGTGAACTCCGGTTGCACGGTTGTCGTCGAAAAAGTCCTCAAGACCTATCCCGACGGCCAGATGGATATTCTGACGCGCGGGATTCGCCGCTTCGAAATTTTGGGTCTCAACGAAGACAAGTCCTATCTGCGGGGCGAAGTGCAGTTCTTCGACGATGACGATCCCGGACCGGCGCCGGCCGAACTCCAGGAGAAGGCGCTGACGCAATATCGCGGCCTGCTGGAGGCGAGTGAGCTGAGTCCCGCCAGCGATCCGGTACTGACCGATCCGCAGCTCAGCTTTCAGTTGGCGCAGGCGCTGCAGGATCCGGATTTTTTGACCGTCCTCCTGCGCACCCGCTCGGAAGCGCAACGTCTCAAGCAGTTGACCGACTATCTGGCGCGACAGGTGCCCAGGGCACGCGAGGCTTCGCGTATGAAGAAATTGGCGCCGCTCAACGGACATGGCTCGGCGCCTTCCGGAATGTCAGGGTGATGTTTGGCGCCGCTACAGCCGCGCCTCTCGCTCGCTTCGGTCCCAGGCCCTGGCCGGTGGTTTTCTCGCTCGTGGTTCATGCGGGCCTTCTGGGTCTGGTGGCCTTTGGTCCGGTGCCCAGTACACCTGCCCGGCCGCGATCTCTCTACGATCAGGTGATCAAGCCGCATGAGCACGAGCTGGTATGGTACAGCTTCCGCCAGAAGCTACCGGAAGTTTCGCCATTGGAGAACGCGGATCGTCCGCCCGGCATTTCGCTGAAGACGCCGGATCAAACCATCGTCTCGAATCCGAAGCAGGGCGATCGCGGAACGCAAATGATTTGGCGGCCCTTGCCGCAGATTAAACCGCAGCCTGAAATCGCTTCGCCCAACATTCTGGCGTTTCGCTTGCCTTTGATTCAGCCGCCTCCGCCTGGGCCGCCGCGTAAGCTGTTTACTCCTCCGGCGCCTAAGGCGCAAAAGCCGTCTGAGCCCGCGCCCGCTCTGCCCGAGCCGCCGAAATTGCCGTCGAGAGTCGAGGTAAAGCTAAATCCCGCATTGTCGGCAAATCTCGGAGCAGCGCTCGAGAATCGTCCCAAGCCGCGCAATTTTGTGCCGCCGGTACCGCGTCCGGAGCAGCGTGCTGCGACGCCGGCGCTGCCGGAAGCTCCGGGCCTGGCGACCACTCTGCGGTCGGAGCGCGTTCCCTTACTGGCGGAGAACATGGCTGCGCCCTTGGCCAATAAACCACAGCCGCGCACGTTCGTTCCGCCGGCCGCGCCCGGGCGGCCGTCCGCCGGTCCGGTGGCTCTGCCTGATGCGCCAAAGATTGCGGCGGCGCTGGCCGGCGGCGGGGAGCAGAATGCTGCGATCGAGGGTGCGGCACTGGCGCCGCTGGCCAACAAGCCTAAACCGCGCGCGTTTGTTCCACCGGCCGCTCCGGGCGGCGCCAACGGATCCAGCCGCGCAGCGGCCGTGCCGGTACTGCAAGACGCGCCGTCACTGAATGCCGCGGCAATGCCTTCGGCAAATGTGAACGTGGCGGTGGTGGGGTTGAATCCGGCGGCAAAACTGATGGGACCGTTGCCGGACACTTCGCGCGAGGCGAAGTTCTCCGCGGGTCCGGACGCCAACGGCGGCGCGGGTGGCGGGGCTCCGGTTTCGAGCACCCCTCTGGCGGTGCCGGGACTGCTGGTGCGCGGCATTGACGCCGCTCACCAGAATTCCGTGCCGGCCAATCCGCTACTGATGGCGCGCGCCGCGCCCACGTCGCACTCGGCTCTTGAAGCTGCGGCCGCAGCCGCGGTACAAGCTGCCGCGCACGCGGCCGGCAGCGGGCCGTCCGATCCAGCTTCGAGCGAGATCCACCTGGCGCCGCCGCCCGATCCGCGATTCAACGGCAGGGATGTTTATACGCTCGCGGTGCAGATGCCCAACATCACGAGCTACGTCGGCAGCTGGATCATGTGGTTTGCCGAGCGCACGCCGGATGGAGCGCCAGGCCCCCGGGGTCTAAGGCCGCCCGTTCCCATCCACAAAGTCGATCCCAAGTATTACCAAGAGGCGATCGCGGATCGCGTGGAGGGCAGGGTGCAACTCTTGGGTGTGCTGGGTACCAACGGCCGCGTGTACACGGTGCACATTTTGAAAAGCCTCGACCCGAGGCTCGACCGCAGCGCGGCGCAGGCCCTGCTGAAATGGCAGTTCGAGCCGGCCGAGCGCGACGGCGTGCCCGTGGAGGTTGATGTGATCGCGGAGATCCCGTTTCTATTGCCGCCGCAAGCCAAACCATGATGGACATTACCGCACGGCAGCATATGCTTATCGACGCGGATGACACGCTGTGGGAAAACAACGTCTATTTCGAAGACGCTTTCGAGCAATTCGTGGATTTTCTCAAGCATTCATCGATGAGCGCCACCGAGATCCGCGCGGTGCTGGACGAAATTGAGACGGCCAACATCAAGATTCACGGCTACGGCGCGGCCAATTTTGCGCGTAATCTGGCGCAGTGCTATGAACGGCTGGCCGAATGCGAGATTCGTGGCGAAGATCTGGCCACGGCGATGTCTTTTGCCGAACGGATTCTCGATTGCCCCATGCAGTTGATCGAAGGCGTCAGCGAAACGCTGGAATATCTGGCCGAGCGCCACGAGCTGACGTTGTTCACCAAGGGTCACCCCGAAGAGCAGAAGTTGAAAATCGACCGGTCCGGTCTGGAAGCGTACTTCAGCCACACCGCCATTGTCCGGGAGAAAGACGCGGACGCTTATGCCGCGCTGGCGCGGGAGCGTGAGCTGGATGCGCAGCGAACCTGGATGGTGGGCAACAGCCCGAAATCGGACATCAACCCCGCGCTGGCCGCCGGGCTCAATGCGGTCTATATTCCGCATCCGCGCACGTGGAGCCTGGAACACGAAGAGATTCAACACGCGAACGGCCGTTTGCTAGTGCTGGAGAACTTTGGAGGGCTGCGGCGGCACTTCTAGCGTGCTACATCGGCCAGACAAGTTCCCATTCGATATAGAAGGGCTCCAGACTTTTCAACCAGGGATACGCGAGCAGAACCAGGTCCAACCCCGGACGATCACCGGGTTTGGCCGTGTCCATGTCCGTGTCCGCGGGGTCTGTTACGGGTGAGAATTCGTCTCTCATTGTCAATCCAGTGCTGCGCGTAACCACTAAATCTCTGCGTTTACTTGACTACGAACCTGGCCTCTTGCCGGATCGCCCGGCTGGCAATATTGTCAACTACTGTGAATTCTTCGGTATAGACGCCTTTTTCGAGGGTCGCGGGCACCCGCAGATCGCCATGCACCGGCAGCCATAACGATGCAGGATGATAGAGGACAGTTGCAGAAATATCCACATATTTCGCCTGTTCGAGCACGATCCGGCCGCCTGGGCCGACAATGCGCAACGCAATTCTGCCGCTCACCTGGTCGCTCCGAAACCGCATACCGAACAAATTGCAGCGCATGTAGAGCACGCCGCCTCCGTGAAGCTCGGGCGCGGCCTCGCCCGGGCCATCCGGAGTCAATGACAAGGCGAAATCACGGATATCGAGACCTCGCGGCGGCACGGCGGCAGGGGCTTGCACCTGAAATGTGGCGGCGGTTTGCAGATCGCGATTGTTCACGTAATCGCGCGCCCGGATCGCGGCTTTGTATGCGCCCGGTGGGGCAAAAGCGGGAAGCGGAAAACGGAGAGTCCCGTAAACCGGCGCGCCGGGCTGCAATTTCGTATTGAAAACATCGGTCCAGGGCTGGTGTAAGGGAAGCCCGGCGGGGTCGGAAGCCAGCACGTTGAACAGCAGGCGCGGGCGGCCGTCGAGGTCTTTGGCATAACCGCTGAGCTGGTACTGCAACGCGCCGGTTTCGCCGGGCCGGTACGGCCGCGCGGATGGGCGGATCGCTCCGTTGATTTCCAGAAAGCCAGCGCTGAGGGCTTCCGGCCCAGACGGCGCACCGGGTCTATGCACCAGAATGGTGGAGCTTTCAGTGACCGGCGCGCGAAGGTGCAGCAGAAATACGCCGCCCACTCCGGCCGAGAGCAGCTCGAGCCAGAGCATGATGAGCCCGGCTCGCGCGACCCTGGAAAGCTTGTGCTCCACGACGATGGTGCCGGCCACCTGATCGCCGAGTCTCTGGCGCCGGTTGGAAGACAGCGCCACGATGAAACCGAACAAATACCCGCCCAGTGCATCGACGATGCGGAGCGAATTGCGGACCAGCGAGGCTCCAAGCGAGCAACGCGCGCCGCTCGCGTTGCGCACTTGAATACCGGCCAGCGCTTTGCCCACCGTGGCTCCAAAGATCCCCTCGCAGAGCCAGAAGTAAGCCGTGGCCACGGTGAGCGCTCCGGCGACGGCGACGAGCGCACGCGAGGTCGTCAGAGAAAATCCTTTTTCTGCATTGAAGCCAGTTTTGACGCCTGCCGCCATACCAGCCAGGAGGAATACGGCGATGAGAAGGGAGCTGTCGAAAACGGTGGCGGCCAGGCGACTGCCAAAACCGGCGAGCCGATAGCTGAGTTGCGGCGGGCCGTCGGGCGGTGCTTCGAGCGTCTCGAGTTCGCGTACCCTTACGGTCCCACATGCAAGGTGGAAAGGCACGTCTTCCGCATTCGGAGCGCTGCAGACGCCGCGCGACATCATGGCAGGTTTAGTCTACCTTTGACGGGCCATGCGTTTGCAGACCTCGATGGTTAACAGGTCCGCGCTAACTTCCGGCAACTGCCATTTCGGAAGAATCCGGGCTACGATCCAGAGTAAATGGGTGCTTCGAAGCTCTGCCCGTCCGTGGTTCTTGGTGTGCTGGCTCTGTGCGGCGCCGTGTGCGCGGCCGCGTCCGACACAACGCGGGCCACGGTGAACACTGAGGCTGTTCCGGTGTACGCCGAGACCTCCCGTTCGAGTGCCGAGCTGAAGAAGCTAGCGAAAGGCGATAGCGTGACCATTGCGTACACGGTGGCGACGGGAGAGGGCGAATGGTGCAGCATGATCGACCGGGCCGGCTACGTTCTGTGCAGCTACCTGACGCGCGAAGAGCCGCCGAAGCCGGATACCACGAGCGCACCGCTGCCGGCGGTCCTGACTATGGTTGCCACGCCGGCTGCCACACCAGCCAACCGGCCGCAGCAGCGCTTGCCGCAGCCTGTCTCGCATGCGGCGGCGGAGCCGGCCGTGTTCACGCCGGAACAATCGGCCCTGATGAGCGCGGCCAAAACGGGGAATATCACAGCGATTCAACTGGCACTGGGGAAGGGCGCCATCTTGAACGGCGGGGACAAGGACAGCAAGACCGCGCTCATGTGGGCGGCGTATATGGGCCGCGCCGAAGCCGTCAAGGAATTGCTCGCCGCCGGCGCGGATATGAATGCGGCCGATGGCCTGGGCTGGACCGCGCTCGAAGCGGCGGTCTGGGCGCGGCATCCCGCGGCGCTCGATGTGCTGCTCCAGCAGGGCGCGGACGTGAATGCCCGCGACAGCGAAGGCCGCACACCCCTCATGCATGCGGCGCAGTATGGCGATCTGGTGATGATGCGGCAGCTTCTGGCCAAGGGCGCCGATCCCAACGCGCGCAACCGTTTCAACCAGACGCCCCTGATGTTCGCGGTGGCGCTCAACGATCCGGCGGCGGCGGAGTTTCTGCTGTCTTCGGACGCCGATGTGAACGCGCGGGATGCCGCAGGCCGGTCCGTCCTGATCAATGCCGTTCTGGCGGCCACGGAACGGGCAGCGGTCGTGCAGTCACTGGTGCGGGCGGGCGCCGACCTCCACGCCAGGGATAACGAGGGCCGTAGCGCGCTCGCCTGGGCCGTGAAGAAGGGCCACACCGCTATCGCGCAGTTGCTGAAGAAGGCGGGCGCCTCGGAATAAGGGGCTGGCGGACGAAAGCGTCTGGTCGCTTTTACCCGGCAAAAGGCCGCAGGTCTTCCGCAATTGCGGCGGCAGCCCTGCGCTACAGGCGACCCGAGCGGTCATGTTCACGTTGTCGTTGCAACAGGCCACTAGTCATGCCGGCGGCGTGTCTACGATCCGCCCGTCTTGCATGTGTACGATCCGGTGCCCGAATGCGGCGGCATCGGGATTGTGCGTGATCATGAGGACAGTCTGGCCCAGGCGCTCGTTCAGCCCGCGCAGAATTTCGAGCACGGCGCGCGAATTGACGGAATCCAGATTGCCCGTCGGCTCGTCGGCCAGGAGGATGGCGGGGTGGTTCACGATGGCGCGCGCTATGGCCACGCGCTGCTGCTCGCCGCCGGATAATTCACTCGGTTTGTGGTCGAGGCGCTGCGCGATGCCGAGCAGCTTCAGCACTTCCTGAAAGCGTGCGGCCTCGTCTTTGTCTTGTACGTGATCTTTCCCCGATAAAAACCGTGCCAGCGCAATATTATCGCCCGCGGTCAGATTGGGCAGCAGGTTAAATTTCTGAAATACGAAGCTGACGGTGGTTTTGCGCAACCGTGTGCGGCCCGCGTCGGACAGCGCGCCAACGTCCTGACCGCTGATGCGTACCACGCCCGAGGTGGCCGGCGTCAGTCCGCCTACAATGTGAAACAGCGTGGACTTGCCCGAGCCGGAAGGCCCGGCGATCGAAAGGAACTCGCCGCGGGCGACGTCGAGGTCCACGCCGCGCAGCGCTTCGACATCCACCTTGCCCACGCGATAGACTTTGCGCAGGCCGCGGATTTCGATGATAGGCGCTTCACTCATACGCCAGCGCTTCAATGGGATCCTGGCGCGCCGCGCGGAAACCCGGATAGAGCGCGCCCAATAGCGACGCAAAGAGCGCGATCAGGCCGGCGATGGGCCACCAGTCATACGCGATGGCCTGCTGCAGCGAAGCCGGAACCAGCGTCAGGATCAGCCAGCGGGCCACGAAGCTGAGGAGAATGCCGGCCATGGTGCCGCACAGGCCCATCACGAAGGCTTCGGCGACAATCAACTCGAGCACATATCCGCGGGAGGCGCCCAGCGATTTCAGAATGCCGATCTCGCGCGT
>JBGPKX010000045.1:0-22153 GCA_041486185.1 Bryobacteraceae bacterium | reverse complement strand
GCATGGATGAGCGACTCGTTCCCGCGCATGATCGCCATCAATATCCTGCACCCGACTCCCTATTACGACGATTCGTACGCGGTGAACTCAGCCAACAGCGGGCCCTACTGGGACGCGATCCGCACCGAGTTGATACCTTACCTGGAGGCGAAGTACCGGGTGATTCCGCGCAGCTACGCGCGGGTCACCACCGGCGGCTCCACGGGCGGCTGGGAGGCACTGGCACTGCAGGTCTATCACCCCGACATCTTCGGCGGCACGTGGTCGTTCTACCCGGATCCGGTGGATTTCCACCGTTACGAGATTATCAATCTCTACGAGGACGGCAATGCCTTCACGATCGCACGTTCGGAATGGGTGCAGCAGGAACGCCCGTCCGAGCGCATGCCCGACGGGCAGGTCAACTTCACCGTCAGGCAGGAGACGCAGCTCAATACCACGCGGGGCAGCCGCCTGCGCGGTGGCGGCGACTACGCCAACTGGCAGGCGGTGTGGGGGCCGAGGGCTGCCGACGGCTATCCCAAACCGGTGTGGGACGAGCAAACCGGCGTGATTGACCATGACGTTGCGGAGTACTGGCGCGCACACGATTTCGATCTGACCGACTATCTCAAGCGGAATTGGGCACACGTGGGGTCCTCGCTGGCAGGACAGATCCACATCTACAATCCCGATATGGACAAGTTCTTCCTGAATCTGGCCGTCTACCGGCTGGAAGCTTTCCTTCGCACCGCGAGGCCGGCCTCGCGCGCCGCCGTCATCAGCGGGCGGCCTCTCAAAACGCACGATTGGTATCCGATGTCATACGCCGACCTGGTGCGAGAGATGGCGGATCACATCGCGTCAAATGCGCCCGCGGACGAGCCCCCGGCGGCGTGGCACTACTGAGACGTTGCCGTTGCGGCGCTGATACCGCTCCAGTTCCGTAGAGGCACACTGTCTGTTTGACCCAACTCCGGTTGAACCGCTAACGATCTCACCCGGAGCGATCGCGCTGAGGTCTGTTGAAGATAGAATAGCCAGTGATGCCGGACCCGGAAGTTCTCGAACAGATGCGCGCCGATTGGAACGGGCGTGCGCGCGAGGATGCCCGATACTACGTAGCGTTTGGCCGCCGCGGGCAGCAGGACGAGGAGTTTTTCGCCTCTGCCGGGGACGTGGTGCGGCTGCTCGAAGAGGAACTGAAGCGCCTGCCGCGGCAACTCGCGCCGCATTCCCGGCGCGCGCTCGAGGTCGGCTGCGGCCCGGGCCGGCTGATGCGGCCCATGAGCCGCAACTTCGGCGAGATCCACGGCGTGGACGTGTCGGATGAAATGATCCGGCTTGCCGAGGCGCGGTTCGGCGGCGCGAGCAGCATCCGGGTGCACGCAACCAACGGCTCCGATCTTTCGCCGCTCAGCTCGGACTATTTCGATTTCGTCTACTCCTACGCCGTGTTCCAGCACATCCCCAGCCGCGAGGTGGTGCTGGCTTACTTTGACGAAATCCGGCGCGTGCTCAAGACAGGCGGCATCGCGCGGCTGCAATTGAACGGCCTGCCGCCGGGCAACAAGGCGCCCAATACCTGGGAGGGCGTGCGGTTCTCGCGCGACGAAATTGCCGGTTACGCGCGCGACCACGATTTCCAGCTTCTCGCCCTGGAAGGCGCGGGCACGCAGTACATGTGGACCACGTGGCGCAAGCAGCCGGACGGGTGGCGCGCCAGGCTCACGAACCCGGGCACGAAGACAAAGATTCAGCGGAGTGCGGACGCGCACACAGGCGAGCCGGTGGTGCCGGCGTCCGGACGCTTTTCCTACGTGTCTTTCTGGATGGAGCAGCTCTCGCCCGAGTGCGATTTGAACGATTTGCATGTGACCTTCGAAGGAGCGCCGGGGACTCCCTGCTATATCGGACCGCCGGAGTGGGGCGGCCTGAATCAACTGAACGTGCTGCTGCCGCGCGGCATACGCACCGGCCTTTTGCCCGTGGAACCGCTCTGGCTGGGCGCGCCTCTATGTCCGCCCGTGTGGCTGCGCGTCATTCCTCCGGGACCCATGGTGCCGCGCATCTGCTCCGTGAGCGACGGAACCAATCTGCTGGCCGGGGCGCGCATCGAAAGCGGCGTCGTGAAGCTGGTGATGGAAGACCTGGCCGACGCCGAAGTCGTAAGCGCCAGCGTGGACGGCCAGCCAGTGGAAGATCTCGCATGGTTTTCGACGGACGCACTGAACGGCCGTTTCGAGATCAATTTCCGGCTGCCGTCGGATCTAGCGCACGGCGCGCATCAGATCGAGCTGCGACAGGGTTCGCGGAGCTTTCCGCCGGTCGCGATCGAGGTGGTGTAGTTGCGGCTGGCCGCGGCGCTGGCGGTCGTGCTGGCTGCCGCTGCGCTGCTTACGCTGCCGTCTGCGCGGTCTGGGACGTCGGGTGAAGCCGCTATACGCCTCGCGCTCACCGCCGGAACGGGCAGGATCGATCTGCCGGCCGGCATAGTCGAGATCTCGGCTGAAATCGAAATTCCCGCGGGCGCGCACGATCTCGAGATTCGCGGCGCGGGCTCAGGCACCACCCTGCGTGCGTCGGACCACTTTTGCGGCCGGGCCATCTTTGGCTGTGAGCGGGCGTCGCGTGTGCGCTTCACCGGCTTCACCATCGATGGAAACCGAAGTGTGCTCGAACGGCGCGGCGGGCTGCCCGGATTCAGCACGCCGTTTGCGCGGTTCACGGTGGGCAGCGGCATCCTGGCCATCGACGCTGTATCGCTCCGGATTTCGAGCGTCCGGTTCGTAAACGTGCCGGGCTTTGCCATTTTGGTGAGCCGCGCGCGCGATGTTTGGATCGAAGGTGTGCGCATCGAGGACTCGGGTTCGCGCACCGCGGCGGGCCGAAACAACGCCACCGGCGGTATTCTGCTGGAAGAGGGCGCGCGCGATTTCACGGTGACGCAGTGCGATCTGCGCAACGTGCGCGGCAATGGCATCTGGACGCACTCGCTCGGCACGGCGCCGCAGAACACCAATGGCCGCATCGCCGCGAACCACTTCGCGCGCATCGGCCGGGACGCCATTCAAGTGGGCCACGGCGCCCGCATTCTGGTGGATGAAAATATCGGTTCCGAGATCGGCTATCCGCTAGAAGACGTGGACATCGAGCATGGCGCCACGCCCGTGGCCATCGATACCGCCGGTAATACCGAACACACGGTCTATGCGCGCAACCGCTTCGAAGAGGTCAACGGAAAGTGCATCGATCTCGACGGTTTTCACGATGGCGAATTGCGCCGTAATGCCTGCATCAACCGTTTTGGTGCGAACCATTATCCTTTTGGCAACCAGGGCATCGTATTCAACAACAGCAATCCAGCCATGCGGTCGGAGAACATCGAACTGATCGAGAACGAATTGGACGGCACGCTGTTCAGCGGCATCTTCGTGATCGGCGAGCGGCACCATATTGCGCGCAATCATCTGCGGCGCATCAACCTGGCGCACTGCGACGGCAACACCGCGAAGTTCGGATGCAACTATGCGCCCGATCAGCCGGACCTCCTACGTAGCGGAATTTATCTGGCGGCCCGCGCCGAAAGGACGGCACCGTCGCGCGGCAACATCATCGTGGGCAACGAAATCTCAGGCTTTGGTATGAGCGCGTACTGTGTGGCGGCCGGCACAGGCGTCTCGCTGGCGGCCAACACGATCTCCCGGAACACTTGCAAAGACGACATGGAATAGGCACTTCTGGCTGTGTTCGACGCACTGTAGCCGAGGTCTACGCCCGCCGCCGGTCCCGCTCCAGGCGCTCCGCGAATCAAGAGTGGTCCGGAAAGCCCCTCCCGATCTTCGAACCGAAACTCAAGTCTTCATCCATTACGTCTTCGTGGCGCTCCTTGCAACCAAGACTGCGGCCGGTCCGGCGCTTGTTATGCCGCAAAGGGCCCGGTTTGGCCATTGCTACAGTGATAGTGATAATGATTTTATCGCCGTTTTCGTTGCAAGGCTGGGGGGTCATAGGCGGCTCGGAATGGAAGGGCGTAAGTTGGTGGCGGAGCCGCTCACGCGTGATTCTTGCGGGCGCCGGAGCAGCCGCGCGGGAGGGGACGGCGCAAATCTTACGTGTGGAAGCTGGTAAATCTTACAGCGAAGGAAGCGGCGGCGCGGCGCAAGTGACTGAACCCTTCAGGTTGTCATGCTGGCAACAAAAGTGCCGGTATTTACTTTCCATCAAAATCAGCTACAGGAGACGCTATGTGGAATAAACGCGACGAAGCTCCACCAGCCTCGTATACCAACCGGAATTTTCAGACAGAGCCGCCCCGGCAGACCACCGCAGCACCAACGCCGGCTGGGGAAGCCCAGAAGCCGTCCGCCTCGAGTTCCACGGCAGCCATCGGGACTTCGATGATCATCAAAGGCGACATTTTCAGCCGCGAGGAACTGTATGTGGACGGCGAAGTCGAGGGCAAGCTCGAACTGCAACACCGCCTGACCATCGGGCCACGCGGGAACGTGAAGGCGCACATCAGGGCGCGCGAGGTGGTAATCGCCGGAAACGTTCAGGGCAACGTGGAAGTCTCCGAGAAGATCACGATTCAAAGGAATGGGAGCCTGATCGGCGACATCAAGGCTGCGGGAATCGTTATCGATGATGGCGCCTATTTCAAAGGCAGCATCGACATCGTGAAGTCCCCGCCCATTAAGAAGCCGGAACCGGCGAAGGTGGAGGCCGCCAAGGTGGAACCACCCACTGTGGAGACCCCCAAGGTGGAGACTCCCAAAGTCGCCCGGGCGTCTGCCTAGCGAGAGTTTGCGGCGCGCGGGAATACTCTTTCGCTCGCGCGTGCAGTGGGAGGCGTGCCTCGCCCCTACAATGTCCCAGTAGGCGCTTGGCATGCAGCCTCGTCCTGAACTGGGCCTTCTCAGACGCCGCCGCGAAGGCGGTACTATCTTGAGGTGCCGCGCCGGGCGTTCGAGTTTCCGCTAATCCTTCGTTTTCCGATCGCCTGCTATGCCCTTCCCCGGAATCCGCTGCAGGACGACGTTGAGCCATGAGCACCGTGAGATCGGCGCCTGCGAAGATGACCGCACTGCCGCGGACACTCGGACTGATCGATTCCGCCGCCATTGTGCTGGGCATCGTGATTGGCGCGGGAATTTTTCTGGTGCCGCGTCTGGTGGCTCAGGCGCTGCCCTCGGCGCCCCTGATTCTCACGGTCTGGATCACGAGCGGAGTACTGGTCTTTTTCGGCGCCCTGGCTTATGCCGAAATGGGGGCCATGATGCCCGAGACCGGCGGGCATTACGTGTATCTGCGCGAGTCCTACGGGCCCCTGGCCGGCTTTCTCTGTGGTTGGACTTTTGCGCTGGTGGTGCTCTCGGCGGCCATGGCGTGGCTCGCGGTCAGCTTTTCCATCACGCTCGGGTACTTTGTGCCGTTGAGCCCGTTGACGTCGAAGGTGATCGCGCTGGGGCTGATCGCGGCCCTCTCCGCGGCCAATTACCTGGGCATCCGCCTTGGGGCAGCGGTACAGAGACTCCTCACGGCGCTGAAGATTCTGGGCCTCGCCATGGTGGTGGGCAGCGCATTTCTTCCCAACCGTGGGAAGGTGGCGGCCGATTGGTCGCTATCCGGCGCAGGTTTTACCTGGAGTGCCGCGGGCGTGGCCATGGTGGCGGTGGTTCTGTGCTATGACGGCTGGCCCAGCCTCAGTAATGTGGCCGGTGAAATCCAAAACCCGAAGCGGAATATTCCACTGAGTCTGGGGCTGGGGCTGGCGGCCATCGTTGCGATCTATACGCTGGCCAATGTCGCGTATATGCGGGTGCTGCCGGTGGAGGTCATCGCCACCAGCGATCGCACCGGTGCGGCAGTCGCCGAGCGGACGCTGGGACCAGCAGGCGGCACGATCCTCTCGCTGACCATCCTGCTTTCGATCGCCGGCGCCATCAATGGTTTCATCATGACTGCCCCGCGCCTGTTGTTCGCCATGGCGCAGGACGGCCTGATGTTTCAGAAGTTGGCCGCCATCCACCCGCGTTATCAGACGTTGTCGTTCGGCATCGTGGCGCAGGCGATTTGGACCGCGGCGCTGATTCTGACGGGATCGTTTGAAACGCTGGTGTCTTACGCCATGATCGCGGCCTGGTTTTTCTATGGGCTGGCGGTTGCCGGGGTGGTGATCCTCCGCCGCAAGTTTCCGGATCGCGCGCGGCCGTATCGCATGTGGGGCTATCCGGTCACGCCGGCGCTGTTTGTGGCAGTGGCGCTGTGGTTCGTGGGCAACACGTGGATCACGCAGCCGGGGCCATCGACGGTCGCGTTTCTGATTGTTGCGAGCGGCGTACCGGTGTTTTTCATTTGGCGCGCGTTGCAGCGCCGGGCCTGAATCCCGCGGCGTTTCCCGCTCATCAAAAAAGCATGTCTCGCACTCTGGAAAATGTGTCTCACGACAGCCTGGCGCCCGAACCTCAACGCGCGCCGCACGAGGTCGCGAGCGACGATGAACTGCTGGACGCTTATTCTCGGGCGGTCATCGGCGCGGCCGAAAGAGTCAGCCCCTCGGTGGTGAATATCGAAACGCGCCACCGTACTCGGGGGAGGGAAGCGGGCGGCAGCGGGTCCGGTTTCATTTTCACGCCGGACGGTTTCATTCTGACTAACAGCCATGTGGTACACGGCTCGTCACGGATTGACGTGACACTCCCGGACAGCCAGCGATATCGCGCGGACCTGGTGGGTGACGATCCCGATACGGATCTTGCGGTCATCCGCATCGCCGCGCCGAACGTTGTGCCGGTGATGCTGGGCGATTCGCAGCAGATCCGGCCGGGACAGCTCGTCATCGCTATCGGCAACCCTTACGGGTTCCAGTGCACCGTCACCTCGGGAGTGGTCAGTGCGCTGGGCCGTTCATTGCGCGCGCAGTCGGGAAGGCTGATCGACAACGTCATCCAGACCGATGCCGCTCTTAACCCGGGCAACTCCGGCGGGCCGTTGGTTACATCGCGTGGCGAGGTGATTGGCGTGAACACCGCCGTGATCCGGGGCGCACAGGGCATTTGCTTCGCGACCGCCATTAATACCGGCAAATTCGTTGCTGCGAAACTGATAAAAGACGGCTTCATCCGGCGCGGGCACATCGGCGTGGTGGGTCAGGATGTGCCGCTGGCGCGCCGTATCGTGCGGTTTCATGGTTTGCCGGTGGAGAGTGGGGTGCGCATCGGGGAAGTACAGCAATCGAGCCCGGCGGCTGCGGCGGGGTTACTGCGCGGAGACATAATATTCAGTTTCGCGGGGCGTCCGGTGGCGGGGATCGACCATCTGCACAGGCTGCTAACGGAGACCGAGGTGGGGGTGCGGTCCGAAATCGTTGTGCTCCGCGGGGCGGAGAAGCGGACGTTCGGGATCACTCCCCAGGCGCGGGAAAACGCGGATTGAGGACAGGAACCGATATAATACTGAAGAATGTTTCGAACGCGCGCCGCGTCGGCTGCTTTGGTTTTCCTCGCCCTCTCCGCATTTGCCTGGACCGACAAGGATGTCGCGTCGGTCATCGCGCGGCGGCATTACTGGGCGTTCCAGAAGCCCGCCAGGAGCGCGGTGCCGGACCTCAAGAGCCCGTGGGTTCGCAATCCTATTGACGCTTTCATACTGGAGGCGCTGCAGGAGAAAAAACTCACCCCTTCGAAGCCGCTGGACCGCGAGCGCCTGCTGCGCCGGGTGACGTTCGACCTGACTGGCTTGCCGCCGGAGCCAGGCGAGATCGACGCGTTCCTGAGCGATAAGAGCCCGGATGCCTACCAGAGAGTGGTCGACCGCTTGCTCGCCTCGCCGCACTATGGCGAGCGCTGGGCGTTGCGCTGGCTGGACGTGGTGCGCTATGCCGATACCAATGGCTATGAGCTGGACGAACAGCGCGCGCAGGCGTGGCGGTACCGCGATTACGTCGTCCAAGCGTTCAATAACGATAAGCCGTACGATCGCTTTCTGAAGGAACAGATCGCCGGCGACGAGCTGTATCCGGGCAATCACGAAGCGCTGATTGCGACTGGCTTCCATCGTGCCGGACCGATCCACCTGGTGGGCGGCAACCAGGATGAAGAGGTCAACCGGCAGGAAATCGTTACGGAAATGTCGGGCGCGATCGGATCGGTATTTCTGGGGCTGACCGTGGGTTGCGCGCGCTGCCACAATCACAAGTTCGATCCCATCCTCCAATCGGACTACTACAGCTTGCAGGCGATCTTTGCTTCGACCGAGCTGAAAGACGTCGAGATCGCCAACGCCGATCAGAAGGCGGCCTACTATTGGGCGAAAAAAGATTACGAGGCGCGCCTGGAACCGGTAAAGAAGAAAATCGCCGACATCGAGAAGCGGGCGCGTGCCGTTCTGAACGAGAAAAAGCTCGCGCAGCTTGATCCCAAGCTTCGTGAAGCGCTCGACATCCCCAAAGACAAGCGCACGCCGGAACAGCAGACGCTCGCTAAGAACGCCGAAGAGCAGATTGAGCCGCTGTGGAGCGAAGTGGTGGACGCGCTCACGCCGGCGGAGCGGGAGCCACGCGCCGCGCTGCGCAAGAAGCTGCATGAAATCGAGATGACCGAGCCCGATACGCCGCCTGCCGCTTACGCGGTTGCGGACAGCGACAAACCCGCGCCCCCGACCTACATTCTCAAAGTCGGCGACGTGAAGCACAAGATGGGGCAAGTCGAGCCGGGCGTCCTCACGGTGCTCAATACGGATAACGTCCAGATTCCTAGTAATGCGGCTGGACGGCGCGCGGCGCTTGCCAACTGGCTGGCCTCGCCGGAGCATCCGTTGACGGCGCGCGTGATGGTCAATCGGATCTGGCAGTTCCGCATGGGCACGGGGATCGTGGCCACCCCGAACGATTTCGGTGTGCTGGGGCAACGGCCGACCAATCAGAAGTTGCTGGACTGGCTAGCGGTCGAGTTCATGGAGCGCAACGGGAGCGTGAAGGCCATCGACCGCATGATCGTGTTATCCAGCGCTTATCAGCAGGCCTCGGCCGTGGATGACGCGAAAGCCAAGATCGATCCCGATAACAAGCTTTACTGGCGCATGAATCGCAAGCGACTGGAAGGCGAGATCATCCGCGACAGCGTGCTGGCGGTCTCGGGCGCGCTCAATCCCCGTCTTGGCGGCAAGCCCGTCCGCGTGCCCATCGAGCAGGAAGTCTACGATCTGATCTTTACCGAAAGCGAGCGTGATGGCTTGTGGCCGGTGACGCCGGGCGAGTTCGAGCAGGACCGCGGCAGCCTGTACCTGTTGAACAAGCGGACGGTGCGGCTACCCATGATGGCGGCGTTCGACCAGCCGGATACCATGACGTCGTGCCCCATGCGGCCGGTGAGCACACACGCGCTGCAGGCGCTATCGTTGTTCAACAGCAATTTCATGCGCGAGGAGTCGAACCGTTTTGCAGCACGCCTCGAGCGGGAATGCCACAAGGACCGCGCGTTTCAGTTGCGGCGCGTGTACAAGCTGGCGCTGGCGCGCCCGCCCAAGCCGGTCGAGATGAAGATGGGCGAGCAGTTCCTGGCGGGCGGCGGCACGCTGGCGGATTTCTGTCTGGCACTCTTCAATCGAAATGAGTTTGTCTATGTCCCCTAAGGATTCGCGAGAAACGGCCATGGAGCACATTCGCCCGGCCATCACGCGCCGCGACGTGCTGACGCGGGCCGCGCACGGATTTGGTGCGCTGGCCCTGCAATACCTGCTGGAGCGCGAGGGCTTCGCCACCACGCGCGTGAATCCGCTGGCGCCTAAGCCGCAGCATTTCCCGGCCAAAGCCAAGTCGGTGATCTTTCTGTTTATGGTGGGTGCGCCCAGCCACATCGACACGTTCGATCCCAAACCGGCGCTCAAGAAGTTCGAGGGCCAGCAGCTTCCCGAGAGCTTCGGCAAAGTGCCTAGCCAGTTCACCAATGGCGACACGCCGCTATTGGCGTCGCCATGGCAGTTCAAAAAATACGGACAGAGCGGCATCGACGTTTCGTCGCTGTTTCCACATCTCGCCGAGTGCGTGGATGACATGTGCTTCGTGCGCTCCTTCTACACAGAGAGTGTGGTGCACGCCCCGGCGATGTACCAGGTACACACCGGACGCATTCTCATGGGTTATCCCAGCATGGGTTCGTGGATCACCTATGGACTGGGTAGTGAGAGCGACAATCTGCCGGCCTATGTTGTGATGCCGCAACCCGAGGGTACGCCCGAAGGTGGAACGCCGTGCTGGGGCGCGGGATTTCTGCCCGCCGTTTATCAAGGCACGCTCTTGCGCAGCGGCCCGAATCCCATCCTGAATCTGAAACCGCCCGCTGGCATGACGCCCGAGCGGCAGCGCGCCACGCTCGATTTGTTGCAGAAGATGAACGATCTCGACACCGCCGATGGCGACAGTGAAATGGCGGCGCGCATTAGTTCCTACGAGCTGGCGTTCAAGATGCAAAGCCACGCGCCCGAAGCCGTCGATCTCTCGCAGGAGAGCGAGGCCACCAAGAGCATGTATGGCCTGGACCAGAAGCACACGGCCGACTTCGGAACGCGGTGCCTGCTGGCGCGCCGGATGGTGGAGCGCGGCGTGCGCTTCGTGCAGCTTTACTCCGGCGGCGGGCCGATCATCATGCAGTGGGATGCGCACAAAGATCTGGTCTTCAACCACGAGAAGATGTGCGGTCACACGGACCAGCCCATCGCGGCACTTTTAAGGGACCTGAAGCAGCGCGGGCTGCTGGATTCCACCCTCGTAGTCTGGGGCAGTGAGTTCGGCCGGCTGCCGATGTCGCAGAGCGGCAACGGGCGCGACCACAACCCCCACGGCTTTACTATGTGGTTCGCGGGGGGCGGCGTGAAGGGTGGACGCCTGGTGGGGGAAACCGACGAATTCGGATTGCGCGGCGTAGGTGAGCGATATCACATGCGCGACTTCCACGCGACAATTCTGCAACTGTTGGGACTCGATCAAAATCGGCTCTGGTATCTGCATAACGGACGTAACGAAAAACTCACTGACTTCGGCGGCAAAGTGATCGACAAAGTCCTCAGTTAATCACACGCCACTTTATGAGTTAACCAAAGTTAGCAACGCTTAGTTAACCACCGCAAATATCCAAAGACATCAGAAAGTTTGCTTGAATATTCCTTCATCCAGCGCGACAATTATAGCCAAAGTTAGTTAAGGACTTTAGTTAAGGACTAATGATATGTTAACTTCCAATCCGGTACCTGAACCTAAGACAATTCTTGTGGTTGACGACGATCTTTCCGTACTTGGCGTCATCAAGTGCATGCTGGAGTGCGGCGATTATAGCGTTTTGATGGCTCATAGCGCGGAGACGGCGCTCCGTATGGCGGAACGGCAGGATCTTGCGATCGACCTGATGCTGATCGACGTGATCATGCCGGATATCAGCGGTCCGGACCTGGCCGAGCAGATATTGGCTATCCGCCCGCACCTGAAGGTGTTGTTCATGTCGGGATGCACCGATTCCGATGTGGTGCGCGTTAAGATTCTCGATCGCGCGCTGGGCTTCCTGCCCAAACCATTTACTTCGGATGGCCTGCTGGAGCGGGTGCAGAAGGTGCTCGAGCCGGCGACCTACCGCTCAGCCACAGCGAGTGCAAGCACACTCTGGCACTAACGCAGTCTACCTTTCAGGTCACGGCGATGCGATTGCGCAGCATGCCGATGCCCTCGATATCGACTTCCACGACGTCGCCTTCGTTCATCCGGCTGGTGTGGCCGGGCGTCCCAGTGTAGATCACGTCACCGGGCGTCAGCGTAACGCACTGGCTGATCCAGCTTACGATGGTGGGGCCATCGAAGATGAGGTCGGAAGTGTACTGCTTTTGCACAACGTTGCCGTTGAGGCGGGTCTGTAAGAGCAGATTTCCGTAGTCGAGGCCGTGCACGATCACCGGACCAAGCGGCGCGAACGTATCGGCGCCTTTGGCGCGCCACCACTGCAGGTCTTTCTCAGGGCCGCCCTGCCAGTCGCGTTCGCTCACATCGTTGCCGCAGGTGATGCCGAAGATGGCCTCACGGGCTTCGTCTATTGAAGCGCGCCGCACGCGCTTGCCGATTACCAGCACCAGTTCGCCTTCGTAATGGACGTTTTTGGCCGACGGCGGAATCACGATGTTCTCTTCGGGGTGCTGCAGGGCAGTAATCGGTTTGTAAAAGATTTCCGGGTGTTCCGGCGGCTTGCGATCGCCGAGATGGCTCTTGTAATTCAGTCCAACGGCGAGAATCTTGGGCGGTTCGCACGGGTGTAACAACTTCACATCGGCCAACCGGCGCTTCGTGCCGGTTTCTTTGCGATCGCCTAAGAGATCGCCGCGCAATTCGCGGACGGTGTCGCCGTCCAGAATGCCGTAAGCGGTAGTGGAGCCGTGGCGGTAGCGGATGTATTTGGTCACCTTGTTTTTTCCTTGTGCGGCGAAGGCGGTAGCTGCCGCCATTGCGCCGATGAGTTGTCTGCGAGTGGTGCGCATAAGATCAAAAATCGCACAGGCAAGAATGCCTGTGCCACTACTATCTCGCGGCGGCAGTTGCCATGTTCTGCTTCAGAAACTTCACGCCCTCGAACGCGATCGACTCAGGTGTTGGCGCGATATCGCGCCAGATCGAAGCTGCGGCGGAAAGTTCGCCTAGCGAGAAGCCGAAGCTTTCAATCGTAAGCCAGCCATCGTAGCGCATGTCGCGCAGAGCTTGGAACACCTCGTTCCATTCGACGTGGCCCGAGCCGGGAATGCCGCGATCGTTCTCGCAGGTGTGTACGTGCTTCAGGTGTCGCGCTACGGTGCGATATGCCTGTCCGATGTTTTTCTCTTCAATATTGGCATGGAAGGTATCAAACAGAATCCCGACATTCGGGTGGTTGATTTGATCGCACAACGCCACGGCATCGGCCGCGGTATTCAAAAAGTAGGTCTCGAAGCGGTTCAGCGGCTCGATGGCGGCAATGACATCATGCCGCGCGAGTACCGGGCCCAGCGACTGGTAACACTCCACCGCCCACTTCCACTCATCCTGCGTACGCCGCCGCCCGGGCAGATAACCGACGGGCGAATAGAGTGGCCCGGCGATGATCTTGGCGCCAACCTCGGCGGTAGCCTTGACGCAATCTTCCAGGTGCGTGCGCGTTTTCTGCCGTACGGCCGCATCGTCGGAGATAACGCTCAGCCCCTTCGGAATCACGGAGCAGATCGTACATTCCAGGTTGTTCTGCTTGAGCCCTTCGCGAATATCTTTCAGCGCGAAATCCGCGGGATGGAACATGGAAACCTCGATGCCATCGAAGCCATGGCGCTTAATTTCGGGCAGCAAAGGAAAGTTCTCGCGCGTAAAACTGACGGTCCAGATGAAGGTGTTGACACCGTATTTCATTTCTTGAGTCCTTTCGCGTCCGGATTGCCCGGACCGAAATGCTTCAACATTACCAGATCTTCTTTGTCGCTGCGATTGGACACGGTGACGCCGCGCTGGGCCGCCGCGGCGGTGACGAACAGTTCGTCCTGGGTCATCTGACCGTAACGGATGACCGACGGCGTTTCCACCTCCAGTTTGCCGACCGAGCCGCGGCCTTGCACCAGGATCAAGCCGTAGGCAGCCGCATCGCGGATCGCGACCGAGCGCCCGGGAAACACCGTGAGCTCCTTGGCCGAATAGTAGCCGGTCGAGTACGCGATCCACTTCTCGGAATATCCCGCCTCCGCCATTTCCTCCTCAGCCTTCACCGGGCGCGGATGGAAGAGCCGATGCTTGACGAATTCGGGATCGACATTCGCCTCCCAATCCAGCATGCCGACGATGTAGTCGAGATCCTGATGATGCTCCGGCGGCACATCCTTCACCAGCAGATCCCACGGCATGGGACGCCCTTCCACCATGGATTGGAAGATGGCGCCGACGTCTGAGTTCACCTGCGGTTCGTAGGTGACGAGCGAGCCGGGAGCGTGCAGAATGCCGGGATCGAGCTGCCATCCCGTACCGGTTTTCAGCTTGTAGGCTTTCGAATGAAACAGGATTCCGTTGTCGCCCTCGTTCCAGCGTTCGAGACAGTGCTTGATGTCGTCTTTCGTCGTGCCAGGTTCCAAGCCCAGGAAGGTGTACGGGAAATTGTTATCGGTCAGGTTGTATTGCGGAGGGAAGTAATAAGCTTCGGGCTTGCCGTGCTGGCCCACTTTGCGCGCGTCCGCTTCCGACTGGTGCATGTGGTGCGGGATAGGGCCGAGATTGTCGAAAAACTTGCAGAGCACGTTCCATCCGCTCTGCTCGCGCATCACGCCCGCGCCCAGGAATTCGTCACCCAATGTTTCCATGGCTTCCTTCAGCAGGACGCGGTGGGCATCGCATGCGATGTAGCTCAGGCCCTCGTCTTCCGGCGTGGCTGGGCCGTTCAGCGCTTTGGTGGTGGATGCGAACCAGCGCTCGTCGATGCCGCCGCGGTGAGCGCCCAGCGCGTAGAGATCGCGCGGGTCAAGCTTCAAACGCCCGCCCGGCATGAGAAATGAACGCGGCACCCAGCAGGGCGCGAGCCGAACCACGCCCTCACCCGCGGCCAGGGCCTGCTTCAGCAGAGCTGTGTGCGACATTATTTGTTCGCCGTGGATTTCTGGAAGACGCTGTTCACGAGCGAGCTGCTGGCCTGCATTTTCGGCTGAACTTTCAGGATGACCGGCTCGGCAGCGTACGTATTCTGCTGGCCGCCCGCGCGCGTTTCGATGTCACCCGCCACGATGATGGGCTGCTCGATCGACCGCGCATCCGGTAGCGCCGCCAGCACGAATTTGCGGCGGTTCTCGGTCTCGTTAATCAGCACGCCGTTGAGGCCGACGTCCAGCACGCGCACCCCCGGCGGCAGGTCGCGCACTTCCACCGGCACGCGGCCGCCGTACTCGTTATTGCGCTGGATGGCGACTTCGACTTCGGCCGTGCCACCCGGCTCGATCACCACTTGTTTGGTTTCGGCGGTCATGACGATGTCCGGTTTGGGCATCAGAGAAATGAGTTTCAGCCTGTCCTCGGGATCGGCCCGGCGCTCGGCCCACTGACTCGCGAGCTGCGCGCGCCCCATCACTTCGAGCGGCGCCGCACGGTCCAACTTTGCGTTATCGTCCGCGCTGAGCAGGAGCGTGGTGCTGATCTCGCCCGGCCTAATCACGCCATTTGTGGCGTGCAGGCCCGTGGGAACGTCCTTCAGCGAAACCTCGATGGGTCCGTCGAATTCATCCAGCCGCAGCGCGGTCACGGTAATGGGAATGCGGCCGCCCACGGGAACGTTGGGATTGCGCGGCGACACGCTCAGCATGAAATCGGGAGATGGCTGCCTTACTGTCAGACGGTACGCATAATCCGGACCGCTGAGCTTGCGCACGTCGCGCAAGCGCACGATGTAATCGCCATCGGCGGGAGCGGTAAATTGGAGCAGCGAATCCTTGCCATAGCCGGGGCCGCCGTCATCGTTGCGGAACGGCAGATGCACGGTTGGTAACCCGTTGGTCGCGAATTGCGCGCCCGGCGGATAAATCTGGACCTTATAGACCGCCTGGTCGACAGCGTGCGCCTCCGCTGTGGTATCGAGATATGCGAGCCGCTGATCGCCGAAGGCAGTGAAAGTGAAATCGTCGTCCGGGCCACGCGGCATGGCTTCCACCCGAATGATCTCCGCACCCACCATCAGATAATCGCCCACTGCTAATCCGGTAGGCGAAAGAAGGCGGAGGCCGCGGCTTGCGGAGTCGCGGTCGGCAAGTGTGATGGAGGTTTCGAGCACGCAGCGGATGGTGGCGCGCTCGACGGGTGCGCCCTTGGTGTCGAGAATCTCCAGCAGCGAATCGAGCGGCGAGCCCAGCCGGTTGGCATTCACCTCGAAGACCAGTTTCTCGCCCTTGCGCGCGTGGAAGCGGTAGTAGTTCTCGGCGGCTTCGAGCTTGCCATTCACCGTTGCGGGAGCTGCCATAGTCTGCGCCTGCGCGAGCGCGGCGTTTTCGCCGGTGGCCATGATCTCGGGCTCATTGCCCAACGCCAGCTTCACGCGATTGAATGACGGACCCTTCGGCGCCTCGGGCCGGAAGATAACGGCGCGCATGTCCTCGGGCGAAGGCTCGCCTTTCACTGCGATTTTGTCGGCGCCCAGATTGTAGCCGGTGAGATGAATTGCGGCGGTCTTGCCCTTCTGTAATCCCAAAGGAAATGCCGCCACTGCCAGCGGGAAATGTCCGACCTTGATGCGATAGAAGTGGCCGGCATTGCCGCCTTCCTCGTAATCCGACACGCGGATATAGTAGGTTCCGCCTTTCGCAAACTGGTACGCGAACGTTCTGGTGTCGCGTCCGCCATCCTCGCCGAATTCCTTCACCAGGTTCTGATTGGCGTCGTAGATACCGACCACCGGTTGGAGGCTCGAACTCAAGTCACGGGCGGAGTTCTGAAAGACAAGCTGCTCGCCATCTTTGACCTTGATCTTGTAGTAATCCAAGTCTCCGGGTTTGGAGATCGCGCCGACCAGGATGGTGGGCAGATAAGTTTCGAGCGCCTCGTCGGGCGTGTTGTTGGGCTCGCGGTCGGGGCTCTCGCCGTAATAGGGCTCAATGGTAATTCTGGCGGCGGGACTTGTGCCAAGCGGAGTTTGCAGACGCATGGCCACGGTGCCGATGGGAGCATCCGGATTGGCTTCCACTTCGAGCGTTACCTGATTTCGCGGAGGCAGCGGACCGAGATCCACGGTCGAGGGAGTGCCATTCGAGCCCAGGCGGATATCCGGAAGATCGGGCAGCTCCTTGATGCGCAGGATGCGCGCTTTGATGCCCGGCTCGCTGAAATACACAGCGCTGGCCCGGGCAAGATTCAGGCCGTCCACATTCATCTCGATAATCGCGCCGCGTGGTACACCCAGCGGGGAGACCGCGTTGATGGTTGGTGGCGTCGTGCGGTTGCCGGTAGGCCATTCGGTCGAGGTCTGCGCGAAAACAGCCGCGGCCATGGTGGCAAAGAGCAGAATGTGTTTCATACCAAACCTCAGTGGTTCAGATTGTGCGCCTGATGAACCGGCGCATTCAAAATCTGCCCGACGTTGTAAATCTCCAGAGAACCATCGTAACGGCCGGCGGCAAAGGTCTTGCCGTCGGGCGCGAATTCGAGCGACATCACCCAGTCCGGCTGATGGTCGAGCGTTTTGATTTCGGTGAACTCGTCGGTCTTGAAAATCTTGATGGTCCGGTCGGCGGCGCTCGACGCCAGCAGTTTGCCGTCCGGCGAGTAAGCGAGTTTCAGGATGGCGTCCTCGTGCGCGATGAGCGAATGGGCCAGCGTGCCACCCTTGGGGCCCAGCGACCATACGCGGATCGTCTTATCGAGCCCGCCGGCCGCGACGAATTTTCCAGTGGGATCGAGCGCAATAGTGTTCAGCCCGTCCTGCGGCTCGCTCATGGTGTAGAGCCGCTCACCGGTCGAGACGTCCCAGACTTTCACGGTGCGGTCGGCGGCGCCGGAGATGAGCCGCTGGCCGTCGGGCGTGAAGGCGAGCGCATAGATGGCGTCGATATGGTCTTTGAGTGTGCGGATTTCCTGCCCTGTCTCGACGCGCCACAGCTTGATCAGCTTGTCGTAGCTCGAAGTGGCGATGCTCTTGCCGTCCGGCGAGAACGTTACGGCGTAGATGCAGTCGCTATGGCCCTTGATGGTGCGCAGCTCTTTGCGGGCTTCGACATCCCAGATTTTGACTTCGCCGGAGCGGGCCGGTAATCCGC
Organism: Bryobacteraceae bacterium; assembly: GCA_041486185.1. GTDB lineage: Bacteria > Acidobacteriota > Terriglobia > Bryobacterales > Bryobacteraceae > QHXW01. Next base: position 4,399 of record JBGPKX010000045.1, on the reverse strand, counting down.
CGGCGGCGGCCAGCAGTTTTCCATCGGTCGAAAATGCCAGGGTGCGAATGGCTTCGGCATGTCCGGTGAGCGTGGCGATGGTCGCGCCGGTAACGGGATCGGTGAGCCGGACCTCTTTATACGTCCCCAGCGCAAGCAGCTTGCCGTCAGGCCTGTACGCCAGCGCGCCGATTTGCGGCTTCACCGCGGTCTTTGGCTTGATATCCGGGATGGCGGGCTGCGCGAGACGCGCGGCGAGCTCCTGAGCCTCGGCCGGAGTGGGCGGCTTGGCGCCGGCATCGATCCATTTCCGGATGACTTCGATATCGCCCTCGGCCAGCGGTTTGCCGCTGAGAGGCATGGCGGGTGAGAGCTTGCCGGCGATCATCAGGTACAGGCGGCTCTCGGCGCTCTTGCCGGGCTCGATGATCATGCCGTGATTGCCGCCTTTCTCGACGCCCTCGTAGGTATCGAGACTGAGGCTTCCCATGCGAACGTTTGCGCCGTGGCAGCCGGCGCAGTTGGCAGCGAAGACCGGGGAGACGTCTTTGGCGAAGGAGGGGGAGTCTTGCGCGGCAAGGGCCCATCCCGATGCCAGGAACAGCAGCGGCAACAGAGAACACCGCTCCCTCACGGTCGCGGCTCGATAACATTTCCGAGCCGCGCGCGTCAGCCAGCGGTTATCCGGGATTCGGCGTCGCATCAGTAGTTGAATAGGAACTCTTTGCTCGTGAGCGTAGCCCACATCATGTCTTCGAGCGCCTGGCGCCGCGTCTCGCGCTGCACGTCCGCCGAACCTGGCGCCTCGCGCGCTTTGCGGAGCGCTGCCAGCATGGGTGGCTTCTCGGACTCTGTCGGGTAGCGGCCGTATGCCGAAAGAAACAGGTGGTCCAGCGTCTTAGAATCGGACAAGCCAAGCTTGATGGCCAGCGCCGGGTAGGCATCCGGCGCCATCAGCTTGCGGTTCAGCGTGTCGCCATTGATGACGTGCAGCGCCTGAGCCACGCTCGGTGCGCTGGATCGTTCGGCGGCATCGCACACAATGCGCGGCGGACGCCCGAATGAAGCCAGGAACTCCGACTTCACCTGCGTGTCGGGCAACTGAAGCGCGCGCTCTCCGGAAGGATAACCGCTGAATTGCGTCGGTACACCGGTCACCTGCGACATGGCGTCCAGCAACACTTCCGCTGGCAGCCGCTTCACGATGTACTTCGAATAGTATTTGTTGTCGTTCTGATTCGTGGCATTGGCTTCTGACGACAACTGGTACGCCGCCGAATTCATGATGGCGCGAACCAGGCGCTTCACGTCGAAGCCGTGATCGGCAAAATCTTTGCATAGCGCATCGAGCAACTCCTGGTTCGATGCCGGGTTGGTAGCGCGCACGTCATCCACCGGATCGACTATGCCGCGTCCCATAAAGTTTCCCCAGACGCGATTCACGATGGCGCGCTGAAAGTAGACGTTGTCTTTGCTCGTGAGCCATTTGGCGAAGGGCAGGCGGCGATCGACAGGCGAGTCGAGAGGTATGGGCGTGCCATCGAGCGGCGTAGGCGCGAGCGGCTTGAGCAGCCGGGGGTGATTGATATTGCCGGACGCCTTGGCGAAGATCACGATATCGCCTGGCTCGTCGCCGTTCTTCTCGCCAACGCGCGAAAACAGATTGGCGAACTCGTAATACTGCTTCTGCGTCCACTTCTCGAGCGGGTGATTATGGCAGCGGGCGCAGGTCAGGTGCTGGCCTAGAAAGGCCTGCGTAGCGTTCTCGGCGATGTCGATGGGGTCTTTGTGGATCACGTAGTAGTTCAATGCCCCGTTCTGCCGGGTATTGCCGGATGACGTGAAAATCTCGCGCGCGAACTGGTCCCACGGTTTGTCGTTCTTCACACTGTCGCGAATCCAGTAGTAGAACGACCACATGGCATTCGGCCGCAGCTTGCGGCTCGATACCAGCAGCAGATCGGACCATTTGTAGGCCCAGTAATCTACGTACTCATCGCGTGTGAGCAGATGGTCGATCAGCTTTTGCCGTTTGTCAGGCGACTTGTCGGCGAGGAAGTCCTCCACTTCCTCCGCGGTGGGCAGAATTCCGGTGGCGTCGAGATACGCGCGGCGTATGAAGGTCGAGTCATCGCAGAGCGGCGAAGGCGCGATGTTGAGCGTCTTGAGCTTGTCGAGAACCAGGTCGTCGATGTAGTTGTGGCGTGGAAATTTCTCGTAGGCCGCGGCGTCCACCTTATTGGGATAGGGCACGCTGACGCGCGCATAAAGCACGCGGCTGGAATACCAGAGTGTAATGGCCGCCTCGCCGTTCCCGTTCATCTTCACGTGGCCCAGGTCGTCCACCGACGCCACGCCTTCGTCGCTCGAGCTGAACTTCACCCAGCGCGTGACGTCACGCACCTGCCCGTCGGAGTATTTGGCGCGCACCACAAGCTGCTGCTCAGCTCCCGGGGACAGGCGCGAGGCGGCGGGGAGGACTTCCAGACCCGTCACTTGCGGATCGTCGTCGCGCGGGCGGGGCGTGCCCTCGGCGATCCATCCCGACAGGATCTTGTACGCGAGCGATTTGGCGTCGAAGCGCCGGCCACCGCCGTGCGGCACCATCATCGTGGGCTTGAGCAGCATCAAGCTTCGCGCTGGCTCTTCGGGGTCGATGCGGCGGCCGACGGATTGGCGCGTGAGCGTGTCGTAATCGAGATCGGGATCATAGCCGCGCAGGGTAAGCTTCATGCCATTTTTCCCGGCGAGCGCTCCGTGACACGCGCCTTGATTGCAGCCGACTTTGGTCATCACCGGGATTACATCGTTACGGAAGCTCCAGGTGTAGGGAACCTGCCAATTCTTTACGCGCACAGTCGCGCTCGCGCTGTGGCCAACGGCAGTGGCGGTGATGGTCACTTCGCCATCGGACATGGGGCGGACTTCACCGTTAGCGTCGACGATGGCAACCTTGGGATTGGAGGAGCGCCACTCGGTTTTCCGCGTCCAGTCTTCCTGGTGATCGCCGAGAGCCACTTGGGCCAGCAGGTGGTGGCGCGCTTCCGGGCCGTTGAGCTCGATGGTGCTGGGGAGGATGGTCAGGTTGTCGGCGGCGGAGAGGATTCCGCATACCGCAACAAGGAGCGTTAGAGGCTTACACATGATTCCGAAATCCTTGGGCAACGGATAGGCGAGAACGCCTGTCCTACGTAAACAACTCTTTGATGGGCTCGACGCCGCGATCGACCAAAGGAATCGGGCGGCTCTGCGCGCCGGGCAACTCCAGTTCCAGTGGAACGCCTAGCGCGTGGTAGATGGTTGCGGCGATTTGCGCAGGCGTGGTAGGACGGTCCTTGGGCATGGCGCCGATGTCGTCGGATGCGCCTACTGCCTGTCCGCCCTTGATGCCGCCGCCGGCCATCACGATCGACCAACACTGTGGCCAGTGGTCGCGGCCGCCGGCGGGATTCACTTTCGGCGTGCGCCCGAATTCTCCCATGGCGACCACCATCGTGTTATCCAGCATGCGGCGGTTCTGCAGGTCTTCGAGCAGCGAGCTGAACGCGTTGTCGAACATGGGACCCACCAGGTCGCGATAACAACTGATGGGGCTGAAGGGCTTGGATCCGTGAATGTCCCAGGTGATCTCGTCGAACACGGTCTCGAACATGTTGACGGTCACAAAGCGCACGCCCGCTTCGATGAGGCGCCGGGCGAGCAAGCAGCTCTGTCCGAAGCGGTTCTGGCCGTACCGGCGGCGTGTGTCTTCCGGCTCCTTGGCCAGTTCGAACGCTTCGCGCGCTTTTTGCGATGACATGAGCGTGTATGCCTGATGAAACGTCGCGTCGAGCAAGCGGGCATCCTGCGAAGTTTCAAACTTGCTCACCGTGCGGTCGATCATCTCGCGCCAGTTGCGGCGGCGGTCGACGCGCAGCGCGGAAAGATAATCCGGCGGCAGCAGGTCCGGGACCCGGAAATTCGGATCGGACGGATCGGCGTTCAGCACGAACGGGTCGAATGTCTTGCCCAGAAAGCCGGCGGTTTGCCCGTGCGGCATGTTGCCGCCGGTGTTGCCGATGGGATGCGGCATGAGCACGTGGGGCGGCACGTCCCCCTTGGGTCCGCGCAGCTTGGCCAGCACGCAGCCGATGTGCGGGTATTCAATGCCGCCCTGAAACAGGCGGCCGGTCTGCATCATCTGGTGGCCGGTATCGTGAACGGCGGCGGCGGTGTGATACACGCTGCGGATGAGAGCGTACTTGTCCGCGTGCCGGGCCATGCGCGGAAAGTTTTCGGAGATTTCAATGCCCGGCGCATTCGTCTTGATGGGCTTGTAGGGGCCGCGGATTTCGACGGGTGCGTTGGGCTTCATGTCCCAGGTATCAAGTTGCGATGGTCCGCCCACGAGCATGAGCATGATGCAGTTCATGTCGTTTTT
>JBGPKX010000044.1:0-22264 GCA_041486185.1 Bryobacteraceae bacterium | reverse complement strand
TGTTATCTCCAGTTAACAAAAAAGGCAGGCTGAGCCGCGCGCCACGGCCCAGCCTACCGTCCTACTAAGTCGGACCGTTAGCCCTTGAGCAGTGCCAGCACAGCCTGCGGCATGGCATTCGCCTGCACGAGAGCTGCCACCGACGACTGTGCCAGAACCTGCGCCTTGCTCAGGTTCGCGGCTTCGGCGGCCACATCGGCATCGCGGATGGAAGACTGAGCTCCGGAGAAGCTGGAGATCTGCGACTGGGCCAGTTGGATGGCATACTGCAAAGTGTTTTCGCCGGTTCCAACTTTACCTTGAACCAGGCCGAGCGCACCGACGGCGGAATCGATGGCGGTGATGGCGTTCAGTGCGTTGCCGGTGGAGGTTGCCGAAGTGCTTGGAGCCGTGACGGCTACCGCGCCCGCGGTTGCCTGGAACAGGTTGCCCACGCCGCTCGCTACGCCGGTCGCCACCGAAAATGAGCCTGGGCCCTCTAGTGCGACCTTCCCGGCAGGAGTTTGCACAGCGTAAACGCCGCTGCCGGCTAACGCGGCGTTGAGCGCCGTTACGGCATGCGCGGCCGTGTCGCCGTTGGCGGCCGTGAGATTCGTCACGTAATTGGTGCCGCCCACCGTGACGGTAATCGCCTGCGTCTCGACGCCCGAAAGAGCGGTTAACGTGCCGGCTGCGCTCTGATAGTTGCCGGCGTTGAGCAGCGTGGCATTGCTCGTCACTACGTTTGTGCTCGCGGTCAAACCGGTATCGGATTCCGTGGCCTGGAGCAGGCTGCCGCCGGTGAATTGCAGCTTGCCATTGGTACCGATCTGCGCAGCGATACCGGAGATGCCGGCACTCGTGATTGCCGAATTAAGATCACTCACGAACTGGGTACCGGACTCACCGCCGACGCTGGCCGTGACGGTGACGGTCTTGGATTGCACCGCGCCCGACGCGTCCGCGTAATCAATAACGAAGCTCGTGCTTCCGGAGACTGCCGCCTGGTTGAACACCACGTTCGGGTTATTCAGGTTAGCCACGGTGTTGCCGGTGAAGTCGGTGCCACCACCGATCACGGAGGTGCTGTTCAGAGCAAGCGAAACCGCATCCACGGCGTTTGACGACCCGCTCAGATCCACGTTGACCTGCGTAGAACCGGCCAGATTGCTGGTGCGGCCGCCACCGATATACACATTGAGGTTGGTGTTAAAGGTGCCGCCCGCGTTCAGGTTGATGTTGCTCGCCTGCCGCGTGATTTCAGTGATCAGCTTCTGATACTCGGTGTTCAGTGTGGTGCGGTCGCCCGTGAAGGTACCGGAGGCCGATTCGGCGGCCAGCGTCTTCATGCGGTCCAGCATCTGCGAGATGTTGTTCAAACCGCCATCGACGATCTGCAACTGGGTGAGCCCGTTGCTGGCGTTCTGGACACCCTGGGTGAGTTCGGCGATGTCGGCGCGGTACTGGTTGGCAACGGCCAACCCGGCGGCGTCATCTCCGGACGAGTTGATGCGGTAGCCCGAGGTCAGTCGTTGGATGGTACGGCTTTCAAACAATTGGTTGACACTCAGGTTTTCCTGGGCCATCAATGAAGTTACGTTCGTTTGGATTGAGATCGACATAGATAAAATATCCTAGGTGCGATACACCCCGACATCATCGGGCCTGGGTTCTCCGCTGAATTTTTCAGATGCCCAAGGTACCGCGTTCAAGACCCTTATCGCCTTCCTCAGGTGTATTTCTGTTTTTTTTCAAAACAATTTTTTTCACGCCTCAGGCGAATCGTTGAGGACCAGAGAAAGTTTACTTTTGGCAGAGCGATGATGTTAGCGGCGATTAATCGCGGGGACCCATGGTCGTGTGGGTGTGTGGGGACTTCAGGGATGCGGTGGGGTGAAGGACGCCCTTGGCGATGGGCGCCGAGCCACTGCAATTACGTCGGATGCAAGGGATGTTCGCGGGATTTGGGTTTCCTCGAATCCGTACAAAATTTACGCCGCTTACTAACCAAAGCAATCATTGCAACCGCGTCCGCCGCAGCTTGAAAATATGGTTAGCAATGAGAGCTACTATTGGTCCGCCTCGTCTTCCCTGTGTCTGGCAACCGCTCTGGGTGTCCGACATCGCAATGTCAAAGCGATAACGGGCTCGCCGCCATGCCCGACACGACCTCCACTACGCAAGCTCAACTCGCCGACGAAGCCGGACGCGAGCTGGCCCAACGCTCGATTCCCGGCGCGCTGGCTTATTTGATCCTCCTCGTAGTACCTATTTCGGCGACTTCGTATGCCCGCGATTATCCGCGTACTTTTCTGACGGCCGCGGGTTTGATCCTTCTGTTCGCCTCAGCGCGCCTGGTGTTTGCCTGGTGGGCGGTACGGCGGCTCGAGAGCCGGCAGGATTGGCGCTGGTGGGGGCTCCTCATCGGGACATACGGTTGCGCTCTGGTCTGGGCGGCCTTCTGTTGCACGACAGCGGTGATTTACTCAGGCGGAGCAGCCTTCTTGCTGCTGCTTGCCATTACGGCGATCGTCGCCAGTGGCGAGGCCATTGCGCTTTCCCCCATTTACACAGTGGCTCGCTGGTACCTGGTGATCCTCCTAAGTCCTCTCACGGCTTGGGGCATGCTGCATGGCGGGCAGGCTGGTTATACGGCGGCTGGCATCTCGGGCCTGTATATGAGTTACCTTCTGCTTCAGGTGAGGCAGCAGTCCTCCTGGTACTCGAGCACGCTCACTACCCGAAAGATGCTGGCTGCCAAGGCGGCTGACCTGGCGCGGGCCATGAACGAGCTGGAAAACGGAAAGAGGCAAGCGGAACAGTCTTCGCGCGCCAAAAGCGAGTTCCTGGCCAACATGAGCCACGAAATCCGCACCCCGATGAATGGCGTCGTGGGAATGACGGACCTGCTGCTGGGAACTGAATTGACCACCGAGCAGCGTGATTTCGTGCAAACCATCCGCCAATCCGGCGATGCCCTGCTCACGGTGATCAACGACATTCTGGATTTCTCCAAGATCGAAGCCGGGAAGTTGGCGATCGAAGTTGTCGACTTCGACTTGCGCACTCTGGTGGAAGAAACCACCGCCCTCTTGGCCGAGCAGGCCCAGCGTAAGGGTTTGGAGCTGGGTTGTTTGATCTCGCCGGAGGTCCCGTCGTGGGTGACCGGCGATCCGGGCCGCGTGCGCCAGGTGTTCCTGAACCTGCTCAGTAACGCGGTCAAGTTTACCCGTCAGGGCGAGGTCCTGTTGCGCGTCGAGTGTTCGGGGCGCGAGAATTCGTCCGCGACGCTCCGATTCTCCGTGTCGGACACAGGCACAGGCATCTCGAAGGAAGCGCAGGAAAGGCTTTTTCAGCCTTTCACCCAGGCGGATGTATCCGTGGCCCGTGAGCACGGAGGCACTGGTCTGGGGCTGACCATCTGCAAGCGCCTGGTGGAACTCATGGGCGGGCAAGTCGGGTTGGAGAGCGTGGTAAACCGAGGCTCGACCTTCTGGTTCGCTTTGCCGTTGGGGATCAGCGCTCGTTCGGGCGAAGAGAGCCCGCTCGATCTGCGCCAGGTTCGCGTGCTTGTCGTCGACGACAATGCCACCAATCGCCGGATACTGGATTCGCAACTGGCCAAGTTGGGCATGACCGTCGAGTGTGTGCCCAGTGGCGCTGCGGCGCTGCAGTCGCTATCTCTTGCCCTGGAACGAGACAAGCACTATCACGCCGCCATCGTGGATCATGACATGCCGGACATGGACGGGGTCGCGCTCGCCCGTGAGATCCGCTCGCGAAAAGAGTTGAACGACCTGGTGATGATTCTGCTCAGCTCCCACGTGCAGCGGGTTTCGGTCGAAAACTCCCAGGCCGCCGGATTTGCAGCATGCATACTGAAACCAGCGAGGCTCGATCAGCTCAGGGACTGCTTGAACAAGACCCTCAGAAACGCCCCAGCGCTGGTTCCGGCGAAACCCGCGGAGCCGAAGGAACCGCGCGTGATCCGCGGCCGGCTGTTGCTGGCTGAGGACAATGCTGTCAACCAAAAAGTCTCCGTGCGCATCCTCGAGAAACTGGGATATTACGTGGACACGGTGGCCACCGGCGCCGAGGCCGTCGAAAAGCTTCAGAACGGTCTGTACGATGCCGTCCTAATGGATTGCCAGATGCCGGAGATGGATGGCTACGCAGCCACGCGCGAGATCCGCAGGCGCGAAGGCGCGGGACGGCGTACCATCATCATCGCCATGACCGCCAGCGCCATGACCGGCGATCGCGAGAAATGCCTGGCGTCGGGAATGGATGACTACGTCACCAAGCCGGTGCGGTCGGAAGAGCTCCAGCGGACCCTGCAACGGCATCTGGCGCAGAGCGCGGAGGAACAGACAGACGTGCCGGCGGAAACCGCCGTGAGACTCGCGGGCGAAACCGAGTTGGTCTTGCGGTTGAAGGAACTGGAGCAGGAGATCGGTTCTGAGTCGATGCAAGAGCTCATTAGCGACTTTCTGGTGGAAACCACGCGATGCGTGCAAGGTTTGCGCCGTGCCATGTCTCAATCCGATGACAAAAGCGCGGTCCGCATGCTCCATGCGCTGATGGACTCGAGCGCCAACCTCGGCGCCGCTCAATTGGTGGAAGTGTGTTCGCGTTTGCAGACGTCATTTGACCAGGATTTGACTCAAGAAAGCATGGCCTTGCTGTCGCAACTGGCGGAGGCACATCGCTCGGTGATGAGCGAGCTCGACGAGATTTACCCCGCTTTTCGGTTGAGAGAAAAGTCTGCCGATCCTCCTTACCCGGTTCCCGCCGGATAGGGGATGACCAGTGGGCCACCGGCAACTGGCGAACCATCGTCCTTCAATCCCATGCAGTCTGCTCGCACGCTCGCGCGAATAGTCGCCACGCCTGTTTTGGCGTCAAGCTTGTTACACGCTGCGCCACCCGCACCGAAGGTACTGAACCGGGTCGCACAGATTCGGAGCCTCACCGCAGAAGTTGCCGCTCGGGGTTTGCCCGTGCGTTTGCGGGCCGTGGTCACCTTCTCCGACCCCTCGTCCCGGGATCTCTTCGTGCAGGACTCGACCGGCGGTATCTATGTGGAGTCCGAAACGCCTCTGAATTTCGAGCGCGGGCAGGAAATTGAACTGGCCGGGAGCACCGGTGCGGGAGATTTTGCCCCCGTGGTCCAAAAGCCGCAAGTTCGCGTTCTAGGCCGCGGGGCATTGCCCCCGCCTCGCAAGGTCTCATTTGAACAGCTATATTCAGGCAGCCAGGACAGTCAGTTGGTGGAGGGCGGGGGACTCGTCCACTCCGCAGTCATTGCAGACAACCATCTGGTCTTTGAAATCTCTACCGGAGGAGGCCGAGTGAAGATCAAGATCAAGACCTTCCCTCGGACCGATCCCGACCAGTTCGTTGGCTCACGGCTACGCTTTCGTGGCGCCTGCGGTGCCACCTTCAACAACAAGCGGCAGTTGACCGGGCTGGTTGTTTACGTGCAGGACTTCAAAGACGTCGTTGTGGAAGAAACGGCGCGCACCGGTCTCGCGCAGTTCCCCTTGCGTCGCGCTAATTCGCTCCTGCGATTCACGCCCAATGTCTCGGACGGAGCCCGCGTTAAAGTGCGCGGCACGGTCACTTTCCAGCAGATGGGACATGCGATCTTTATTCGCGATGGCGAACAGGATCTCATGGCCTTGTCCCACCAGATGCTGCGGGCAGTGCCCGGCGACCAGGTTGAGGTGCTCGGGTTTCCGGCACTCGGGGAATACGCGCCGATTCTGCAGGACGCCATCTTTCAGCGAATCGGCACTGCCGCGCCCCCCAAGCCGGTCCGGGCCACTGCCGAGCAGCTGGTGAAGGGCGACCTCGACGCAAGCCTGGTGGAGATCGAAGGCAAACTGCAAACGCGCACCGGGACTTCAAGAGGCGAACTGCTCGCACTGAAAGCCGGGAGCCGGATCTTCCATGCGCAGATGGATGCATCGGACAGCGGTCCTTTGATCGCGTCACTCCAAGAAGGAAGCGAATTGAGGGTGACCGGGATCTGTGTGGTCGAGACCGGCGGAGCAAACAACGAGCCGCAGTCGTTTCACTTGCTGATCCGGTCTCCGGACGATATCGCCGTCTTGCGTCGCGCCCCCGTTTGGACGCTCGCGCGCATGCTTTGGTCCCTGGGCGTGGTAGCTCTGGTGGCGCTGGCGGCGATTGGGTGGGTTCTCTTGCTGCGGCGCCGTGTGTATGCCCAGACCGCCCAGCTTGAAAAGAATAACAGCGAGCTGGCCGTAGCCCTGACGGCAGCAAATGAGGCCACGCGGCTCAAGAACGAGTTTCTGGCAAACATGAGTCACGAGATCCGCACGCCGATGAACGGCGTTCTCGGCATGACCGGATTGGTGCTCGAAACCGAACTCTCGCCCGAGCAGCGTGAATCTCTCACGATTGTGAAAAACTCGGCCGAGTCCCTGCTGACTTTGCTAAACGACGTCCTCGATTTTTCCAGAATCGAAACCGGCCGCCTGGAGTTGCGCCCGGTCCCCTTTTCTTTGCGTCAGTGCATTAAGGGGGCTATCGGTACCCTGCTCCCGAGCGCCGAACAGAAAGGCGTCGAGGTCAACTTCGTGATTGCGCCCGACGTTCCCGACGAGTTAACCGGCGACGCCGTCCGGCTCCGCCAGGTGCTCCTGAATTTGCTCAACAACGCCGTCAAGTTCACCGCTTCCGGCATGGTCGGCATCCAAGCCACCATTGAAGAACCCCGGAATCAGGCCGTGATGCTGCACTTTGCCGTTAGTGACACTGGCGTAGGCATCCCGGCAGATAAGATGGAGGTGATCTTCGAGGCATTTCGCCAAGCCGACGGTTCCAATACGCGTCGGTATGGGGGCACAGGCCTGGGCTTAACGCTTTCGTCCCGCCTTGTGGCACTGATGGGGGGCCATATTTGGGTCGAAAGCGAACCCGCAAAGGGCAGCACGTTTCACTTCACAGCGGAGTTTCAAACCCGGTCGCGCCAGGCGGAACAATCAGCCGCCAACGAATCCGAGGGCCACATCGCCGGGCCCGGGCCCTTGCGAATCCTTCTGGCGGAAGACAATCTTCTAAGCCAGAAAATCAGTGCCAAGCTGCTCGAAAGCAGAGGTCACGGGGTTACCACAGTTGGAAACGGCCAGGAAGTGCTGGACGCGCTCGAACGCGGGCAATTCGACGTGGTGATGATGGATGTCGAAATGCCCGTGATGGATGGTTTTGCGTGCACCGTCGAGATCCGCAACCGCGAGCGAGAGAGCGGCCGTCACATCCCCATCATCGCTCTCACCGCCTATGCGGTCCATGACTACGAGCAGCGCTGCGCTCAGTCCGGAATGAATGCGTTCGTGGTAAAACCACTGCGGCCGAAAGAACTGTTCCGGGCCATTGAACTCTCAGTGGGCGGACGGATGGAGTCCTATGTCTCGTGAATATGCATCATTGCTGTTATTAAGTGTAAACAAGGGCGTCTGAGTTGAGGGATTGGTGCGATAACGCACAATACCAATTCTTGGAGTGCGGGAATGACTCACTCAAGGTTATCTAGTCTACGATCAGGCTCGGAGCCCGCACTGGCGGGGCTCGGTAGCCGCCAACAGAATTCGGAAAACAATCTCGTACTTTTATGATATTTCACAATTGCGGATGAGACACGTTAATTTTCCTTCTTCACTCTTGTATCTTGCCTATAAAATCCAAATCTTCATTGACAAAAATACTTTCTTAATACTATATTCGAACCCAGTAACTAAATTTCAGGGAGGCGTGCGCGGCGTTGCCCCGTACGCCAAGTTAATAGTCTTGCCAACTTTGTAGATGACTCTGAAGGGGGTCAATAGAATGCAAGTGAAATCGCTGATCACAGGTGTAGTGTTTCTTGCCGTGGCGCTGCTGGTGCAACCCGCGGGCGCGCAGGTGTTTTACGGCTCAATCGTTGGTACGGTTACCGATCCGAGCGGCGCCGCGGTTCCTAACGCTGCGGTGAACATAACGAACACCAATACCGGTCAAGCCCGCGACACGAAGACGGACTCCGGCGGACGCTATACGCTGACCGACGTCCAGGCGGGAAACTACGACGTGAAAGTCTCGGCGCCTGGTTTCCGTCCCATCGACAGAACCGGCGTTTCCGTCAGTATCAACACGGTTACGCGCGTGGATGCGGCGCTCGAAGTCGGCCAGGTAAGCGAACAAGTGACCGTCGAAGCCTCGGCCGTCGCTCTGCAGACTGACAAGGCGGACGTGCACACGGAGATCAGCGAACAGGCCATTCAGAGCCTGCCGCTCTCCAATTACCGAAACTACCAGAGCCTGATCGACCTGGTTCCTGGAGCGACACCCGGCACCTTTCAGAATGCCAACACCGATACACCGGCGCGCGCGTTGACCACCAACATCAACGGCACCAACCGAAACAACAACAACACCAAACTGGATGGCGCCGTCAACGTCTTCATCTGGCTGCCGCACCACACAGTGTATGTGCCACCCGCTGAGACTATCGAAACCGTGAACATCACCACCAACAACTTCGATGCCGAACAGGGTATGGCCGGAGGCGCCGCGATTACTGTCGCCACTAAGTCGGGCACCAATCAGCTCCATGGCGCGGCTTTCGGGTATCTGGAAAACAGTTACTTCGGAACGAAGAACTTTTTCTTTACCGATCCCAAGAAACCCAAGAGCATTCGGACCATCCCCGGATTTGTCGTGGGCGGTCCGATCATCAAGAATAAGTTGTTCTTCTTTGGCGGTTATGAAGGACTGTTCGAGCGGCAGAATAGGAATGCGTTCTTTACACTACCCACCGCCGCCCAATTGGGAGGTGACTTCAGCGGTACCGGCGCCGTCATCTACGATCCGACAACCGGCAACCCCGACGGCACCGGCCGCACGCCTTACGCCGGCGACAAGATTCCGTCCAACCTGATCAGTCCGATCGCGCAGAAGGTGCAGGCCCTGCTTCCTAGCCCCAACCAACCCGGGTTCGGCAATAACTATTTCAATTCCGCCAGCCAGAAGATGAATCGGAAGAACGTCGACTTCAAGTCCGACTGGAATCCCACGGAGAAATGGCACGTGTTCGCTCGTTACGGCTATATGCAGGCCGATGTGTCCGGCGTGTTTGGTTTAGGCGCTGCCGGTGGCGATTGCTTGTGCGATGGCGGCCCTGGAACCGGGGACACGTCCGTCAACCTGGCTACCGTTGGCTACACCCACACCTTCAGCCCCACCAAGCTCTACGACGCCACTTACGGTTTCACGCGGATGGGGCACATCAGTAAGGGCGCTGACATCGGGAAAAACTGGGGGTCCGACGTATTCGGTATCCCAGGCACGAACGGGCCCGACCCCAGAGAAAGCGGTCTGCCCTTTTTCAATATTTCCGGCTACTCCCCGATCGGCAACGATCAGAGCTGGATCCCGGCGTATCGCAACGACCAGAGTTTTGCTACCAGCCAGAACTTCAGCATCGTCCACGGTTCGCATGAAATTCGTATGGGCTTCGATGGCATCCGCCATCACTTGAATCACTGGCAGCCGGAGTTAGGCGCCGGACCGCGCGGCGAGCTGGATTTCGGCCAGGGTCTTACTGCGCTGAACGACCCCAGCTATGTCACCACTCAGTTCAACTCTTATGCGGCCTTCCTGCTGGGCTACACCTCAAGTGTCGGCCGAAGTATCCAGTATGAGAAGATGACGACGTACGAATTGCAACTGGGATGGTATGCAAGCGACCGCTGGCAGATCACACCCAAGCTGACCGCGACGCTCGGACTCCGGTATGAGCTGTATCCGCTGATGACGCGCGCCGGCCGTGGCGGCATCGAAGAATACGATCCGACCACGAACATCGTCACCCTCGGCGGTGCAGGTGGGTTGCCCAAAGGTTTGGGCGTCACGACCAGCCACAAGATGTTCAGCCCGCGCATCGGCCTGGCTTACCGATTGAACAACACCACGGTCATTCGCGCCGGCTATGGCATCACTCGCGATCCCATGCCGTTGTCACGCCCGCTGCGCGGATTCTACCCGCTGACGGTAGGCGAGACGTTCGCTCAAGTAAATAGCTACACGCCATATGACACCATGGCGCAAGGTATCCCGCCTGTGGTCGGACCGGATGAAAGCACCGGCAAGGTAGTGCTGCCAGGCTCTGCGGATATGCGCTTCATCACGGATGGCCACCTGCGGCGCGGCTACATACAATCCTGGAACTTGATCGCTGAGAAAGAACTGCCCTGGAAAATGGTGGCTTCCGCCGGCTACGTAGGCACGCTGACCGTGGACAGTTTTGCCGACTGGAACGGCAACGCCGCGGCTCCGGGGACGGGGCAGGCAGGGCAGCCCTTGTTCCAGAAGTTCGGGCGCACCTCAGAAACGCTGTTCTGGAACGGTTTTGTGGGGGCCAATTACCATTCGCTTCAGGTCTCCCTCAAGCGTCAGGTCGCAAACGGCTTGACCTTACAGGGCGCTTACACGTATTCCCACGCCATCAACTACACCGATGACGATGGCTGGACGGGGCTGATGTTCAATTATGCCCCAATGCTCAGCAGAAACCGCGCGACCGCGAGCTACGACCGTCCGCAGAATTTCCACCTTGCGTATGTGTACGAGTTCCCGTTTGGAAAGGGCAAGAAGTACGTCACGAGCGGCGTAGGCGCCGCGGTGCTTGGCGGTTGGCAAGCCAACGGGATTATCGCTATCTACTCTGGCGCTCCTTTCACGGTCGGCGCGGACGGCACGTCCCTGAACGCGCCGGGCAACAGCCAGACGGCCGACCTTGTGGGCACCGTTCAGAAGATTGGAAGCCTCCAAGAGTATTACAATGTCGCGGCCTTCGCGCCGATCACAACCGCACGTTTCGGCAATATTGGCCGCAACACGCTGCGCGGGCCGGGCGTCATCAACAATGACTTGAGCCTGTTTCGCGATTTCACAATTACCGAGAGATTCAAGCTAACGTTCAAGGCCGAGGCCTTCAACGTGACGAACACGCCTCACTTTGCGAACCCAGACGGCAATGTCAACGACAGCACTTTTATGCAAATCTCCGGAACGGCCAGTACGCTATCGGATAACCGGAGCATACGATTCGGACTGCGCATGGGCTTCTAAAAACTTAAACGGATCACAACCTCCAAGCGCGGGTCTTCGGGCCCGCGTTTTTTTTGGCACACACTCGTTTCTAAGGATTGCCGTTACTTTGCTGTCGCCTGCGCCCGGACTGCCGCCAATGCCTTCTTCGCCGGCTCCGAGTTCGGATCGATCCGCAGCGCCGCCTCAAGCTCCACCCGTGCCTCATGGAGCCGCCCCAGTCGCGCAAGCGCCACGCCCAGACGGGTGCGCAATTCGGCGTCATCGGGGCGATAGGCCAGGGCTTCGCGATAGCGCTCTACCGCCTGCTCGTCATGGCCCGCGCTTGCCAGTTCATCCCCCCACGTGAACAGCACCTCGCCCAGATGTTGTTGCGCTTTTGCGTCTTCCGGCCGTTCCTTAAGAACCTGGCTGAAATCGCTTACCGCGGGCTCCCATTGGCCGCTGGCGCCTTCCGCGCTGGCCAGGTCGTAGCGCGCGTCGGTAAATTGCGGATCGAGCTCGAGCGCTCGTTTGAAGTGCTGAATCGCTTCCGGCATTCTCGATGCAGATGCCAGCGCTGTTCCCAGTTCCGTCGCGGCGAGCGCACTCCGCGGCTCCGCTTTCCATGCACGCTCGAAGTACGGGACAGCTCCCGCGGCATTGCCCTGGCTTAGCAGTAGATCGCCCAGGTTGAAGTTCGCTGTAAAGTCCTCGGGGTATTTCTCGAACAGCCGCCGCATAAGCGCTTCCTGCAACACAGCCCGCTGGTCGCCCTCTTCTACCGGCAACACCTGCAACCAGAGATTCCCCATTTCGTCATTAGCCTGACTGCCGCCCCTCACGCGCTTCTGTGGCTTGTTGGGATTCCGAACATTATTCGCGGAGTTGTCGTAGTGATAGCGCATGGAAATAACGCTCCCACGCGGCAGGAAAACCGGTTCTTTGAAGTGGTAGACTCCCTGCCAGTTCAAATCCCACTCGGGAATGCGGATCAGCCACTTGCGCGTGCCGTCGGGCAGCGTGGCATAACCCTCCATCAACTTGCACAGGTAATGCGCATGCGGGTAGACGGCGAGCACCGTCACGTCCAGCGGAGTACGAAAATCGTCGGATACCAGATAGTCCCGCTCGCCCGCCGAAATGTCGATGGCTCCATCGTGCTCCAGTTCCACGAGCATTGCGAATTTCGTTCTCGGCTTATCGGTGAAGTACAGGCCGATAGACGGGTTGACGCTCTCCGCTTTTCCGGAAGGCCGCAGGTGCACGTTGAACACCAGATCCATGCCGGGATCAGCGCGCCACGCCATGCCATCCGGTTCCGCCGCCGGCACGCTGCCGGGCTTCCACGCGAGGAAGCTGCTGTCGGGATCGAACGTGGTTTCCGCAACCGCCAGGTCCATTCCGGCGAATCCGGCGCCGGGCGTTTTCTCGCGCCGCCGTGCGGAGCGCGAGCGGTCCAGGATCACGCTGGCATGATGGATCACGCGCGCGTTGCCGGGCCGAATCTCGATGGCCTTCACCCATCGCGCAGTCTTGATAGGCACCGCAATGACAAAGTTCCAGAACACCTCCGGCCCATCGGCACTGAGCTGATAAGGCTGTGCTACGTGCAGCACCATGTCCGGCGTTCCTAGCTGCCATTCGGAAGTGAATTTCGGAGCAGGGGGCGCGTCCGCCATCGATCCCGCCGGCGATCCCTGTTTTACCCACTCCTGGATCAGTTGGATTTGCGCATCGCGCAGACGCCGCTCCTCGACGAAGTCGCCGTAGCCCGGTTCCGCCAGCCACGGCGGCATATAGCGGCGCTTGGTCACGGCCGCGATTTGCGAGGCGCGCCGTTTCACGTCTTCGTAGGTGAGAAGCGAAAATGGACCCGATTCGCCGGGCCTGTGACACGGCGCACAGTTACGATAAATGACCGGCGCGATGTGTCGGTAAAACGTGACTGCGGGCGCGAACGGCGCAGGGTTCGCCGCAATCGCGGGGATCGCAACCGCAACCATGCAGGCGGCCAGAGGAACCAGCCGCGTCATCGCACGTCAGCAAGGAAGCAGCCGATGGCTGGTGTGCTGGCTACGCCGACGGGCTTACCTGCGAGCACGGACTGCAATGCTTCTTCAAGGTCGCGTTTGGTCGGTTGCGGCATCGCCTTGCCGAAATCGACATAGCGATTGTCGATGCGCCCATGATAAAGCAACTGGCCGCGCGCCGAAAATACCGCGGCCTCCGGCGTCACACGCGCTCTTGCCAGTTTGACGAGCTCATGCCCCGGGTCGCGCAGCGCGCCGAAGGTGTAGCCGTATTCGGACATGTGCTTACGAATCACATCGACCGTATTCGTGGCATCGGCATAGACCAGGTAAAAAGCAGCGCTTGACGCAAACTCTTTGTAGAGGCGCTCCAGTTCCGGGGCATAGCGATTGGAGATCGGGCAGTCCGTGCGAACGAAGATGAGGACGGTCGTCTTGGAACTACTTGTGTTGAAGAGCTGAACGACGTTGCCCGCAAGATCGGTCGGAGCGGATGTCCCGGTTGCTCCACCTGCAACAAGGGGCAGCCCCGATAGCACGGCGGCCAAAATATACGACTTCTGTAAAAGAAGGCGAACAGTCCCCACTTCCCGGATGGTATCACGACCGGATTCGCCGGCACGATGGCGCGTGTCGGAAGCGGAGCCCGGCAACGATCGGATTAAGATGGTTACTAAGTGGTTTTCACTCTTCTTCAGAGCTTCATGTCCCGGCCTTTTTTGGCTATTGCTGTTCTGGTTCTGTCCACTCCGCTTGCCGTCCGCGGACAGTCGCAGGCGCTGATCGAGAAATCCCAGCGAGGCATGGAGCTAATGGCGGCGGGAAAATTCGAAGAGGCGATCCCGATCTATCGCGAGCTTTCGCAGGCAGTCCCCAACAATCCCGGGCTGCTGCTCAATTTAGGTATGGCCCTGCAGATGGCCGGACATTCGCGCCAGGCCATCCCACCGCTGGAACGCGCCCTAAAGCTGGATGCGAGCACCCTGCCGGCTTGGCTGTTTCTCGGCAGCGCTTACTTGGGAATCGGCGAACCGGCCAGGGCCATCCCGCCGCTACAGAAATACCTCGCGCTTCAGCCCGCGGATCCCGACGGGCATCAACAGCTTGGCGATGCGCTCCTGGCCACTGACACGTTTCGTGACGCGGCGGAAGAGTTCCGCAAGCTCTCGCAGATGGATCCGAGCAATCGCCGGGCGTGGTACGGATTGAATCGCTGTTTCACTGCTCTGGCTCAGTCGGCTTTTCAAGCCGTCGAGAAGGCCGCACCCGAATCGGCATACTGGCTGGCACTTGTAGCCGAGGAGCGCGTTGTCCGCCGCCAGTTCCGCAGCGCATTTTTCTTTTATCGCAAGGCCGAGACCCTGCAGCCTGACCTGCGCGGCCTGCATGCCTCCATCGCCATCGTGTACAAGGAAGCCGGGCATGCGGATTGGGCCGAAGCCGAGCGCCGGAAGGAACAACAAGTAACGGCAAGTGAATGCGCCGACCAACTCCTGGCTTGTGATTTTTCGACCGGACGGTTCGACCAGGTGATTCAGGAAGCGGAGCGGTTAGAAACGCCGGAGGCTTTCTACTGGAAGTCTCGCGCCTTTGCGGCGCTGGCGCACGATGCCATGACGCGCCTCGAGCAGTTGCCCGAGGGGTCGGAGATCCATGAGTTGCGGGCCGAACTACTCCGGGCCCGGCGGCAGCATCTCGAGGCCATCAAGGAATGGCGGCTGGCGCTCAAGTACGCACCAAACGACGCGCACCTCCGTGAAGAGTTGCTGTCTTCGTTGTATCAGGCGCGGGACTACGCGGCCGCGCTGGCGCTGGTCGATGAGCTGCTGCGGCAAGATCCGGCATCGGCGCCGCTGAACTTCACCAAGGGAGACATTCTGCTGAGTTCGCAGGAGACCGAGAAAGCCATCCCCTGTCTCGAGCGTGCGCTGAAGACCGATCCGAAACTCTTGGCTGCCCACCATGCGCTGGGGCGGGCGTACATGCTAGGGGGACAGCCGGCAGCGGCGATTCCGCATCTGCAGGCGGCGCTCTCCATCGATGAGGACGGCAGCCTTCGTTATCAGCTGTCGCGGGCCTTTCAGGCAACGGGACAGGCTGATCTTGCGAAGAAGACCCTCGACGAATATCAGGCGCGGCAAAAAACCGATCGCGAAGAAAAACACAAGCTCGAAGAAGAGCTGCAGATCACCGCGCCATAAGCGACTAGGTTTTCGGTTCGCGGACTTCCAGCACCTGGTCGGCCTTGACGTCCTTCAGCACTTGCACGGTCCCGCTCGGCCAGCGAATCTCGATCTTGTCGATCTGTTTAGCCGCGCCCATCCCGAAATGCACGCCAAACTCGCTGGAAGAGGCGTAGCTCAACGCGGTCGTCATGTGGTTCCACTGATTTCCGATGCGAATGCGGGCGCCTATGCCATCGCGATTGCTGCGCGTCCCCACGAGCCTCAGGATGAGCCAGTGATTCGTGCCAGGGCTGGTGTTCTCCCACAGCTCTGCGGGTTCACCGAGCGAGGAAACTACCACGTCAATCTTGCCGTCGCCATTGAAATCGCCGAAGGCGCTTCCACGATGGGCCCGCGCAACTTCAAAGCCTTGCCCCGCATCGCGTGAAACATCGCGAAATTTCCCGTTTCCCAAGTTGGCGAAGATCCGGTTGGCTTGTTTGTACGGCGTGGCTTCGAACAAGTCGATCTTGTCGTTGACATGTGAATCGGCGGTAAAGAGATCTTTGTAGCCATCATTGTTGAAATCGAAAAGCCCGTTGCCCCACCCGCTCCAGCGAATACTTTGTGGGCCCAGCTGGCTGGCGTAGGTCGCGTCTTGAAAAGTCCCGTTCCCGAGGTTGCGGAATAGCGGAAACGTGTCGCCGCTCAGCGCAGTTACGGCGATATCGGGAAATCCGTCGTTGTCGTAGTCGCGAAAGTCCGCCCCCATGCTGGCCACGGGCCTGCCATGGTCCAGCAGCGCCACACCAGCCGTGAGTGCGACCTCCTCAAACGTGCCGTTGCCGCGATTGTGGAACAGGAAGTTCGGCAGGTTATCATTAGTGACAAAGACATCGGGGAACCGGTCGCCGTCGTAATCCGCAAACGCCACGCTCATCCCCCGGCCGGCGAACTGGGCGATGCCGGCCTTTTCGGAGACGTCTTCGAACGTCCCGTCTCCGCGATTGTGATACAGCTGGTTGGGCACGCCTTCGAAATACTTCGGATGGCAATAGACGCGCAGATTTCTGGTGGCATCGCCGCAGTACTGGTCGAACGCAGGCGTCCACTTGGCGTAGTTGACGACAAACAGATCGAGCAGGCCATCGTTGTCGTAATCAAACCAGCCGGCGGCCACAGTCCAGCGGTCGCTCTTGATGCCCGACTTTGTGGTGACGTCCGCGAACTTCCCATTCCCCAGGTTTCGGTAGAGCATGTTCCGGTAGACGCCGGCGACGAAGAGGTCGGTTTTGCCGTCGTTATCATAATCCGCCGCGGCGGCGCCCATGGAATATCCGGCGCCCGCCACGCCGGCCTGCTCTGTCACATCGGTGAATTTCATGCCGCCGTCATTGCGATAGAGGCGGTTCCAGTATTTCGGCGATTCTTTTCCTAGCGACGGGATTTCGGCGCCATTGGTGAAGAAGATGTCCGTCAATCCGTCGCCGTTATAGTCGAACGCGGCCACCCCGCCGGCCATGGTCTCGATCATGTGCTTGCGCGGCGTGGGATTATTTTCGAGCACAAAGTGCAGCCCAGCGCGCTGCGCAACATCCTGGAATCGAATCGGAGGAGGCTGTGGAGCGGAGGATTGCGAAAGAAGGCGGACGCTGATGCCTGCTATGCAGCAAGCAATCCCCAGCGGGATCAATTTACAATGCAGCACTTCTAAGAACTGTAGCGCAGGGCCACGCGTCTTTTGCGGGGATCTCCCGCCAAAATCGCGTTAGCCCCGCGCTACATTTTTCCCGATCCCTGCCGCAGCTTCACGATCCGGTCGGACTTGACGCCCTCGAACCGCTCCTTCGCGCCGTCCGGCCAGTGAACCAGCACCGCCTCAATATCCGGTTTGTCACCCAGCCCGAAATGTACGCGTACATCGTTGGCGCTGAGGTAACTCGAGTCGCTATGTACGCGACGCCATTGCGTGTCCTGGCCGCGCCTCACCACTCCGACGCGCGCTCCGATGGCGAACCGGTTGAGCTTAGGCGATTCGAGCTTCACGAGGAGCCAGTGCCGGCGTGCGCCTATCTGGTTCCGCAATACACGCACTGGCCCGTTGTTGTTGGTGACCACAATATCGATGGCGCCGTCGTTATCGATGTCGCCGAAAGCGGCCCCGCGGCTGACTTCTTCGACCTGAAACGCCTCGCCGCCCTGGCGCGATGCGTCGCGGAACCGCTTGCCGCGCCCGTCGTTGTGGAATAACTGCTTGCGCTGGGCATAGGGAAAACCTCCGCCGTGTTCGGTGCCCATGATCGTAACGCCGCCGTTAGCGATGAAAAGATCCAGCCGGCCGTCGTTGTCGTAGTCAAACCACTGCGTGCCAAAACCTGTGAAGCCAAACGTCGGTTGCAGCAATCCAAAATCGGCAGTGGCGTCGTCAAACTGGCCCTTCACATCGCCGCGGAACACCGTGACACCCTCGCGTGTGAGATTGGTCACCAGCAACGCTTGGCCGCCGTTGTTCTCCACGTCGTCGAGTGTGACTCCCATGCCCGCCTTGGCCAGCCCATCTATGCTGTAGGCCACGCCGGCTTCAAGCGCCGATTCCTTAAACGTGCCGTCTCCCTGGTTGAGCCACAGTTGATTCGCTGCGGTGTCGTTGGCAACGTAGATGTCGGTCCGCCCATCGCCATTGAAGTCCGCGCACACCACGCCGAGCCCCGGACCATACGACCGGTTAATCCCCGAAGCTTCGGTGACGTCCTCGAATTTGCCGTTCCGCAGATTTCGGAACAGGCGCGATGGCACCGGGCGATACATCTTGGGCGTGCAGTAGTCCGGTTCACCGGCGGGCGAGGAACAGCCGCGATTGCCCTCCACCGTGAAATCAACGTAGTTGCAAACGAACAGATCGAGATAACCGTCGCCGTCGAAATCAACCCATGCCGCGCTGGTCGACCAGTGCGGATCGTCCACGCCGGCTTCGCGCGTGACATCGGTAAATGTGCCGTCGCCGTTATTGTGATAGAGCACGTTGTGGCCGAAGTTCGTGACGTAGAGGTCGAGAAAACCGTCGTTATCGTAGTCGCCCACGGCAACGCCCATGCCGTACCCGACGTGCCCCACGCCGGCCTTTTCGGTGACATCGACGAAACGTAGTTCACCAGTTTCGGCGAGCAGATTTTTGAACAACCGGTTGCCGGGTTTCCATCCGGCCGGGGGAGGGAAGAGCAGCTTGCCGTCGCTGTCGAGCCGCGTGCCCTGGACCAGATAGATATCCAGATCGCCATCGTTATCGTAGTCGAACAGCGCCACGCCCGCGCCCATGATCTCGGGCATGTAGTGATGGCCGGTGGCCCCATTAAAATGGTGAAAATTGAGCCCGGTCTGCGCGGCTACGTCGCGGAAGAGGGGCGGTTCATCGGCTGCCGCCCGTGGCGCCAACATGCCGCTGGCCGCGAATGCCTTCAGGAGATCACGGCGGGTGGCACCGGCATTCCTGGCTGTGCGCTCTTGACTTGATAAAAACGCACAGCCACGAATGCCTGTGCCGCCCCTGCTCATCGCCCTTCTCCCAGCGCTTTCAAATCGCGATCGATGCTGGTGAGCAACTGCGATTGTCCCCGCGCCACGGCTGCATCGTGTGCTTTTTGGATGTATTCGAGTGCGTGTTCCCGGTCACCGGTGCGCGCGTACGCTGCCCCAAGCGCATACAGATACACCGTCGTCTGTTCGTCCTCGGGTGTGAGCGCCCGCCGGAACTGTTGAATCGCTTCGTAGTACTTCTGCTGGTTCACGAGAATGCGGCCCAGGTGAAAGCGCGCCAGGGGAAAATTCGGCTGGGCTGCGATCGACGCGCGAAACTCGACCGCGGCGTCATCCAGCCGTCCCTGTTGTTCGTAGATCGCGCCGAGATTGTTGTGCGCCTCGGCGTAATTCGGGTTGATCTGGAGAGCGTGCTGAAACGCTGCTTGCGCTTCGGTTAGCTTCTTCTCGTGAAAAAGCAGGACCCCGTAATCGTACCAGGCGTCCGATCTCCCGGGATCGAGCTTTGTGGCCGCTTCGAAATGCTGTTTCGCCTTGGCGGAATTGCCCGTGCGCCCGTAGAGAGATATGAGATTGACATGGACCTGCACATTTGCGGGATCGATGGCCAGAGCGGCCTCATGCTCGCGAATCGCTTCGTCGAATTGCCCCGCCTTTTCCAGCTCTACGCCGCGCTGAATATGGGCTCGCGCACCTCGGTTTAGCTCGTGGATGCGCCGGAACAGTGGATCGTCGAGCGGCGGCTCGGTAGTCACGTATTTCGAATAGGCCGCAAGATGTTGTTCGGCTTCGGCGGGCTTGCCGAGCCGTCGAACTTCCGCCGCAAGCGCGAAGTGGGCGGCGCCGTATGCCGGAAACAGATCGCAGGCCTTGGAATGCGACTGCACCGCGCCGGCATGATCGCCGCGCGCAGCTTGCACGCGGCCCAGCCCGTACCACGCTTGCGGACACTCGCTGTGCCGATCGAGAATGCTCCGGTAGATCGCCTCGGCCTCGCCCCAACTCGGGAGAGCCGTCAGGCTTTGGGCCAGTCGCAATTTGGCAGCGAGATCGTCGGGGTGCAGTTGGAGAGCGGATTGGAACGATTTTACAGCGTCGTCAAAGGCGCCTAATTCCATTTGCGCCGCACCGCGTAGATACAGCCAGTCGAAATTCTGCGGTTCGAGCACGTGCGCGCGCGCGTAGGCCCGCACCGCGGCGTCGTATTGCTCATAGGCATGAAGAGTCATGGCCAGCGCGCCTGCGGCTTTGGCGTCGCTCGGATGCGCCCTGGCTTCCTGCTCTGCGCGCTCCATCTGCGTGCGAATCGCGGGTAGGAAATTGGCGGTGCTGACCTGCGGCAGCTCCGGCAGGCGCTCTGGCGCGGCGGTCTGCGCGTGGGCGTAGAGAGCAAGAGCACACATCGATACCCGCGAAGGCCGTGTCAAACTGATCCACATAACAGCGGAATCTTCATTGTAGACATCACTGTGGCGATACGAAGACTCGCGGTTCTGCAGCGTAGCGCTACCGCGCCGTTTGCGGGAGACCTGCGGTTTTTTCCTTACAGACGCTAAGCGCCGCAGGTCCCCACCAAGATCAGATGTGGCCCTGCGCTACAAGTGCCTGCGTGACCAAGAAAGTCAATTCTGAGAGACCACACTAGCGGAAGCTTCTGAGGACCCGCTCCTCATCGCTACGGCGTCTCCGGTTGCCACGCCGGTGTCGCGTCTTCCCAGCCATTGTCTGTTAGCGGCCGCTGCCCCGAGCCGTCTGCCTTCATGACGAATAATTCGCCGTAAGGCTGCGGGATGCGGTCGTAGAGCGGCGCTTCGTCCTTAAATCCGAAGCGCGAGCTGCTGAAGAGCAGATATTTGCCGTCGGGTGACCACACCGAGTGCCCGTCATTCCCCGGCGTCGTAGTCAGTTGCTTCAGGCCGGTGCCGTCGGGCCGGATGGTGTAGACGTCGAAATCGTTGTTGCGGAAGCTGGTGAATGCAATGCGATCACCGCTGGGCGACCAGGAGGGAAAGTTATCGTAGTCGTCGGTCAACTTCGTCACCGCATTGTCTTCCAGATTGAGAATGCGCAGGCCGTGCTCCTGTTCGCCCCAAACGCGGTACACCACGCGTTTTCCATCCGGCGACCAACTGGGAAATCCGCTGTTCACCGGCCCTTTTGTGAGCTCGCGCATCTCCGAACCATCGGCGCTCACCATCATCACGCGCGCCGGCTTGGCACGCGGCAGGAAGAAGGAGCCCACGCCAAATACAATCCACTTCGCATCCGGCGACCACTCCGATGAGAACGCCATGCTGCCATCCTCGTGGAAGATACGTCTTGCGTTGCTGCCATCCGGGTTCATGACCGAGAGCGCCGTCTCCATACCCTGCATGCCCTTGCGGTCACTGATCACCAGCGCCTTACCGTCATGCGAAAACGACGGGAAGATCTCCGAATAGACGAGATCGAATTCCGGATCGTTGCTGAATAGCGGTTGGTTCTGCGTGCGGCGCGCAGAGGGGAACTTCTGATAGACAACCTGTTTGCCGTCGGGCGACCAGGCCGGGCTGCGCATGTCCCCAGCCGCGCCCGTCTCGCCCGTTGTAAACGCCAGTCCGGGATGATCCCCGGCTTTCACGAGATAACCGACGCGATCCGCGCCCAAGAACTGCGGCGAAACCTTCAATCCCGGACCCGTGGTGTGCTCCTTGCGCGCGCCCGTGGCCACCTCCACCGAAACAATCTGCGACACGGCGTCGCCCGATCCGCTGACACGCGCCGGCCAGGTATCCTCCACCGACATTTCGTAGAACACCACGCGCTTGCCGTCGGCTGACCATTTCGGCGATCCGGCAAACTTGCCCGCGGGTGTGAGCCTGCGCAGACCCTTGCCATCCGACTGGATCACGTACAGGCTGACCGGATGCAGATGCTCCCACCGCCCCGCCGCGTATTGCAGTTTGGTATCGCGGTCGGACGAAAACGCGATCCACTTGCCATCCGGCGACCAACTCGGTCTGAAGTCGCCACCCGGCGCGTCGGTCAGGTTCCGCGCTTTCCGCGTTTCCAGATCGAGGACCCAGATGTCGTTGGAACCCGAGCCACGTGAGGAGACGAAGGCCACCTGCCTGCCGTCCGGGGAAAGCGACGCCTGGTCATCGTAGGCCGGATCATCCGTCAGCCGCTCTAGTCCCGAGCCGTCCACGCGCACGCGGTAGATGTCGGAAGAGCCGCTGCGCTCGGAGGTGAAGACGACCCACTTTCCGTCCGGCGAAAACGACGCGTTGTAATCGAATCCGGGAGCGGAGAGCAGCTTCCGCTCGCCCGTTCCGTCGGCATTGGCGATCAGCAGATCCGCGTCGGATGGCCCGATGCGGTTCATGAGTATCCGGTGCTTGGCTGACGCCGGCAGCACCGTAATCCAGGTGAGCAGCATCGCAATTTTGAACATCAGGCCTCCTCTTGCGGAATCTGGTG
>JBGPKX010000043.1:0-22429 GCA_041486185.1 Bryobacteraceae bacterium | reverse complement strand
GGTCTGCAGCTTGAACTCGCCGATGGCTTCCGCCGATGGGCTGAATTCGTTATTGTTACCGCCCGAAAGGTCCGAGCGGCCTATCGGGATGCCCTCGACCAGAATTTCGTGCGAGTACTCCTGGCCTCCATTGATAGAGCCTTTGAAGGTGTCACCGGTGGTGCCGGGAAGGCTGCTGAAAATGAAGCTCTGGATTTGCCTCTGCCCGTCATCCACGAAGATGGGCCAGCTCTTGTATTCCTCGACCGAGATGTAACTCCCCATTTCCGCCGTGCCCGATTCCAGCAGTGGCGGCTTGTCACTGACTGTGACCTGCTCAGTGACCGCGCCGACTTCGAGCGTGACGTTCACCGTCAGGGTCTGCGCGATGCGTACGATCACATTGTCGGCTTCCGACGTACGGAATCCCGGCGCTGTAACCCGGAGCTTGTACGTCCCCGAAGGAACATAGGGGAGCGTGTATGCGCCCGCCGACGTGCTGGTGGTCTTGTGCTCCTCACCGTTGGTGGCGTTCACGAGAACCACGCTGGCCCCCGGAACGACCGCGCCGGCCGGATCGAGGACGGTGCCGTTCAACGTGCCTTGCGAGCCTTGCGCCCACAAAGCGGGCATTGTTGCGATGAGAAAGAAAGTGGCGGCGATTATCTTCACACTGCGGAGCATCTGTTGGTCCTCCAAGCTGTTCAAGCGGCTTCGCGTGCCAGCGGCGCGCGGTCAAAACCCCAAAAGCCTAATGCCTTCACACTAAAGGTGATTACAGATATGTACTGCAAAATCAACGGCCCTGTCAAGGAAAATCTCATTCAAGTTACAGATCGGAAGGCGGCTGAATCGGTCGCGAAACGCCTCAAACTGCTCTATCCTTGGGAGACGGTGTTCTTTCGCGTGGCAGGAAATAGCGGCGTTGCTTAGGACCCCCCTCCGCTTGGTGGTGTTAGGGGTAAAACGGGCGCAGGCTAACCAAACAAAAGACGGAAAATGATCAACGATCTGGTCCAGATCCGGCTGCTCGGTGAGAAGAAGCGGCCGGAGAACGAGCGCTTCCGGCGGTATATGAAGTCGCACGATCATTCGGACCGGCGGTTGCGGCGGATGGCGGAGGAAATCGAAGAACAGATCGACTGCACATTGTGCGCGAATTGCTGCCGGGTGGCCACGACACGAATCAGCGAACGGGATATCGAGCGGCTGACGCGGCACCTTGGGACGTCACCCGAGAGATTCGTGGCCGATTACACCATCATGAGCGAGGATGAGGGGCTGATCCTGCGGCGGACCGACGCCGGCTGTGTATTTCTGGAGGGTAACTTATGCAGCGTTTATGATGCCCGGCCGGACACCTGCTCGCGCTTCCCTCATCTGGTACGCGGGAACGGTTCGATTGCCAGCCGCATGTGGCAGTTCATCGACCGGGCCTGCTATTGCCCCATCGTCTACAACGCCCTCGAAGCTTTCAAGCAGGACACGGGATTTACGAGGTAGGCGAGCGTTGTTACTTCGCGCGCAAGCGGCTGCGGTGCTGGTAGACGCGCACGTAGTCCACGAGCATCTTTTGAGGAAATGCGGACGTAGCGTCTGGGTTTCCGGGCCATGAACCGCCAACGGCCACGTTCACCAGCAGGAAGAACGGGTGGTTGAACACCCATGCCGCGCCTTGGGGCAGCGATGCCGGCGCGACCGTGTGATACAGATGACCGTCCACGAAAAACTGCGTGCCGTTCTGCGACCACTCGGCGGCGAAGACGTGATAATCGCCGGCGAACGCTTGGCCGTCGGGGAGGCTGTAGCTCTGGCCGATGCCGTTTGAGCCGGAGTAGCCCGGTCCATGAATCGTCGCGTGAACCATGGAAGGCTCACGCCCGATATTTTCCATAATGTCGATTTCCCCGCATTGCGGCCAGCCGGCGTCTGGAATATCCACGCCGAGCATCCAGAACGCGGGCCAGATCCCCTGGCCTGCCGGCAGCTTCATGCGGGCTTCGATGCGGCCGTATTCGATCGCGAACTTGGACTGCGTCTTCAGCCGAGCGGAAGTGTACTGTCCGGGCGCCTTCTGGCGGGCTTCGATTACCAGGTTTCCCGAGCCATCGAGATACGAGTTCTCGCGGCCGCTGGTGTAGGTTTCGAGTTCCTGGTTGCCCCAGCCACCGGCGCCGAGGTCGTAGACCCATTTCGCCGGGTCTGGCGCGTTGCCGGCCGGCCCATCGAACTCGTCCGTCCACACCAGAGTCCAATAGGGAGGCGCGGCCGCGGCGGGGACCGCGAGTACCGCGGTCAGCATCAACAACAACGGGATCATCCGGGTGAAGTCTATCATCACGGCGGGGTGATTCCCCCTCCTTCTTCCATTTTCTTCCGATCTACGGACGACGCGCGAGTTTTCTGATACTCGGCCAGGGCTTGCCGCGCGAGGTCCTTCTGGCCGGTCAACTGATAAGCGCGCAGCAACTGGAAATGCGTGGTGGCATCTTCGTCGGAGGGCAAAGCGGCCTTAAGGTGCGGGATGGCCTCCGCGGCCTTCCCGGCGAGCAATAAGGCGTGGCCGAGCGCAGCCTGGGCCGGGAGGAACCGTGGATCGATCCGTGCGGCCGTCTCCAGATACGGGATGGCTTTGTCGGGCTGATCGAGATGCAGCAGGCTGGCGCCACACAAGAAATTCAGATCGCGCGAATCGGGCCCGGCCTTGATGAACTCGATGAGAAGCGGCTGAGCAGCCGTGTGATCGCCGCTGCGGTAAAGCGACCAGACCAGGCCGGCTTGCAACTCAGCGTTGTCCGGTGCCAGCTTCAAAGCCTGGCGCCATTCGCCGGCAGCCTGCTGGTAGAGGCCGTCGGAATCGAACGCTCTTGCGGCGTGCAGGTGAGTTTCAAGCGATGGCGGCAATTGCGCCAGGTGATCGTAGGCCTGGTGCGCGAGTTCCGCACAGGCCTTTGCCGCCCAGTAAAGGGACTCGGGGGTTCGACGGTCGGACTCGACGATGTCGCGAAAGCGGCCGGCTGCATAATCGCAGGCGAGTTTTGCCGCGCTGCAGTCGGGCAGTGGGGTCTCGCTCTCACGCTGCTCTTCGGTAGAGGCCCAGTCCGGGTGGCCGGTCCGCTTGTAGATCGCCGCGAGACCGGCGTGAACGCCACGCAGGGTTGACGGGGTGTCGAGCGCGCGGCGATAGAAGTCGAATGCGCTTCCGTATCGCCGCTGTTTGAGGTAGGCGTCCGCGGCCAGAGCATGCCAGTAGGGAGAATCCGGACCGGTGCTCTCCAGTTGCTGGGCGACGCGCTCCGAGAGCGCCTCGAAACTGCGGCCCAATCCGTACCAGACCCTGGGATTTTCGGCCGCGAGTTCCGATGCGCGGCGAAATTGGGCGGCGGCATCGTCGTAACGTTCGAGAGCCAGCAGCGCTTCGGCCAGCATCACCCGGGCGTTACGGTCATTGGGCTGGGCCGCAAGCACCTTTTCGAGCGGGGCGACTGCACGGGCGTACTCGCCGACCTGCGCGTAACTGGAGCCAAGGAACAGGTTCGCGGCGAGCGATTCCGGTTGCACCTTCAGTGCGGCTTCGGCGTGCCCGGCGGCATCACGGTAGCGCCCGGCTTTGAACTCGGCGATGGACAGGTTCACCAGGATCCCGGCATCGTTCGGAAGGGCGTGCGCCAGTTCCAGGTAGATGGGAATGGCCTCTTCGACTTTACCGGCGACGACCAGTTCCCGCGCTTTCCGGGCCTTCTGCGCTAAGTCGTCCGGCTGGGCGCATAGAGCGGCGAGCGAGAGCAGAAGAGCCGCGACCCGCATCAGAATGCCGTGCGGAATTTGCGCCGTAGCGCCAGCGCGGTGACCGCGGAAATTGCAAAGAACCAGATGAGCCAGTGGAGATGCAAGATAGTGGCAGTGGGGTAACGCACTTCGATCCATTCGATAATGCCGTCAGACAGAGGCCGCTCGGTGGGATGCAGCAGCAGATTCGCGAGCGATCCACGGCGCTCGGAAAGATAGTGCACGCCGGCGCCCGCGGAAATGCTTTTGCTGACCGCGTGATCGGCGCCCACCAGCCGCAACTCGGCGTTGGTGGCCCGCAGCGGGCGGATGCGCCAGCTCACCTGGCGATCGGCGGGCACGCGCACCGGCGGGGTCTCCACCGCGATCCCGTTGGGCGCGTTCAGCGAAAGCGATGCGTCATCCTGCTTCAACTGCGCGGTGACAATGGCGGGCTCGCCAACCCGAAGCGGCGCGTGCCCATAGAACGCCTCCATCGCCGCAAGCAGAAGCGCCATGGGCAGCGCCAGTACTACGACCGGACGCAGCATGAGTTTCAGAAAGCGCGCGTTGGCGACGATCAGATCCCGCTGCGCCCGCAGGATCAGCCACGGCTCATCCATAAACAGCCGGAATTCGAGCAAATGCGCCGTGACCAGGCTCTTGGCGCGGCGGACGGCTGCCTGATCCGAGGTGTGCCGGAACACCAGCAGCATGCCGATGCCGGTGAGAATGCTGATGGGAACCAGGCTCGCGAGAGCGGGCATGCCGAGATCGATCTCCGTCACTCCAGATATCCGAGGCCTTTGAGCTTCTTGATGACGTCTTCTTTCGAATCCGACTCCTCGAAGTGCGCCAGCTCTTTTTCGAGCACGTGCTCGATGAATTCCTCGACCGAGCTATATCCGGCTTGTTGCGCGATGCGCGCGGCACGCTGGCAGAGGACTTTGTTCAATTTCACGGTGGTCTTGGATGACACGTCGGCTTCCAACCCGCAGGTCCCCGCAGACTGCGCGTGACCCTGCGCTACAGGATATCGCGGCCAGACATTCCGGGGGCCGGGCCCACACCGAACAGCCGTAGAATCGAGACCGTCACATCTTTGAGCTGCGGATCTTCGGCAGTTACTTTGTGAGTGCTGAACAACACGCCCGGAACGTCGGCTGCGTTAATACAATGATCGCCGATCCAGGCATCGGTGTTGTCTTCGACGAGCGCGGGCGGAACGCCGCCGAGAGCCGTCTGCCACGATGCGCGATATGCGCGAGCGTAGCCAACAATCAGGTCCGGCGCGACATCGGAACGCGCGGGAGCGAACACAGCCTCGACCACCGGACGGCCCCCCGTGGGATCGCGAAACGCTCTCAGCTCGTCGCCGATCTTGCGAAGCAGCGCATCACTTTCGGCACCCGGCGCGACGCTGCCTTGCTTTTCGCGGCCGGCCAGATTCAGATACAGGCCATTGAGTCCAATGGCATATGCCTGTGTTTTCGACCAGTCGACGCGCGCGAACGGCACGTCATCTTCGCCAGGACCGCCTTCGAGCGCCAGATAACCGTTCTTCCAGAGCCACGTGTTCAGGTTGAACGCGCGATCGAACGTAGTGAAGCCGTGGTCGGACATCACGATCAGCTCCGCGCCCCGGGCATTCTGGACGACCTCGCCGATGGCGCTGTCCACCGCGCGGTAAGTCGCCAGCAGCTCCGGCTCGTGTTTGCCCCAGAGCATGTGGGAGTTCTGATCGATGCTGGAGAAGTAGACGAACAGCAGTCCTTCTTGAAAATGGTCCAGCGAGTAGCGAAGCAACTTGTGCTCGTCTTCGAAAACCAGGCGGCTCTGGGCAATATAGTCGGCGAGGCTGAACACGCCCTGTCGCGCGGCGGCGGTGTCCTCGGCGATTCCCTGCGTATAGAACGGGCCGGTCGCGCGGGCGACCTCGCGGCTGTAACTGGCGGGCGCGGAAATGGGCAACTCGGGGGCTTCGGGATCGATGTTCACGGGCGAAACATAGAGCTCGAAGCGCGGATGAAACTGTTTGGCGTGGACGCGGAACATGCCGGTGGCGCTGGCAAGGCCCGGAATGAGAGGAAACTCGGCGCGCAGCCATCCGGACCACTCGCCCTGCCGCACGATCGCGAGCGAATCGCCAATGGCCAGCCGGGCCGCGGGCTCCCGCGGATCGACGTCAACCGTCAGATCGACCGACGACGTGCGGTGGTCCTTGCGTAACGAGTTCACCGGACCTTCGACCTGCAGCACCGCGCGGTTCCGGAACATCGGCACTTTCACGATGCGGCCTCCGGACACGCCGCGGGAGATCTCTTCGGGATCGTCGGTATAGAACGTGAACGTGCCGAAGGTGCCGCGCAGGTCCGGCGTGCCCATGCCGGCAATCGCCTTTCCGGCTTCGATCGGCGGATAGTTCGTGGGCATGCGAATCATGGTGACGGGAATATGGCGCTCCGCCAGAATCTGCCAGAACGCGTTGCCGCGGCGCAGCGCGACGACCTGGCCTTTGGAGAGGGGAAACAGATAGGGCCCGAGTGAGAGCGTGTGGCGCGGTTCCTCGGTCTTGCTCATCGATGAGAACGGCAGATAGGTCTTAGGATCGCGATGAACGAAGTCGTAGATGCCATGGCCGTCGGGATCCATACCGGTGATGAACGTGGACCAGGCCACCGGGCTTTGCGGAGGCGTGGCCGTTTTCAGCGGCTTGAAGTCACCCTGGCGGCGTAAACGATCGAGGTTGGGCAGCGCGCTCCAGTGCTGCTGGACAAATTGCGGATCCATGCCGTCCACGCCGAGCACGATGACGCGCGGGATATGAGACTGCGAACCGGAGACGCCGCAACCTGCGAGGAACGTGAGCAATAAGAGTGGTAGAGCGCAGAATCGCATGAGCGGCGATTCACGCAAAGTGGAAAACAGATTTCCCTTCCATCCAAGCCGGCGGCTGAACTCCGAATAGCTCGAGCGCCGTGGGCGCCATGTCCTCAATGCCCGGATCTTGTGCCTGCACTTTGCGATTCGAAAAGAGCACGCCCGGAACCAGCAGCGGATCGACGCAGTGATCGCCGCTCCATGCTTTTGTGTTGTCCTCGAACACGCGCGCGCTGACTTTGCCGACAGCAGCCTCCCAGGATGTGCGATAACCGGCAGCGTAACCCACGATCAGATCGGGAGCGGCGTCCAGATACGGGCCTTTGTAGAGGGCGCTCGCGGCGTAAACATTGCGGATACCGATCTGACCTTTTTCCTCGTCGCGCAGACCGCTGAGTTTCTTGATCAGTTCCTTCCTAAGCGCCCCCGCTTCCGCCTGGCCCACGATCCCACCCGCTTCGCGGCCTTTGAGATTCAGATAAAGTCCGCCCAGCCCGAACGTGTAGGCGCGCGTACGGGTCCAGTCCACGCCCTCGAAATAATCCCCGCTCTCCCGGGCGCCATCTAGCAAAGCGAGGTAGCCGTTTTGGTGCAGCCAGGCATTCAGATTCACGCCGCGGCGGAACGAGCAGAAGCCGTGATCGGACAATACGAACAGTGCCGTGTCGCTGTCCACATGTTTCCAGGTCTCGCCCACCAGGCGGTCCATGTCGCGGTAGAGCGCTTCGATCACCCGGCCATCGCCCGCATCCAGGTGGCGGTAGAACATGTGCTGCACCCGATCGGTGGTATCGAAAACACATGCCACCACGCCGCGCCGCGTGCGGTCGAGCGCGCTGAAGAACATGGCTTCGCGCTCGCGCTTGATCATGTCGGCCTGCTCGAGAAACGCATCGTCATCGATGGCGCCTTCGTTGAGCGCCCAGGTATCCTCGGCCATGCCTAGGGTCGCGAACGATCCGAGAAGTTTCGAAAGATAGATGGCGTAATATGCTGGCTGGCTGATGGGCAGCGCGGGATTTTCAGGATCGATCTGAATGGGTGTGACGTAAAGCGAGCATTGGGGCGCGGTTTGTGTGAGCAGGAACCGGGCGATGCCGTGTACCGAAATGCCGATGCCGCCATGAAAGCGCAGCCTGATCCATGGCGTATATTCGCCTTGCACAAGAGGATAGGTTTCACCTTGAATCTCGAGAACGGCGCGCGTGGGATCGTCCGCGTGAGCGATGCGGAACGGGATGCGCATGGCACTGCGGCCCTCGACGAAAGCGTTCTCCGGGCCTTCCAGATCGCCTTCGACTGCGTCCTCGGCGCGGCGCAGTGGATAGCGGTTGCCACCTTCGACGCGGCCGGTTTCCATGCGTGTCGAGAAATGCGAGAAGCTGCCCTGCGTGCCGCGGAGATCGGGCGTGCACATCGCGGAGAGCATCCGGCCGTTGAAATCATCCGGCGGGAACGAGATGGGCACACGCAGAATGGTGCAGCCAATCGCGTGCCGGCCCAGAATTTTCCAGAACGGCTCGCTCTTGCGCCGCATCTCGACCGAGGGACGCGATAGCGGGATGCGCCACTTGCCGAGCTTGAGTATCCGATGCGGCGGCCGAACTTTCGAAGAAGACAGTTCCGGCACGTACGATTTCAGGTCGCGATTCAGAAAATCGAAAATGTTGTGCTTGGCGGGATTGACGCCGGTGGCAAACGTAGACCACGCGACCGGCGAGAGCGCGGGAAACGTGGTTCGCAGCTTCGAGTAGGATCCCTGCTCCTTCAGGCGGCTCAGGTTCGGCAGCTTGCCTTCGGACATGTAGCGCTCGGCGAGGCCGGGATCGAAACCATCGAGACCGAGAAAAATAAGTTTCTTGATGCGCGCTTTGCGGAATCCCTGGCGCCGGCTGACGAGGAGCCACGCCATGCGGAACGGCCACGCCAAAAGCGAAACCACGCTCAGCACCAGCGACGTAATGAGCGTAAGGAACGAGCCGAGAAACGCGAAACCCGCGCCAGGGCCGATGTAGGCTAGCTGCAGATCGCCGTGCGGGTGCGTGGCCGCGAACCCCGCAAGAGCCACGGCGCAGAGAAACAGGAACAGGTCCCGGCGCTTCATCGGATTTTGCCTTCGACGAACGGCACCTCGAGGACCTTTTCGTGCTGAATGGGCCCATGCCCGAAGTAGCCCTCTTCGCCGAACAGTTCGCCGTGGTCTGAGGTGATGGTGATGTAGGTGTTCTTCGGAACCAGGTCGAACAGCTCTTCCACCACGCCATCCAGATATTTCACAGCTTCGATTTGCCGGTCGCGCAATTTGGCGAGCTTGCGATTGTCGAACATCTTCGTCCGTCCGCGCCGCAGTTTTCCGCCGACGATCGCTTCATCGAGATGCTTGAAAACACCGTGCACGCCGCTGATGCGCGGCCACTGGTCCTCCGGCTCGTCGGGCAGCGCATACGGATAATGCGTCTCGCCCACGTTAAACAGATAAAAGGAAGGCTGGTCTTCCGCGAAGCGCATCTGGCGAACCATGGCGCGCATGTCGTTGTGCTTTTCCATGAGGCGGTAGCTGTCAAAGCCGCTGTTGAGCACGGTGGCCGGGTTCAGCACTGGCAGGGAAACCATGGCATGAGTGCTGTAACCGAGATTCCGCAGCAGCACCGGCAAATAGAGGCGCGGCACGAAGCTCTTGAACTCGATGCCGCCCGCGCCCAGCCGCTCGTTGAACTTGAAGAAATCCTTCTTGTAATACTCCGACGCGTAGACGTTGCGCGGGCTGGTATGAGGCATCAATCCCATCAGCAGGTTGAAGTGGGACGGCGCCGTCCAGGAAGCGTACGACCATCGCTGCTCCACTTTCCCCAGCTTGCGCATGGTGCGCGGCCGCGCGCTCAGAAAAGAATCGTACCGGCAGCTATCGAAGACGATGAGGACGTAGTGGTTCCGGACGCCGCGTTTTGTAAGGCTTCGTGCGGCCATCTACCAGCCAGTGTAGCGTGGCGGCTCTTGCATTTGCTGAGCCGCCCGGATGACACTCTACAGAATGAAAATTGTTCCAGCGGTTGCAACTATCTTCTTCGGCTTACTGACTCAGGCCGCTTCCCAGGGCGCGGAGATTCCAAAGGCCCCGCCTGCTTCGCCGCCGGATGAACGGTACAAGGCCGATATCCTGCTGATTGTGGCGCATCCCGACGACGAGACGGCGGTGAGTGGCTATCTGGCCAAAGCTGTCTTCGATGAGCACCGGCGCGTGGCGGTAATCTTCGGAACGCGCGGCGATGGCGGCGGCGACGCCATGGGAAACGCACAGGCGGCCGCGCTGGGCGCAGAGCGTGAGATTGAGGCGCGGCGCGCGCTCGCATATTTCGGTGTGATGAACGTGTGGTTTCTGAACGGACCGGATACCCCGGGGCAGGACGTGCTGCGCTCGCTCGAAACCTGGAACCACGGCGCTTCGCTCGGACAGGCCGTCCGCCTGGTCCGCCTCACAAGGCCGGAAGTCATCCTGACTTGGCTTCCCGCCTACGTCGCGGGAGAGAATCACGACGATCATCAGGCGGCGGGCGTGATCGCCACCGAGGCGTTTGACTTGGCAGGCGACGCCACCGCGTTTCCCGAGCAGGTCTCCGCGCCGCGCGACCGGCAGACGATCAGCAACCTGACCGAAGGCCTGTTGCCCTGGCAGCCGAAGAAGCTCTACTATTTTTCCGACGCGTCGCACTTCGACTTCCAGGAAGGCAAGGGACCGAAGTACGCAACCGACGGTGTGTCTCCGGCGCGCCAGATGCCTTACTATCGCCTCGCGGCCGAAGAAATGGCTTTTCATCTCACTCAGGGTGATACCGGGCAGGCGGCGAAAGAGGCACTGGCCAAGGGCGATTTCAAGTATTTCCTGGACCCGGTCCGATTGATCTTCGGGAAATCGCTAGTGAAGAGCACAGTCACCGGAGACATTTTCGAGGGCGTCGAATCCGGGCCGATCCCATTCGCGCGGGTGCGTGGTTACGAACCGCCGAGGCGCACCGGAGTCCTGATGGAGTTGGGCGGCCCGTGGGCCTTCTACCAGCAGTTCTGCCCGGCGCACAACGTGGCGCACGTGGCTCATCTGCTGAGTCCGGAAGTGGCGATTGCCCCCGGCGAAAGGCTGCACGTGCCGCTGCTGATCCACAATGACACGAGCGAAGCGCAACAAATCACGTTGACGGTTGCGCTGCCTGCGGGATGGACCGAAGTTGCCGGAACGGCAGTTTACTCCGTTCGCCCGCACGAGAGTTATCCGGTGCAGGTTTTGCTCGCGTCGCCTCAGAAAGACGCGCCCGCGTGGCAGGAAATCACCTGGAAATCCGAGAGCCACGGACAAAGCGTCGGCTCGATCGCCCTGCGCGTGAATACGGCGAACGGCGGACTTCCGCAGTAGCGGGGTGCCGCTTGCTTTCCACCTCTCGCCATGACAATATCGGCCAGACGAAGAGCCCCGAAGTAGCGACCGCCCTTCGGATCGTTCAGGGCACCTGAACTCAAGGCTGCTCGTCGTGCCGGTTCGTCGAAATCGGCATTCACCTGTTCAGCCCAAGGAGAAGCGTACATGCAGAAGTGGATTTGCGGAGTGTTCTTCGTTATCAGCGCGGTGGTTACGAGCGGTCAGTCGAAAGTACCCGCAGGTTCAAAGATTTTTATTGCGCCGATGGATGGCAACCTAGACGGGTTCATTGCACCGGAGATTATCAAGAAAAAGCTGCCTCTTGTGGTCGTCACAGAAGAAAAGGACGCGGAGTACGTGCTCACTGGAGCATCCATCAAGGCTGATGACAAGTGGTATCACACGATATTCGGCGGTAAGGATAAGAACGAGGGCAACGTCAGGCTCCTCAGCATGAAGGACCATCAGATGGTATGGGCTGGTGAAGCTGGGGATCGGTCGCTCTGGTGGGGCGGCCTTCGGCGGGGTGGAGAGCGCAAAGTCGCGGACCGCATCGTCAAAGAGATGAAGAATGCACTATTCAAGTGAGGCCCGCGAGAGACGCTATTACGCCAGGATTTCCTTGACCACGCGCGCTTCGAACACCGACGTCAGCTTTTCCTTGAGCCCGTTCTGATCGAAGACCAGCCGCTCGTAATCCAGGCCGAGCAGGTGAAGAATGGTGGCGTGCCAGTCAGTTACGCTGACTTTGTTCTCGACGGCTTCGTAGCCGAGATCGTCGGTCGCGCCGTAGGTCATGCCGGGCTTCACGCCGCCGCCGGCCATCCAGAGTGAAAACCCGCGCGGGTTGTGGTCGCGGCCGGATTCGCGCGGGTTGCCACCCAACTGCGCGATGGGCATGCGGCCGAATTCTCCACCCCAAACGACCAGCGTGTCTTTCAGCAAACCGCGCCGGTCCAGATCCTGGAGCAGCGCGGCGACGGGCTTATCGGTACGGGCGCTGGCGGCGCGCATGCCGTCCTCGAGATTGGTGTGTGTGTCCCAAATCTGGCTGTTGATGTACAGCTGCACGAAGCGCACGCCGCGCTCCACCAGACGCCGCGCCATCAGGCATCGCCGGCCGTAGGAATCCGTAGGCTCCTCGCCCACTCCGTATAGGGCGCGCGTGGCGTCGTCTTCTTTCATCACGTCGAGCGCGTCCGAGGCCGACAGTTGCAGGCGTGCAGCCAGTTCGTAACTTGAAATGCGCGCGTCCAACTCCATCTGGCCGGGATGATTGCGCTTGTGGATGTTGTCGAGGCGGCTCAGCAGATCGTGGCTGACCTCGACAAATTCGGATGGCTGCTCGTATTCAGGCCGCAGGTTGAGGATGGGCGAACCCACTGAACGGATGCGCGTACCTTGATAGACCGGCGGCAGGAATCCAGCCTGCCAGTTTTGCGTCCCGTTGATCGGCAGCCCCAACGGGTCGTCCAGCACGACGTAAGCCGGCAGGTTCTGATTCTCGCTGCCCAGGCCAAAGATGGTCCATGATCCCAGAGACGGTCGCCCGGGAAGCGTCCGGCCCGAATGGATAACAAACAACGCGGGCTCGTGATTGGGGTGCACGGTGAACATCGAACGCACCACACAGAGCCGATCCGCTTGTTCCGCCAGGCGTGGCATGAGGTCCGAAATCCACATTCCGGACTTGCCGTGTTGCGCGAATTTGAACGGGCTGCGCAACAATCCGCCTGCCTGCTCGGGCCCGGTGAGGTCGGCGGCGACTTTGTCGAAATAGGCTTCGCCGTTGTGCTTGTCGAGCACCGGCTTGGGATCGAAGAGATCCATCTGGCTCGGCCCGCCGTTCATGAACAGATGAATCACGGCTTTGGCCTTCGGCGGAAAATGAGGCGCGCGCGGCTTCAGATCGTACATGCGGCGGTGGCCCTCGGGCAGACCGTCGGAGGAATCGATGCTGGCGCCGTAGACGTCGCGGCTCAGCAGCGTCGCGAGAGCCGTGCCGCAGATGCCGTCGGAGAACCGTTCGAAAAAGTGGCGCCGCGTCAGCCGTTGCGCCAATCCGTAATGATCCGGGCGAGACATAGTGACCTCAATCAATATAGAGAAAGGCCGCCGAGTTCAGCAGAGTGTGGCAAAACGCGGTCAGAGCCTTATGGTCGGCATCCGCGCTTTTCGCTTTCACGGCAGCCTGCTTCAGTTTCAACAAATCTTCACTGGCGACCCGCGTTTCCTCGGAACCGGCTGCGCGCGAAAGCGCGATCCAGTACGCCTGCTCTATTTGGCGGCGCGCGTCGGAGCCGGCTTCTTTCTCAAGCCGCCTGGCAAAATCATCCGCTAGCTCGTAAACCGTGGCGTTATTCAGCAAGTGCAGCGCCTGCGGCGCCACATTCGATTGTGTGCGCGCCAGGCACGCCGGACTCAATTGCGGGAAATCGAAATTGTCCAGGATGGTCGGCAAGTTGGACCGCCGCTGATTTACGTAGACGCTACGCCGCCAGCCAGTCTCGGATTCGATCGGCGTCACCAGGCCATCGTCGCGCACCAGCACCGGGTCCGGCGGGCCGAACATGCGAGTATCGAGGCGCCCCGCCACTTGCAGCATCGTGTCATTCAGCACCTCGGCATCCATGCGCCGGAGCGGCATGCGCGAAACCAGCACGTTGTCGGGATCGATTTTCTCGAGCGCCGGCGTCACCGCCGAGCCTTGCCGGTAAGCAGCGGAAGTCATCATGAGGCGGTGCATGGCCTTCATGCTCCATTTCTGCTTGACGAA
Source organism: Bryobacteraceae bacterium (assembly GCA_041486185.1). Classification (GTDB taxonomy): domain Bacteria; phylum Acidobacteriota; class Terriglobia; order Bryobacterales; family Bryobacteraceae; genus QHXW01. The sequence continues at coordinate 8,618 of JBGPKX010000043.1, read as the reverse complement.
TTCCACCGACAGCCAGTCGAGCAGTTCCTGGTTCGACGGCGCCGCGCCGGTATGCCCGAAATTGCCCAGCGACTTGACGATGCCTTCCCCAAAATGCCGCGCCCAGATCCGATTTACCATGACGCGCGAGGTGAGCGGATGGTTCGGCTGCACCAGCCAGTTAGCCAGTGCCAGGCGCCTCCCGGTTTTCTGCGCGCCGGGCCAGGGCTCTTTGATCTGGTACGGTTGCAGCCCGGCGACTAGCGCCGATGGAATACCGGGCTCGACCAGCGGGCCAAAGCTCGACGGGCTGCCGCGACGCAGGATGTAAGTAGGGGACGGCTCGCCGCGATCCCATAGCGCCTGAATCTTCGGGTCGGGAATCTTCTTCGCTGCGAGCAGCTTGGTCTGGCTTTCGAACTTTTCTTCGTCTTTGGCGAAGGCCGGATCGGCCCCTTTTAGATCGCTCGATGAGACTTTCAGCGTGGCGGCAAACTTTTCGGCCAGGTACTTCTGCACTTCAGTGCGCCCTTCAGCCGGTGTCTCAGCCACGGCGCGCAAATCGTCCTGCAATGATTTCGGCAGCTTGCTGAAGCGCTCGCCCAGAACCTTCTTCTTGAGCGGCGCGGTCTTCTCCTCCCAGGAACTCTTCAGAGAAACGAGCTGCCGGTCGATCTCGCCGTTGAAATCTTCGCGGTTGCGTTCTTCTTCAGCCAGCTCATAGGGCGTCTTACCGGGCGTGACGTAGGGCAGCAAGCGGCCCTGCGTCTTGGTGCGGATGACGGTGGTCTCTTTGATATATAGCGGCTGCAGCCAGTCGTGCTCGTCGTACGCGCCTTTGAATACCGCGGCCAGCCGGTAATAATCGCGCTGGGGAAGCGGATCGTACTTGTGGCTGTGGCAGTGCGCGCACTTCATGGTGAGGCCCAGGACAGTCGAGCTGAACACGTCGATTTCGTCGGCGACCACGTCCAGCCGGTCGTCGGAAAAATTGACTTCGCGCTCGCTGGTCGAGTCCGGCCCCATGCGAAGGAATGCCGTCGCCACGAGGTTATCCATCATCTGCTTCGTCACCACAGGCGCATGTTCGTAGTCGACCAGCTCGTCACCGGCGATCTGCTCCACCAGGAACCGGTCGTATGGTTTGTCGTCGTTGAACGACTGAATAACGTAATCGCGGTAGCGCCAGGCGTAGGGACGCGGATGATCGGCGTCCAGCTTGCCGCCTTCGGAATCCGCGTAACCGGCGGCATCCAGCCAGTAGCGGCCCCAGCGCTCGCCGTAGTGCGGAGACGCCAGCAAGCGATCGATCAGCTTTTCGTAGGCATCCGCACTTTTGTCGGCCAGGTACGATTGAATCTCGGAAGGCTGGGGCGGCAGGCCGGTCAAGTCCAGGTATGCGCGCCGCATCAACGTCAGCTTGTCGGCTTCGGGCGAAAACGAGAGCCCCTTCTGCTCCAGCTTGCTCAACAGAAACGCGTCGATGGGATTGCGCACGCGATCGGCATGCTTCACGGCTGCAGGTTCGGCGGCCTTGGGCGTCTGGAACGACCAGAACTGGCGGTCTTTCTGGGAGACCAGCGGATCGGCTGCCGTAGCCGCGAGATCGGGTGGCTCCGCTTCGATCGGCGCACCCAGCTCGATCCAACGCGCGATCTTGTCGATTTCGACCGGAGCCATGGGCTTCACGCCCACTTGAATTAGGCGTTTCTTAGGCGGCATTTCACCCGAGCGGACTCGCTTGACGAGCAGGCTCTCTTCGGGCTTCCCGAGTACCATCGCCGGACCGGACTTGCCGCCCTTCAACATCGAGTCTTTGCTGCGCAGATCGAGGCCGGCTTCCTGACGACGCAAACCGTGGCATACGGTGCAGCGCAGCAGCATGAGGGGAATGACGTCATCCTGCGTGACTTTGGAAATCACAGCTTCAGCGTGAGGCTCGGAAGCCGATTTGGCGCCGCCTTCAATCCATCCGCGAATCGTGCCGAGCTCTTCGTCAGACAGATGAATCTTGCCGCCGGGGGGCATGAGCCCCTCTTTAACCATGCGGAGCAGGCGGCTTTCATCCGGCTTTCCCGGCACAATCACGGGACCGGACTCGCTGCCCTGAAGCGCGGTTTGATAGGTGCTGAGATTCAGCTCCTTCATCTTCAGGCCGGGACCGTGGCACCCCAGGCACGTGCGATTTTTCAGGATCGGAACAATGTCGGCTTCAAATGTGGAAGGCTTCGCTGGAGGATTCTTAGCAGGGTCGCCGGGAGCGCCAAACAGCACAAATCCAGCCGCACATGCGGCCATGGTTGCGAACCGGCGCCAAACGCTACACTCATCACGCGTCTCTGCGTTCAGTGACATTGTCGCTCCAGGAGGTTAGCGCCCTGAATCTGTAGATAAGCCGTGCTGCGTCGCGGGCTTGCGCGGTGAAGCCATCAACTCGGCTTCCCAGTATATCAACGCCGTGCTGCTTCGAGCGAATCGAGCATTGTCCCGAAGGCATGAACAGCACCCTGAGAGTGCAAATTCAGACCACCGCGGGCCGTCATAAACGCCCGGAATGCTACATTAGATTTTGGGCAGGAGGGTGACTGATGCACGACTCCGTATTCAACCTCCTTTTTCGATGCCATCACCGGAGGACCACGTTCCCGATGACTCCGGCCAGGAAAAAGTCCGCCGGGGTGCGAGACGAAACACCCGCTGAGACCTATGTGGTGTGCCTGGATTGTGGCAAGCAATTCGTCTACGACTGGGAGACCATGCGTCTTGGCCGCGCCGTCGATATTGCCAATGGATCGCCCGGCGAGCAGCCTGATGTCCCACGAGTGCCTTTCCGTACGAAATCAAAACTGCGATATTTGTTCTGGGGCTCGGCGCTCTCCGCAGCCTTGGTTCTAGGGAAGGCCGTGAAGGCGCGGAAGCATTCCCGGAGCGCAGGCGCCTCCGCGGAGGACCATGCCCAAGCCGACGACGACAAAAACCCACAAGACCCGCGTACCTCGTAAACGCAAGCCGCAGACCACGGGCCTGGCCCCGCTGGATTGCCGAAGCGAGATCACCGGCGACCTCGTAGCGGTGGCGGAACGCGTCAAGAAGGAAGGAGGCCTGGTGGTGGCGGCCTATCGTGACCCACTCGGCGGGCATCCGCTCGTGCTGGCCGTTCTTCCCATCGACGGCATTCAGCCCACTCCGTTTCAGCGCGATCTTTCGGAGGCTCATCACAAGCGCTTGGCCGGCGTGATCGAGAAAACAGGGCGCTTCCTCGATCCGCTGATCGCGGTTCCGGCGCCTAACGACGGATTCTGGACTCCCAATGGTCTGCACCGGCTGGAAGCCATGCGGCGGCTTGGGGCGCGCTCCATTACTGCGCTGATTCTTCCGGAGCGCGAGGTGGCGCGCCAGATCCTCGCGTTGAATACCGAGAAGGCGCACAACCTGAAGGAGCGGTCACTGGAAGTGATCCGCATCTCGAAAGGCCTGGTCGAGGAGTCGCCCAACGAGCCCGAGTCGAGCTTCGCGTTTTACCTCGAGGACCCGTCGCTGGTGACGCTGGGCATCGCCTATGAGCGGAAACCCAGGTTCGGCGGCGGCGCTTATCACCCTGTGCTGCGCCGTGTCGAGTCTTTTTCCGGCGAGCCAATCCGAGCTGCGATGAAGGTACACGAGCGCCGCGCGGCCTTGCTGTTGGAACTCGAAGAGAACGTGGCCGAAGCCGTGGCCAAGCTCAAGAAGCGCGGCCTGCAAAGCCCGTATCTGCGGTCTTTCGTGGTGGCGCGCATCAATCCGTTGCGCTGGATCAAAGGCGAGTTTCCACCTGCCGAAAAGGTTTTGGAAACGATGCGCGACCGCGCGGCGCGCTTTAATACGGAGAAAGTGAAAGAGCAGGACCTGGCCGGAGGCTTCGCGCCAGTGGCGGATGAAGAGTAGAGTGGGATATCGCTGACGTAGGTCCCTTTAGCTATCGCCGACCCGCAAGCGGGGCATTTAGGATTATCCACTGTCGGTAACGAACTGACCGGCCATTGCTTTTTCCGTGGCCCGCTCGAAAAAAAATCATCAAACCAGAGAGGGATCGTAAGGCAGGATTTGTCCGTCGCGGCGATACGATTCGTGGTATCGCTGGACTTTCTCCTCGTCCACCTCGATACCCAGACCGGCGCCCTCGGGCACTCCCCACTCCGGCCCGTGTGCGATGGGCAACGGTTCCTTCAAGACGTCATCGCACATCATCTGCGCGGTTTGCTGATTGCCGTCCACGATATTGGACAGGGTGAGCAGGATGTGGTGTGCGGCCGCGGCGGCGATGCCGAACTCTCCGTGCGTATGTTTGCAGATCTTGAGTCCTTCCATGGCCGCCACCCGGCTCAGCCGCTGAAATTGCGCCAGCGATCCCACCCAGTAAGCACTGAGGCAGTAGACATCGGCGGTGCGTTTGGTAATTTGCTGGTAGGCGTCCTCGGCGGACCACATGCCTTCGTTGGCGCACACCGCCACGCGCGAGCGAGCGCGCACTTCCTGCATGTTGGTGACCGGATCGGGGCTGACCGGCTGCTCGATGAAATCGATATGAAACTGGTCGAGCAAATCCAGATTGCGCAGAGCTTCGTTGACCGTCCAGGCTGCATTCGCATCGAGGCGCAGACGGCGTTCGGGACCGATAGTTTCCCGGACGGCCCGCACCATCTCGTACTCGCCGGCGATGTCCAGCCCGACCTTGAGATAGAACACGCCGTAACCGCGCGCGATTCCATCGCGGCACTGCGCCACCAGAGACTCCTCGGTTCCCCGCGCCAGGTAGTAGAAGTAATCGGCGCCATCGCGCACTTTTCCGCCAAAGAGATTGTAGAGCGGCTGACTACAGGCCTTGCCACAGATGTCCCACAGCGCCATGTCGATGCCGGTGTACGCAAAACTGGCGGTGGGTTTGCGAAACATCCAAATGCCTTTGTGCCAGAGGTCGGCGCGAATAGCCTCGCTCGACCAGGGGCTTCGGCCCAAGATGAACGGCGCCATCGCCCGCAGCGCTTCTTCCACCGACGCCAGATTCGCGCCGCTACACGCTTCTCCCCAACCCACCAGACCGTCGTCCGTAGTGGCTTTGACGATCACATCCGACACGCCGTCCCGATTGACCTGTGAGCTGACCTCGCGGTGCGTATAAGGAATGTTAATTGGAATAAATTCGAGCTTGGCGATTTTCATCCGCAAAACGCCATCATAAGATGCCCGGTCCGCGTAATCCAGCAGAATTGCAATTTCAGACCCGAGTTCTCGAACAACTGGATAAAGCGCGAAGTGCCGGTCCCGAGATCGGCGCACCATTCGCTGGCGCTCGCGAAACGTTGAACTAGGCTCTGTCCACCCGAAATCTGTAGCGCAGAGCTACCGCGATTTTTGCGGGAGACCTGCGGGTTCTTGCTGAGCGACGGAAAAAGCCGCAACCCCGGCTTAGCCCTGCGCTACATGGGCAAATAACAGCCTGTTGGTTGACACGCCGCCGCGCAATCAGATATTCCTGAAGGCTCCATGAGCTTGCTTCACGATAACTGCAACAGCGCGGAACATCTGACGCGCCGGAATTTTTTCAAAACTTCGGCGGCCGCGGCCGGCGCCGCCACTCTGCTTGGCGCCGAGCCGCACCTCAAGTTCCCCGCCAATCCGCGCGACCGGCTGGCCGTGACGTCGTGGCCCTTCCGCGCCTACATGGAAGCGCCAGGAAACCACGACCGCGACCGCAGCAAGCCTGGCATGGACGCGAAAGATTTCGCGGCGATGGCGGTGGAGCGTTTTGGCATCCACAACATCAATCCGCTTACCGGGCATTTCAGTTCGACCGAGCCCGCTTACCTCGAGGAGCTTCGAAAGGCAGTCGCCAAGGCCGGCTCGCATATCGTCGATTTGGGGCACGGTGGGCGCAGCTTCTATCACCCGGACAAAGCCAAGCGCCAGGCGGCTATCGATTATGGCAAGAAAGGCGTCGACATCGCCGTGATAGTCGGCTCCCCAAGCGTTCGCCAGCATATCAACGGCGCGCCAGGCGTGAAGGAAGACGTCAATCTCACCGCCGAGACCCTGGGCGAGCTAGCCGAATACGGTGCGAAGAAGAATATCGTAATCAACCTGGAAAACGACGCTCCCGTGGGCGAGGGGCCGTTCTTCCTGGTGGCCGTCATGGAGAAAGTCCGCAGTCCGTACCTGCGCGGGCTGCCGGATTTCGCCAATTCCATGAATCCCTCGGGCGACGCCGAGCTGAACTACAGAGGCGTAACCGCCATGTTCCGGCACGTGTTCAACATGGCGCACGTCAAGACCGCGTATGCGGCCGAGAACGGCAAAGTCTACGAAGTCGACCTGGCGCGCTTGTTCGGCATCGCGAAACAAGCCGGTTACCGCGGCTATTTCTCGATGGAGGCCGACATGCCGGGCGATCCGTTCGTCAACACGCAGAAACTGGCGGAAGCGACGCTGAAGTACCTCTCGTAGCGGTTCAGCTCGCCGCGTGCATGTGATAGCCTACAACTTCCAGGGAGGCATTCGTGGCTGGTGCAAACGATCGTGTCCGCGTGGCCGTCTGCGGCATTCGCGGCCAGGGATTTCAACACATCGAAGAGTATTCGCGCCTGGACAACGTCGAGGTGGCGGCAGTCTGCGATGTCGACGAAAATATCGTTCGCCAGCGCCTGGCGGACATGGAGCGCCTGGGGATTCCCAAGCCCAAGGTCTATAACGATCCACGCCGCGTCATGGAAGACAAATCCATCGACGCCGTCTCCATCGCCACGCCCAATCACTGGCATGCGCTGGTCACCATTTGGGCCTGTCAGGCGGGCAAGGACGTCTACGTCGAAAAACCGTGCTCGCATTTCTGGTGGGAGGGCCGGCAAATGGTGCGCGCGGCCGAGAAGTACAACCGCATTGTGCAGCACGGCACCAACAGCCGTTCCAACCCGGCCGTGATCGAAGGCATCCGCAAGATCAGAGAAGGTCTGATTGGCGACGTCTACCTGGCGCGCGGCCTGTGCTTCAACCGGCGCGATACCATCGGGCGAGCCCAGGTGGAACCCGTGCCTGCCGGCCTCGATTATGATCTCTGGACCGGGCCGGCGCCCAAGCACGAGTTCACGCGCAACCGATTTCACTACAATTGGCACTGGTTCTGGGATTACGGCAACGGCGATGTCGGCAACCAGGGCTCCCATCAGATCGACGTCGCGCGCTGGGGCCTGGGCGTTGATTTTCCAATCAAAGCTTCCGCTATGGGCGGACACTTCATGTTCGATGACGACCAGCAAACGCCCAACACGCTGTACTGCGCCTTCGAGTTCGATGGCGCCGTGAAACGCAAAATGCTGGAGTTCGAAGTGCGCCACTGGATCAGCAATCATGAAGCCGGCATCGGCACTCCAGGCTTCGGCGGCGATCCCGTTCCCGGCTTCCTTGGACCGCCCGGCCATGAAGACCACTTGTCCATGGCGGGCAACACCGTGGGCGATATTTTCTATGGCTCAAAGGGCTTCATGGCCATGACCAACGAAGAGGATTATCAGTCCTACCGGACGTGGCTGGGACGCGAGCAGACGCCCGGGCCGAGCGCCTCGCGCCGCGGTAACAACTGGGCGAACTTTATCGACTGCGTTCGCAGCAGGAAGAAGGAAGACCTGAACGCGCCCATCCAGGAAGCGCACAAATCATGCACTCTGCTTCACCTGGCCAATGCGTCATACCGGCTGGGACGCACGCTGAACTTCGATCCTGCCACCGAGCAGGTGACCGGCGATGACGAGGCCAATCGTCTGCTGCGCGGCGCGTATCGCGAAGGTTTCGTAGTGCCGGAAAAAGTCTGAACCGGGTCATGCCAAATAAAATGAGCAAACTGTTACTTGCCGTGGGGGTGTGTTGTTTGACTTGCGCGGCCCAGCAGAACGTCGAAGTCGTGCGCCAGAAAGACAAGATCGACGTCAGCATCGGCGGCAAGCCGTTTACGACTTACTATACGGATGAGAAAGTCGCAAAACCGTACCTGATGCCGCTACGCAGCGCGCAGGGCACGGTCGTCACACGCGGCTACCCGGTGGGTAACAACGTGCCTCCCGGCAGCGAGCACGACCGCAGCTTCGAGCCCCACCAGCGGCCGCTCTATTTCGGGCACGGCAACATCGACGGCCTGGACTTCTGGGGTGAGGAAACGTTTGCGAAGTATTTCAACGACCACGGCAAGCAGGCCTACGGGCACATGGTGCTCGATAAGATCGACCAGGCGAAGGGCGGCGATACCGGCGTGATCCGGGCCGAGTTCAGCCTGCAAGGTCCCAGCGGCCGCGTGATCGGCGAAGAAACGCAGGCGTTCACGCTCCGCGGCGATGACCATACGCGCATCATCGATTGCGAGTTCACCGTTCACGCCACGCATGGGCCGTTAACCTTCGGCGATTCGAAGGAAGGGACCTTCGGGATCCGCGTCGCCAAGGAGCTCGATTCGCCTCCCAGCCACATGGTGAATTCTCTCGGCGCGGAAGGGGAGAAAGCCATTTGGGGCAAGCGTGCCGACTGGGTGGACTACGACGGCAAAGTGGAAGGGGAGGACGTGGGTATCGCGGTGCTCGATCACCCCAAGAGTTTTCGCCATCCGACCACATGGCACG
>JBGPKX010000042.1:0-22661 GCA_041486185.1 Bryobacteraceae bacterium | reverse complement strand
GTGGACAGTTACCGGCAGCGGCGCACGCTGCACTGGGACGCTACGAAAGAAGAAGTCACTTAGGCACGGGTGGCGCAGGTGGGATCGCCCGTGACACGGGGACGGCAATGATCAAATCAACAGCAATCGTGCTTTTGCTCGCCAGCGCAGCGGAGCTTTTGTCCGCTGACGATGTGGCAACGCGCATGAAGCAGCGAAACGAGACGTACGGCAACGAGCTGGAGCAGTACTTTCGCGACTACCTGGTGACGCAGTATCCCGAACGCGCCGCCAAGGCGTGGCATCGCTCCTATGAAAACGAGCGGGCGTTTCTGAGAAGCGTCGAGCCCAACCGCGAGCGTTACCGGCGCATATTTTCGCCACCGGATCTGAAGCCTTCGGGGCCTCTCGAGCGTAAACCATATCCCGCCATTCCCGGAGCCAAGGCTGAATGGCTGACTCTGCCGCTCGGTCTCGTTAAAGCCGAGGCCCTTCTGGTGATTCCGGACAATGTGACTAAGGCCGTGCCGCTGCTGATCGCGCAGCATGGCATCGATAGTTTCCCTGAGCGCGTATTCGGCGTGGGCGACGATGAGGGCCTCTACCATGATTACGGTCACGTGCTCGTCAAGGCCGGTTTCGCGGTACTTGCGCCCATCAACCTCAGCTACGTTCCCAATCGCAATCGCATCGAGCGGCTGGCACGCCTGGCGGATACCACACTGCCGGGCATTGAGCTTCGGCGGATGCAGTTATTGCTGGACGAAATACTCAAAGACAAACGCATCGACGGGAAGCGCATCGGTATGTGGGGCATCAGCCTGGGCGGGATGGCCACCATGTTCTGGATGCCGCTCGAGCCGCGGATCAAATGCGGCATCGTGACCGCCTGGTTCAACCAGCGGCGCAGCAAGATGGTGATTCCAGATTCGCGCTACAGCTGCTTTCTCGAAACTAAGGAGGAGCACGCTTTCTTCCGTGGCTGGCTGACCGAATTTACCGATAGCGACGTGGCGAGCCTGATTTGTCCGCGGCCCTTGCTGGTGCAGACGGGCAAGAAAGACGGCATCGCCTGGTGGCCGCAGGTGATCGAGGAGTTCGAGGCTTCGAAAGAACATTACAGGAAGCTGGGGATTGCAGATCGCATCGAGATGGACCTGCATGACGGCGGGCACGAGATACGCGTTGAGTCGGGCGTAAAGTTTCTGGAGAAGTGGCTGCGATAGCGCGTGCTTTCAACAGCCGGGAACGGCTGCACGGTCGCGGCCCGGACGGAATACCCGAGCCGCGTACCTGAACCAGCAGATGCTGTGCACTCCAGGCGCACAGCCGATACGATCAGAACCTGAAGTGCAGTCCCAGTTGCATCTGACGCATGGGATTGCCCGTCGACGTGATTTGACCCGCGCCTTGCACATCGACTTGCGTCGTCGGAAGGGCCAGATTCGTGTGATTGAAGGCGTTGAAGTTTTCCCAGCGGAATTCGAGCATCTTGTTCTCGACGATGACGAACTCTTTCGCCAGCGACAAGTTGAACACATAGAGCGCCGGACCGCGCAGAGACCCTTTGGAAGCGTCTCCATTGCGGTACGCGGCTTGCGGAGCGGTATAGGCTGCCGGGTTGAACCACAAGTCCGCGCTGGGATGCGAAACGCTCGGGCTGCCGATGATATCGGGGCGGAAATAGTTGAAATCGGCATTCACCAGCGGTGCATTGGAAATCGTCGGGGTAAACGCGACGCCGGAATAGAGCGTATTGACGCCGCTCAGACGCCAGCCTCCAGCCACGGCATCCACGGCTCTGCCGGCGTTGGCCAGATGACGCCGGCCTTTGCCGAAAGGCAACTCCCAGTTATGCAGGAAAGTAACCGCGTGTGTACGGTCGAAGGTAGCCGGACCGTGGTCGTTGCGAACATTGTAGTTATCCGCAAACCCATAGCCGCCCTCCCCATTAGTGAACGCTTTCGACCAGGTGTAGGTGAGCAGAAAGTCGAGCCCGTGCGAGACGCGCTTCTGTAACTTCATCTGCAAACTGTTGTAACTGGAATTATCGCAGTTACAGACATCATAGAGCGCCTGTGTAAGTCCGTATTTTGGATAGAAGCGCCGACGTGGATTGTAGTCACCAGGACCGGGGATGGCCTGGTTCGTGTTCTCGTTCAAAAACCCGTGGCGGCCGACGTTGCCGACGTAAGCTGCTTCCACCGTGAGAGTCGGCGCGATCTGGTGCTGAATGGAGAAATTCCAGAAATCGGCAAGCGGGATACGGTAAGCGTCTGGCGTGTCGAAGAAGAAGTAAATCTGAATACCGTCCGGCAACGGATACCGGCCGGCGTTCGTGGGGGGTGCAGGCGGAGCCGGGCGGCCGGTGGTCAGGAAGGTCGGAATCGCCGTCACATAGGGATTCGGGGGATTCAGATTCTGCACGAACTGCACAGGCGGATCGAGTTCGGGATTCTGCGCGAAGACCGCACCCACGCCGGCTGCGTTGTAGCTGCGGCCATAGCCGCTGCGAATCACGGTCTTGCTAGTGAGCTGGTAGGCGATGCCGAGGCGCGGGGCGAAGCCGAGGTTATAGGCCTTGATTCCCATGTTGCGAGGAACGTTGCCGATTCCCGCTACCACGGCCTCACCGGTTGAGGGATCGAACGTAGCGCCGCTGCCCGGCTGCGTACCCGTCTGAGGCAGATAATTCTCATAGCGCAATCCGTAAGTGAATGTCAGCTTGGGAGTTATGCGCCACTCGTCCTGCCCGAAGAAGTAGAGCCTTGTCTGACGGAGGCTGGGATAGAAACCCGGTCCCGTATTCTGCTGTACGAATGAAGTAGGCACGCCGAGCAGGAACGAGCCCAGACCTTCGCCGGTAGTGGCGGCGCCGTTGGCGGCGGTATCCACATCCAGGCTCCCGGTGGACGAGTCGCTGAAGTTCACTTCGCCCGCGCGGTGCGTGCTCGAATCGATGCGCTTCTGCTGGGCCCGTCTGGCGTCGACACCCCACTTGATGGTGTGATTACCGGTCTGCTTGGTCCAGTTGTTTACCCATTGGAAGTGGTTTTCGGTTTCGCTGAGCGGGCAATTGCAGCCATTGACGCCGAGCGAGTAACCGAACAGAAAACCGCCGTCACCGTTGACGTAGAACGCCGGCATGCCGCTGGAGTCGGGAGTTCCGGTGTTCAACCCGAGGAGGCCGGCGTCGATTGCCGGATTCTGTCCGTAACCGTTGGGCAGGTTGTGTGGCCGGTAGCGGTAGTATCCGAAGCGGAAGTCAGCGAACAAGGTCGAGGAAATGCTGTAGGTGTAGCCGAGTGCCAGACTCTGGTTGCGCGCGTGACTGTTGCCTGCGAAGCCGAGCGGCGACGGTCCGCCCGCCAGTGCGCCAAAAGCTCCCGGGCCCTCCAAAATGAAGTCCGCCAGACTATAACGGCCGAACAAATGATGTTTCTCCGTGATGTTGTAGTCGATGCGGCCGTCGTACTGGCCGGAGTCGTTGAGTTGTGGGACGGTGGTTTGGAAGTTATTGAATGTCTGGCCGGGTGCGCCGAAGTTAGGCATGGGAAGGTAAGTGAGCAGCTTCTGCATGGAGGCGGCGGGCGTGAGAACGTTCACCTGCCCGTTCGTGGACACGGCCAGGCGCCCGCTGCCATCCGAATTGCCGGTTCTTGGATCGAAAACCATGCCGGACTGTGCAGGAACCTGACGGCCGTCGGTAGTCCCGACCGTCACGGGGCTGCCGCAGCCGCTGGAAGAGGTGCTGCCGTCGGCGCAGATGTAGTCGCCCAGGAGTGCGCTGAGGTCGCCGTTGCGCGCAGCCGCGGTGGGCACTGTAGTGATCTCCGAGCCGCTAACGCGCCGCCGGCTGCCCTCATAGGCAAAGAAGACGAATAGTTTGTCCTTCTTGATGGGCCCGCCGATCGAGTAGCCAAACTGGTTCCAGCGGATGGGCGGATTCACGTGGCTGAACGGATCGGCGGCGTTCAACTTGTCATTCCGCAAATATTCGAACGCCGATCCATGCAACTGGTTCGTCCCCGATTTGGTCGTGCCCTGCAACAGGGCGCCCGACACATTGCCGAATTCGGCGTCGTAGTTACTCGATGTGACCTTGAATTCCTCGAGCGCGTCGGGATTCGGGTTCACGACAGCCAGGCCGAGAATGTTGCTGTGATTTTCGGTGCCATCCAGCAGGAAACCATTGGAATACGCGAGCTGGCCGTTCATGGGTGTCTGGATATCGGCCTGCTGGTTCTCGGCCGCCGCCATCCCGGAACCGGAAGAATAGCGGCCGGCGCCCGGCAGGGAAATCAGAAGCGAAGTGATGTTGCGGTCTAGAATCGGCAGCTTCTCCAGCTCCGTGGCGGTGAGGGTGGTGCTGACTTCAGCCCGGTCTTTGATCAACAACGGCACCTCGCCCGTGACGGTCACTTGTGTGGCCGCCTGGCCGATTTGTAGTTGGGCGTCAGCTCGCGTGGTGGCATCCACCTGAACTATGGCATTGGCATTGAAGTCCGAGAACCCCGGAGCCGTGATCGCGATCTTGTATTGACCGGCCAACAAATGCGTCTGCGAGTAGTTGCCGCTGCCATTGGTGCTGGTCTGGAAACTGGCGCCGCGTTCGGTGTCGGTAATGGCGACTTTTGCGTTCGGGATCGCCGCGCCCGCCGGGTCGGTGACCGTGCCGCTGATATTGCCGAAGGTAGCCTGGGCAAAGGCAGGTGGCGCAGAGATCGCCGTGATGGTTAAACAGAGAAGCAACGCAACTAAGATGGTGTCAAAGCGTTTCATCAGTGCCTCCATGAATTTAGATTAAGGTTCGGAGTGTTCATCATCTGCCGCGTCAGCGGGCTTCGCCGACGCACGCAGCTTACGGTAGAGATTCAGTTCACGATCGGCGGCGGCCGCGTCGCCCAGCGACTTATAGGCGGTCGCAAGAAGATAGTGCGGGAGCGTACCCCGCGGTTCGAGGCGTGCTGCTTGTTCGAGGTGCGGGACAGCCTCGCGCGGGCTGCCTTGCTTCAGCAACAGGCGCGCCAGCCCGATTTGCGCTTCAAAGAAGTCCGGGGTGTAGCGGACGGCCCTGGAAAAATGCTCGCGGGCCACATCCGTCTGGCCGCGCCCGCGCGCGATCTCGCCGAGCTCGAACTCGGCGGTGGCGTTTTCCGGCGACAGCGCCAGCTCGCGCTCGAATTCGCGGGCGGCTTCGTCGATGGCTTGCGGCTCCTTCGACGCGCCCAGGATGGCGCGGCCCAGGCCATAGTGCGCGCCGGGCGCATTCGGATTCAGCTCGATCGCCTTGCGATACTCCTGTTGCGCCAGATCGTAGCGCTCGAGGCTGTCATGGACCTGCGCATTGGCATAGTGCACCCAATACGAATCCGGCTCCGCCTGTACCAGTTGCTTCATGAGCTGGTAAGAACGGCCGGCGTGCAGGCGCGAAACCTGGTAGATCACCTCGGGATCTTTCGAATACCGGCGAAGCAGTTCCTCGCCGAGCGTCGCGGCCTTGCCGTAGTCGTGCAAGCCCTGGTAAGCGCGCAAGAGATCGAGGCCGATCAAGTGTGCGGCTTGCTCGTCCGGTGGGTGGCTCCAGGCTGGTTCGAGCAGCTTGACCGCGGCTTCGTTTCTCCCCAGCTCCGCGTTGCAAAGACCGAGCATCCAACCCGCGCGCGGAAATCTGGGATTGAGCGCAAGCGCCCTCTGGAATTCCCCGGCGGCTTCCGCGACCAGGTTTTGCGAGTAATAAGCCAGCCCGAGATTTGCGTGCACTTCAGGCACGCCGGGCGCCCGTTTCGCGAGCTGCTGGAGGGCCTTGGCGGCGGCAGGCCAGTCGTGCGCAGCCATGGCTCGTTCGGCCTCGGTGGAATACTGGTCGAGCGCAACATCATCCGCCGGCTGCGATCGCATTCCCGACGTCAGGATGAGCCATACAGCAAAGATACTGATCCCTTTCACAATGAGACCCCTGCGGTTGTTTACAAAGGCCATGCTATAGAAGGCCGGCTGTTGCAGTCAAGACATTCGCAGGAATCGGGTGGCCGATAAGAGCCGCCCTTGAGGTGCGATGTTATAAACTACCCCCTATATGCGAATCCATTTCAGCGTGGTTCTCTTCAGCGTTTCTGTCCTGTGTGCTCAAACGCCCAATTTCACGGGCGTCTGGAAAGCCAACATCGAGAAAAGCAAGTTCAATGGCCCGCCGCCAACCGAGTATCTGGTGATCTTCGATCAGCAAGGCTCAAAGCTCACCGAACAAACCGGCACGTTCGGGCCGCGCGGCGAGCAGCGTGCGTCGTACACCTACGACACGGACGGAAAGCCATCCATGAATTCATTCCGCGGCCTTCCAATGCGCACGCAAGCATCATGGAGCGACGGCACCCTGGTCCTGGATGCGAAGGTCGCTGGGCGGCCCGCCAGCATCAACGAGAAATACGCGCTTTCCTCCGACGGCAACACCCTCACGATCAGCCAGTCCATGACAGCGAACGGAAAAACCATGGAGCAAACCCTAGTGCTCGAGAAGCAGCCGGATTCCGCCGGCGAGCCGCTGCGCAAGCCCGAACAGGTTGCCAGCGCCCGCTTCAAGAACGTGCAAATCCTGAAGGACCTCCCGGCCTCGCGGTTTCTCGATGCCATGCGCTCGTTCAGCATGTCGCTTGGCGTGGATTGCGAGTACTGCCATGTAGAAAACAATTTCGTCGCCGACGATAAACCGGCCAAGGGAATGGCTCGCAAAATGCTCACGATGACGCATTCCATCAACGACTCTACTTTCGGCGGCAAGATGGAGGTTCGGTGCTACACCTGCCACCGCGGCCACGCTGAGCCACAATCCAGGCCGGATTTCTGACCGGCAAATGGCACGGGTGAGACCGCGCCGCCAGGACCATGCAGCCCGCGCCGCGCATTGATTCCAAAGACGGTGCTTTGATCCAAATCGTGGATGCCGCCATGGCCGAGGCCGCTCGCCGCAGCGGGCCGTGGCTGGTCTGCCGTCTGGGGTGCACCGATTGCTGCATGGGGCCATTCGCGATCACTCAGCTCGATGCGCGCCGGCTGCGGCGAGGCCTTGCCGAGCTGGAGGTCCGCGACCCGGAGCGCGCCGGACGCGTACAAAAACGAGCTCGCGAGTATGTTGCCCGCACATTGCACGACTTCCCGGGCGACCTTCGCACCGGCATTCTCGACAAGGGCGAAGATGCCGAGGCCCGGTTTGCCAGCTTCGCCGAGGATGAACCCTGTCCTGCTCTCGACCCGGAAACAGGCGCTTGCGAGCTCTACGCCGCGCGCCCTATCACCTGCCGCACATTCGGCCCGCCTGTGCGTACCGGTTCCGAAGGCCTGGCGGTGTGCGAGCTATGTTTCCGCGGCGCGAGTGACGCGGAGATCGCGGCGTGCGAAGTCGAACCCGACCCGGACGGCGCGGAATTCGCTATTTTGAACGAACTCGAGGAAACGGCAGGCGCGCGCGGCGATACCATCGTGGCATTCTGTCTGGCTTCGTGAATCTCCCGGCACTCTTTAGAGCGGGCGGAGGCGAATCGGGCCGTCGCCCGTGCGAACCACGAGCGTTTGGCCGCCGCCATTGAGTTTGCCGCGAAGCTCGGAGGCGCCGAACGTGCCCGATGCCGTCACCGGGAAGTCGACCGTGATCTTCCCGTCGCCGGTGTGCGCGTCGAGGTCGGCCGCGAAATTCTCAGGAAGACGGAGAGTAACGGAGCCATCGCCCGTGCGAACCCGCCAGGCGGAGGCCATCGTCGAGCCGGAACGAGCTTCCGCTTCGACGCTTCCATCGTTGGTTTCAAGATTGAGCCGGTTCCAGCGGCCACTCGCGCGAATGCGGCCGTCGCCGGTCTTCGCTTCGAAAATGCCGTCCACCGAATCAGCTTCGATGCTGCCATCACCCGTCGAAAGGTGAATTTCCCCTTTCAGGTCCTGCGCTGAGATTCTGCCGTCTCCGCTGTGGATTTCGGCGCGCAGCTCGCGGGGTACCTGTAGTTCCACGCGCACCGAGCGCCGGCCAAAGTTGATGTGGACCCGGGGCACGCGCACGTCGATCTGGACGCGATCTCCCGCCTGGTTATCGGTCACCCGGACCTCAGAGGGTCCGATCTTCCAGCCTTCTGTGGTAATACGAGCCTCGATTTCGCTTCGATCCCAGGTCCGCACAATCGCCTCGCCATCGGCTACATCCACCCTGAGGTCGGCTCTCCCGGAAACAGTGAAGCTCTTTTTCCATTCATCGGCGAAGCCGGCTGAGGCAACAAGTGCCAGCAGAGTGAGGCATAGAAACGGCGTGGTTTTGTGCATGGTGGAAACTCCTGCGGTAAGTATACGAAGGCCGGCCGTTAAAGGTTCGGCATAAACTCTTTGTTAAACCGGACGTTTGCGCGAAAAAGACCGAATTGCCGTCCACGACGCCGTCCCGGTGTTCGTCATCTTCAACAGGAGACCGAAGCCCATGCGTACTGCCGCCATGTTGATCTTCGCCAGCCTGCTGGCGCCTATACTACCCGCCTCTGCTCAGGAGAGAAAGGAAGCCCCCGAGCCCGCATTTTACAAGGCGGAGTTCACCATCCGCGACGGCAGCCAGGCCGCAGCCAAAGGACGCCGTTACACCATGTTCGTGGGCACTAACGAGAAGGGCTTCTTCCGCGTTGGGGATAAGGTACCGTACGCCACGAATTCGTTCCAGCCGGGCGTGGGCACGGCCACCACGCAATACACCTACCTGGACACGGGGGTGAATATCGAATGCCGCCTGCATGAATCGGATGGCAAGGTCAGCGTCAACGCGGACTTCGATATTAGCGCCGTGGCGCTGAACGAAAGGGCCGCGTCCCCCACTACGCCCAATCCCACTGTCTCTTCTATGCGCCTCGGCATCCATGCTCTCTTGAATCCCGGCAAGCCCACGCAAGTTGCCTTCATCGACGACCCAGTCAGCATGAGGAAGTTCGAGATTGAGGCTACGATCACGAAGGTGAACTGACGTAACCCGAATTCCACCACCGCGCGCCGCGCTCTCCGCCTGACTCTGGGTATGCTCTAGAAGGAACGCATGTCTGCGTTCGTGAGGAGAAGCGAACGATTTCATGAGGCGCGCTAAGGATCTGGTCGCATTGCTTGTGGCCGCTCTGCTGCTGGCTTGCGTGGTGGCGTCATACCTCACGCGCGATGCAGCCTCGGGACGCATTGCGGCAAAAAAAACCGCCGCGGACAGCCAGACTTCGCCGATTGATCAACGGCTCATACGGTCAGCGCGGCAAATGGCTTCGGTCGCGGATACCAACGATGAGCAAGCTTTGGCGGGTGAAGCGCTCCGCCTGTCCGATCACGAATTGGATCAAGCGTTCGCCTCCGCGCTACGGGAAGCCGCGGCCACGAGTACACCGGCCGCAAGTGGACCGCTAAAGCAACTTGCCGACCGCATCGCCGAGTTGAAGAAGCGCATCACCGCGGACCAGGAACGTATCACCAAATTAACCAAAGAGGCGGCGGCTAATGCCGCATCCGCCAACCACCTGGAACTGGCAAAGGCGCAGGCCGCTCTGGATGAGGACGAACTGGAGGACGCACAGCAAGACCTGGCGCGGCAGGGAGGCGACCAGCATGCCACGCTCGAGCGCGCGCTCCAGGAGCATGAAGAGGCGCAGCATGCGGCGCCACAAGCGCCGAAAGTCGCCATGGCAGGGCTTACCGCGACGATGAGCGACCAAATCCGCTCCTGGCTCTCATTGGGTGACCGGATGCATCAATTGGAGGCGGCGGGCGAGCAGGCGGACAATAACGCTTCGAAGCTGGCGCGCGAGCACGACGCGTTAGAAAAGCTCATCAGCCATAAACCGGTAGCGGACAACGGCGTGGCGGCCGCAAGCAACGAGGCGTCCGACGCCGATGACACCGAAGAAGACCCGGCCGACATGCTGGCGCGGTTGCGGCGCCTCTCCGACCAGCGAAAGACCCTCGCCGAACTCGACAAACGGGTCCAGGACAGCCAGCAACTGGCCGATGTTTACAAACGGTGGAATGCTGTGGTCGCGACGCGACGGCGTAGCGTGGCGCACTTGTTGCTCGGTTCACTGGCCGCGGTATTTGCCATCTTGCTGGCCGTGATCTTGATCGACCGCACTATCCGCCACGCCTTCAGCCGTCTGACCGATCACAAGCGCCTGCATCAGATGCGCGTCATTGCCAGCATCAGCGTTCAATTCGTGGGAGCATTGCTCATTTTGCTGATCATCTTCGGGCCGCCGAACCAAA
Source organism: Bryobacteraceae bacterium (assembly GCA_041486185.1). Taxonomy (GTDB): domain Bacteria; phylum Acidobacteriota; class Terriglobia; order Bryobacterales; family Bryobacteraceae; genus QHXW01. Next base: position 12,422 of record JBGPKX010000042.1, on the reverse strand, counting down.
TCTCGACCATCATCGGCCTCGCCACGGCCGGCATCACCGTCGCTCTGAAAGACTTCATCGTCGCCTTCTTCGGCTGGTTTACGCTGATGGGCCGAAATGGCCTGCGTGTCGGCGATTGGGTGGAAATCAACGGTGTAGGCGGCGAGGTCATCGAGATTGGCCTGCTGCGGACCGTGCTGCTCGAGATGGGGAACTGGGCGACCACCGGCCATCCCACCGGACGGCGCGTGGCATTCGTGAACAGCTTTGCGATCGAAGGGCACTACTTCAATTTTTCGACCGCCGGACAATGGCTCTGGGACGAGCTGCAGGTGACTTTGCCGGCGGCGGGCAATCCGTATCAGATGGCGCAGCAGATCCGCCAGACGGTGGAGCGCGTCACCGAAGCGGACGCCACCGCTGCAGAACAGGATTGGGAGCGGGTCACGCGCCAGTATGGCACCCGCCCGTTTTCCGCGAAGCCGGCGGTGGACTTGCGGCCCGGACTGGTTGGTTTGAATGTGATCGTGCGCTACATCACGCGCGCTCCACAGCGGTCTGAGGTGAAGTCGCGGCTGTTTGAGGCGATCGTGGACCTGCTGCATAAGCCCGCGGGGAGCACCGCAAGCTAGGCAGTAGTCCGGGGCGGGACGCTTCCATTCGCCATATTTCCATTGCCGACTGCGCCACGCGATTAGAATAAGAACTCGCAAGGAGGAACCCTATGCGCCTATCGATCGTTTTGGCGGCTCTTGCATTCGCTCTCGCCCCTTCCCGCGCCGCCACGTTGCGCGCCGGAACCGCAAAGGCCGACATCACCCCATCAAGCCGCGAACTGATGTGGGGTTACGAGGACCGGCTCAAGCCTGCCACTGGCACGCTCGACCCGCTGTACGCGCGCGTGCTCGTGCTAGAAGCGGGTGAGAGGCGGCTGGCTTTGGTTACGCTCGACCTTGGAAGGATCTTCGGCGCGGCTTCGTTGAACCAGCTTCGCCAGTCGGCGAAACGATCGAGCGGGATCTCCTGCCTGCTGGTGGCGGCTTCCCATACGCATAGTGCGCCCGTGGTCCGGGACGAGTACAAAAATGGCCCGCCGGCCTGGGAGCAGGCCGCGATCGAAAAAATCGGCCGCGCAATCCAAGAAGCGGCCATGGGCCTGACCGAGGCTCAGATCGGCGCCGGAACAGGGGTAGCGTATATCGGGCACAACCGTCTGCGGGTGAATGCCGATGGGTCAGTGAGCTGGTTCGAGCGCAATGTCACGCGAATTCCGACTGCGCCGGTGGACCCGACGGTTTCCGTGATACGGATAGACAGAGTGGATGGCTCCGCCATGGCTGTTCTCACGAATTATGCCTGTCATCCCGTTGTATTTGGTTCCGATAATCTCCGGTACTCTGCCGATTTTCCCGGAGTCATGAATCGCATCGTGGAAGAAAAATTAGGCGGGCGGACTCTCAGTTTCTTTCTGCAAGGTGCTCCGGGAGATATTAATCCATATTATGCAGTTACACCAATCGAGCAGGATGCCGTTAAGTTGCGGGACTGGACGGGCGAGCGGCTGGGACGCGAGGCTGCGCGTGTCGCCGGCGAGATCCACACAGAGAGGATCGCCGACCCTTCCATCGAATTCGCCGAAGAATCACTGACTGTGCGGCTGCGCTGGAATGAGGACAAGTTTCGCGCGGCGCTTCTCAAGTTTCTTGGCCCGGAAGGGATGGAGATTTATGGCGCTACGATCAAGCCTGAGTTTCAGTTGCCGGTTTCCACCGTTCTAATTAACAAGACAATTGCAATGATGACCATGCCGGGAGAGCCGTTCGTAGAATTTCAGATGAATTGGCGCGATCGTTGTCCCGTATCGACGGCATTCTTTCTGGGTTATACGAACGGTTACTTCGGCTATTTCCCCACCATCAAAGCCGCAGCCGGCGGCGGATATGGAGCCGCCAGCGCAAGCACGTGGGTCGAGCCCGGTGCAGGAGAACGCATCATAGATCGCGCGGCGGTGAAGATCGAAGAAATGCTGGGACGGCTTACGGACCTACCCGACGATCTGAAGCGCGACGTCTACAGGTAGCAATCCGGTGTCCTAGGCCATGCTTGACAAAACAAATACCTTACCAGGTTGCAGAATCGCGTGATAGTATCTACAGAGACCCGTGGTTAACAGATCTGACGTCAGCGTGGTCATTGCGGTCCACAACTCCGCGCAGATGCTGGAGCAGTGCCTCGACGCACTTTCGCGATCGACGGTCAAGCCGCTGGAGCTCGTGGTGGTAGACGATGGATCCGCCGACGATCCCAGAGCGGTTGCCGAGCGCCACGGTGCGCGTGTCCTGGTTCTCGAACAGCGCCACGGTCCGGCGCGGGCTCGCAACATCGGCGCCCGCAACGCATGTGGAGACTTGATCCTGTTTCTGGACGCGGATGTCTGCGTTCACGCCGACGCCATGGCTCGTATCCTGGATCATTTTCACGAGGATCCGTTGCTGGACGCCGTGATCGGAGCCTACGACGACTCCCCGGCGGCGGCTCCCCTTGTCTCGCAGCATCGAAACCTGCTGCACTGCTTCACCCACCGAAGAGGGAATCGCGACGCGTCTACGTTTTGGGCCGGCTGTGGCGCGGTGCGAAAGGAAACCTTCTTGCGCTGCGGTGGTTTCGATGAACGCTATGGCAAGCCTTCTATCGAAGACATCGAATTTGGCGCGCGTCTGAAATCCGGAGGCGGCCGCATTCTGCTTGATTCGGCGATCCAGGTACAGCATCTGAAGTGCTGGACCTTTGCGAATATGATCAAGACCGATATTTTCGACCGGGGCGTGCCATGGACGCGCCTGATTTTGCGCACCGGCTCGATGCCCAACGATCTGAACGTGCGCTGGAGCCAGCGGTTGAGCGTTGCCATGGCGTTCTTGCTGATCTGGACAATTTACCAGGGCAACGCAACGATGGCACTGGGCTGCGCTCTCGCACTCTGCGGCTTGAACCTGCCCTTCTACGCTTTCCTCGCGGTGCGGCGCGGGCTGTGGTTTGTTCTGCGAGCTATACCGCTCGATTTCCTTTTCCACTTCTACAGCGGTATCGCGTTCTTGTTGGGTGCAGGCCTGCATCTGGCGAGTGTAATGAAACCATCGGCCTCCGAAATCCCGGGTGAGGAAACTCCCTGATGGGCGGTGAGTGCGCCGCACCCGTCGTTATTCTAGGCGCAGGACCTGCCGGATTGACAGCCGCGTACGAATTGGCGCGCCACGGGATCGCCAGCATCGTACTGGAGCAGGACTCCGTGGTTGGGGGCTTGGCGCGCACCGTCGAGTACAGGGGTTACCGCTTCGATATTGGCGGCCACCGGTTCTTCACCAAGCTGCCCCAGATCGAGAAGATCTGGAAAGACGTCCTGGGTGACGACCTGCTGGTTCGTCCCCGGCTTTCCCGCATTTACTATCGTTCGAAATTCTTCCAGTATCCGCTCGAGCCCCTGGACGCCCTCATCCGACTTGGGCCGGTGGAGGCGCTTCGCTGTGTTGCCAGTTTTGCGCGGGCGCGTCTTGCGCCGTCGCTCCCGGAAGATGATCTCGAAACCTGGGTGTCGAATCGCTTTGGGCGGAGGCTGTTCCGCACTTTTTTTGAAAGCTACACGGAGAAGGTCTGGGGACTCCCATGCCGACAAATCCAGGCGGAGTGGGGCAAGCAGCGTATTCGCGGGCTCTCACTGGCGACGCTTCTGTGGAATTCGTTGGGAGGAAATCGTCGTAACGGCGGGACGCCCAAAACTTTAATCCGGCAGTTCTACTACCCGCGGCTCGGGCCCGGCATGATGTGGTCCCGCATGCGCGAGATCATCGAACGCCAAGGCGCGCGCGTCGTGCTGAATGCGCCGGTGGAGAAGATTTGCTGGCAGCGGGGACGCGTCACCGCGGTGCGCGCGGGCGGCACGGTGTACACGGGAGATCATTTCATCAGCAGCGTTCCCATTCGCGAGCTCCTCCAGCGGCTGACGCCCGCGCCTCCCGAAGGAGTCCGCCGGGCGCCCGATGATTTCCACTATCGCGACTTCATCATTGTGGCCTTGATCGTCGGCGGCCGAAATCTTTTTCCAGACAACTGGATCTATGTCCACGACCCCACCGTGGCGGTGGGCCGGATCCAGAATTACGGCAACTGGAGTCCTGAAATGACTCCCGACTCATCCACCACCTGCCTGGGCTTCGAATATTTTTGCCAGCAGGGCGACGGTCTTTGGAAAATGTCCGATAAGGAACTGGCGGCGCAAGCAACGCGGGAGCTGGTCCACCTCGGGCTTGCCGGCTCGAGCGCGGTCATCGATGCCAAGGTCGTGCGCGTGCCCAAGGCGTATCCGGTCTACGATGCCGTCTACGGCCGCGGGATTGCAGCGGTCCGCGAGTTCCAGCGCACTGTCCCGAACTTGCAACTGGTGGGGCGGAACGGCATGCACCGTTACAACAACCAGGATCACTCCATGCTGACCGCGATCCTGGCGGCGCGCAACATCATGGGAGCCAGCCATAACCTGTGGGACCTGGAAGTCGATTCGGGATATTTGGAAGAAGACTCCAATTTAAATGCGGCAGTGGTGCAGGCGCTCGAGGACACGCAGCCGAGAGTTCCTGGCATGGTCGCGTCCGCTTAACCCTTCCTCGTTGGTTTGACTGGTCCGGCACCGGAGTTCTCCGGAACGTCCTCTACGTAAACCTCGCACCGGCAGCATAACGTATTGTAGAAACTGGGCCATGAAACAGGATCGTGTGGATGCGGTAGTTGTCGGGGCGGGTGCCAGCGGAGGGATTGTCGCCAAGGAACTGGCGGTGGCTGGTTGGCGGGTCGTGCTACTGGAGCGCGGGCCGTGGCTCGAATCCTTCGGTCATCTGGAAACTCGCGACGCCTGGGTCACAGGTATCGACCGCGTGCCGTTCGGTCCGGATTCGTCCGATGTGCGTACGGTGCGGTCCAGCGACCGGGTAGCCGCGCGCACCGCGGAACCGCGCAGCGCCCTGCACGCGACGCTGCCCTCGGTAGTGGGCGGCGGTTCTGTCTACTATGGAGGCTTCGCCTGGCGCTTCAAGCCGGAGACCTTTCGCCTGCGCTCGCTCCTCGGCGCGGTCACCGGCGCTAACCTGGCGGACTGGCCCCTCACGTACGACGATCTGGAGCCGTTCTACGAAAAAGCCGAATACGAACTTGGCGTGAGCGGGGATGAGAATCCCTGGGGCGCGCCTCGCCGCAAGCCGCTGCCCTTGCCTCCGGTGCCCGATAATCGCGAGGCTGCAGTTCTCTATCCCGCGGCTAAACGGCTGGGATGGAAGCCGTTTCACACCCCGCTGGCGATTCTTTCACAACCTTACCGTGGACGTCCCGCCTGCATTCGGTGTGCGTTCTGCAACGGTTTTGGATGCGAAGTGGGAGCTAAGTCGTCCACGCTCGTAACCGTTATCCCCGAAGCGGTCAAGACCGGCCGATGCCGCGTCATTCCGCATGCCTTTGCGCGCGAGATCACAGTAGACGCGCGTGGCACGCCGGACGGCGTTCTGTTTGAGAGGGCCGGCTCCAACGTAAGGGAGAAGATTCCCGCTCGGTTGGTTGTCGTCTGCGCTTCGGCAACGGAAACACCGCGGTTGTTGCTGAATTCGAAATCGAAATTCTTCCCGGCCGGGATGGGCAACGAGCACGATCAAGTGGGCCGCAACATTGAAAACGACGGCTCTTTTTCCGCTCACGGCTTGTTCGACCACGCCGTCACCGACCAGATGGGTCCCGGAGTCTGCTTTGCCGTGGACGATTTTCAATTCCAGCGTGAGGGTCCGGGCCGCTTGGGTGGCATGATCAGCAATCTGCACACGCGACCGCCGCTTGGGTTCGTGGCCCGGGTGCACGTGCCGGATACTGTAAAGCCGTATGGCCGGGAGCTGAAAGATTTCTATCGAACGTACTTCCTGCAATCCATCTTTCTGTACGCCACCTGTCACACGTTTCCGCGCGCCGAGAACCGTGTGGATACCGATCCCCAGGTGCGCGACGCGCGTGGCGTGCCGGTCAGCCGCATTACCTACCATCAGCACACGCGCAACGCCGAGCAAGAGCATTTCATGGCCGATCGCTGCGCCGACCTGCTGCGGGAGGCGGGAGCGAAATCGATTGTGCCGCCACGGATCGTGCGCGAATCGGAAGCCGGGATTTCGACACACCAGTTGGGCAGTTGCCGCATGGGAAACGATCCCGTTTCCTCCGTCACCGACCGAACAGGCCGCGTACACGGCGTGCCCAACGTGTACATTGCCGATGGCAGCCTGTTGGTGAATCCTGGCGGTTATAACCCGTCACTGACCATTCAGGCACTGGCGTACTGGGTGTCGGCGGCAATTGTGCGATCGCACGGGGTGTAGCCAGTACCGGAATCAGGCGAATCGCCGGCATCCGGCAGACTGGAGCGCTCGGAGGCCGTTTTGCTACGCTTTGATTCCCAGCTCGCGCCCCATCGTGAACTTCGGATGGCGGCGCCTTTTCACCAACTGTTTCTGCTCCAGCAGCGCCGAAACCAGAATCGGCATGGCGATGGTGGAATCGCAGTGGCAGGTCACCATAGCGGCGTCTGTCTTGATCTTGCCCCAGCTCTGCGCTTCTTCAAAAGTGCAGCCGGAGAGGCCGCCCCAGTGCGGCGCATCGGTAACGACTTGCACCGCGTATTTGTGGCCGGTGACGCCGGTGTTCATGATGATGGCGGTCACTTCGGTTTGCTGTACAAAGTTTTTGGGCGTGCCGCCGCCGAAGTAAATCACTCCGGTGTCTTTGGATTCGGCCGCGATGCGCGCGGTCTCGACGACATCGCCGATCACGTCGAACGTGAACCGGTTCTTGCCTGCGTAGCGGTTGGCGGCGATGCCGATGCCGATCGAGCTATCGGCCACCGCAGGACAGTAGAGCGGAATGCCAGCCTTAGCGGCGGCGCTCACGATGCCATCTTCTTTGGCGCCTTTGCCCAGCTCATGTCCCAGCAGGTTGAGGAATTCGCGCGTGGTATAGGGCCGGGTCTGATCGAGCGCGGCGGCAAAGCGGCCGATCCACTGGTCATGCTGGCGGAATTTTTCCTCATCGGCCAGCACGTCGTACATGCGGTCCACCAGATTCTCGGCCAGCAGCACGTCGTCCATCTGGTGCGAGCCCTGGTAGTGATAGTTGCCCTTGGTCTCGTGGAGGTCGTGAAAGAAGTTGGCGCCGGTCGAGACCAGGCAGTCGATGAGCCGGTTCTCGATCATACGCACCACGAGCCGCCGCATGCCCGCCGGCACCATGGCGCCCGACATGCCCATCATGATGGTGCAGTCGTCAGCCAGCATCTTTTTCCACACGTCGAAAGCCACGCCCAAGTTCTTGCCCTGGAACGCCGTGCCCTGCATGCGCTCGAGAATTTCAGACGCCGTGGACGCGCCCACCGGGTCGAAGGGCCGCGTAGGGACGGAGAGAAGCTGCTTCTTGTTGCGATTGTGTTTCATGAGAGGAAGCGATGCCGGGCCGGTGGACGAGAGGCTGGCTGCTGACTACCTATTGAAGGCGCGGCCGCTTCTGCTCGTTCCAGACCAAGCCGTCGAAAATGGCCAGAACCTGCTTGCGGTAGTAGTAAACGCGCTGCAGAGATTGCCGAAACGACTCTTCGAAATCCCGTGCTTTCAACCATTTATCGAGCATCGCCGGGGGCACGTCGATGTCCTGCCGCAGCGTCTCCACGGAGTGGCCACGCAAAAATAAGCCATAGAAAAACGCCGCCTCCCGTTGTGGCGCCAGCGGATCGATGTCGTCTCTCGCCGTCATAACAATCTCAGCGAAAATGTAAGTATAACGGTGCGGATTGGTTTCGATCAAGTGTTTTCGAGCCTGCTACCATTGGTCTGAAAAAACCACATGCCCACCCTCCTTTCGCAACCTAAGCGCGTGACCGCCGCCGGCAATAAGCCCAAGCTTATCGATGAATACATCGGCCGTCTGAATTCAAACAATGAGGCCGTGAGCATCGCGCACATGCGCAGTCCCGGCGGATGGCAGGAACCGGGGCAAACACCCGAGTTTGATGAATTCACGGTGGTGCTGAAGGGCACGCTGCGCGTGGAGCATCGCGGTGGCGCGGTGGAGGTGTGTGCCGGACAGGCGGTGGTCGCGCACAAGGGCGAGTGGGTGCGCTACTCGACGCCCGAGACCGAAGGCGCGGAGTATATTGCGGTGTGCATGCCGGCGTTCTCCATGGAAACGGTTCATCGGGATGCGTCGTGATCTACTTCCGTGAAGCGCAGCGTTTCCGGCAGGCGTGGTACTGGCTCATCCAGATTCCGGCGCTGGCTGTGCTCGGCTACATGGTGTTCCGCCAGCTTGTGCTCGGCAAACCCATAGGCAACCACCCCGCGTCCAATACCGCTCTCGCCATCATCGCCGCGACCGTCGGGCTGTTCGTCGTCTGGTTTATCAAACTGGAGCTGGTGACAGAAGTTCGCGACGGCGTGCTGGAAATCCGCTTCGCGGGCCTCTTCGTACGGCGCGTGATTCCGCTCGCGGATATCCGGCATTTCGAGGCCAAGACCTACCGCCCCATTCGCGACTATGGCGGCTGGGGGGTTCGCTGGGGAGCCGCCGGCATGGCCTATAACGTCAGCGGAAATCGCGGGGTTGAGCTACGGCTTTCAGATGGCAAGTCGCTACTGATAGGATCTCAGCGGCCCGAAGAACTGGTGCTGGCGTTACAGACCCGTGCTGGAGCGAGGTAGCGCGCTCAACTCGCGATCAGTCCGGCGCGAACAATAAACCGTTTAGGTGCGGAACCCACGAAATAGAACGGGTAGCAGGTAACTAAAGTCAGCGTGGATTGGTTCGTCGGAGCCAGCGCGCCCACGTCGTCGGGACCGACCACTTCAATCGACTCCACGCGATACCGGTAGGAACCGTTCCAGGTGGTCAGCGCGATCTCGTCGCCTTTCTGAATGTTACGCAACGGCCGGAAAAAAGTGTCGCGATGCGCGGCGAGCACGATGTTACCTGTTTCGCCAGGCAGCGCCGTTCCCGGAATATGGCCCACGGCGCGCTTCAACGTGCCATGATCGACGCCCTCGGCGATCATGGCCGAGATACCGACCTGCTGGATGTCAATCTTTCCCAGCACGGCGTGCGCGATGGGCGCCGCCGCGCGGCCTGGAGGGCGTGAAGGGGCGTTGCGCCTCATCTCTTCGAACGACCGCTCCTCGTTCCGCTGATAGATTCGCGCATCTACGAAGACGTAAGCACAGTAGCCCAGGATGCCAATGCCCGCGCAGAGAAAAGCGTACTGGAACACGCGCAGCCAGAGATTAGCCCTTCGGTGTCCGAGAATCCGGATTTTCATCGCAGGGCGTCCGCCGTTCTGGCAGTAGGCGGCTCGGGAGCAGCCATGTAGCCGGCGCGCGTGCGCACTGAAAATTTCGCCTGGCCAGGCGAGCTGACGGTCACATGAATCGAGTGATACGCGCCGTCGCGGCGGCCATGGGAGGGAACATAGCCGAGGGTGTATTGGTTGCGCATGTCGCGCGCGATCTGCTCGCAGATGTCCATGACGGCGCCGGCTTCGCGCGGCAGGAAAACTTCGCCGCCGGTTTCCTGAGCCAGGCGTTTCAGCACGCGCGGGTTCCAGTTGGGATCCTCCTCATCAACCAGCCCCACCGTGTAGATGATCGCGTCGGACGCCTGCGCCATGGTGCGAACCTCTGGCCATGTATGATGGCTGGCGTTGTCGCCGCCATCGCTGATCACCACCAGCGCTTTCTTGTCGAAGCTGGCGTGTTGCAGGTGATCGAGCCCCAAAGCGATGGCGTCATAGATCGCCGTCATACCCGCGGGGACACCTTTTTGGAGCACGGCTTCCAACTGGCCGTGATCGCGGGTGAACGATACCGATGGCGGAAGGCCAAGCCAGGCGCGCTCATTAAAATGGACCAGGAACATTCCATCGCGCGGATTGCTCGAGCGGGCAAAAGCCAGCGCCGACGCCAGCACATCCGCGCGTTTGGAACGCATGCTGCCGCTGTGGTCGATGATCAGACCGGCGGTCACCGGAACATCTTCGTGGGTAAAGAACTTCGTTTCCTGGAAAATACCGTCTTCGTAAATCCGAAAGTTCTCAGAACGTAGTCCCGGGACGAACCCGCCCTTGCGGTCGCGCACAGCGGCGTGCAAGACGACGAGGCTGACATCAACCGAAACTTTGAAGTCGGGATCCTCATGCCCCGCGGCTTGCAGATGCTGGCTTCTGGCTCGATCTGCGGGCCAGAGGAGAAGAAGCAACCCAACTTGCGCGAGAAGCGCAGCAAGAGGCGCTGGTGGTTTCCGAATGCGCCGGCCTGCTGCCACGGCTCCGATAGAGCCTTCTTTCTCGAGAGCGAACCCGAATCCCTCTCCGCAAGAGCTGCCAACTTCAGTTTACATGGAATGTGCGCGCCCAAGCTCCGCAAACAGTGCCAGCACCTACCAGGAGCAGACCAATTGACGCCAGCGACGGGCCGGGCTAGCGGTCCGTGGCATCTCCGGCGCGTGGTTTGCGGCCATCTGCGCAGGCTCAGCCGCGCCGGCTGTCTCGGTCGGATGGGTTTGCACGGCCTGCGCCATCTCCACTTGCTCGCCGCTCGGCTTCACTGCGGTCACCGGCGCCTGCTTCATCGCCGTCACGCTGGGTTCCTGCATGGACTTCGCAGGTTTGGTGGTGTTGGCTGCCATTTCCGCGGGCATCGAGAGCACATTGTGATTGGTGTTCTTGGCTAGTTCGACCGCACGCGATTTGGGATATACAAACTCGTATCCATAAAGTTCGCCCGGGTAGAACCACGCTTGGATGGCCTGCGGGGCGTCGGATTTCCGCTCCTCAAAATTGATGAACGTCTTCCCGGTCGGCTGCAACCGGTAATCGGCAACTGCCAGCAGGGTGGCATAGATATGATTTTGCTCTTTGTTGAAGATCTGAACGACGTTTCGATCTGCCAGGGAATCCGCCAGCTTGAACACATACGTGCCCGCGGGTAGCACCTGTCCGGGGATCTCAACCGGCTCGTTGAACGTGATGACGGTTTGTCTATTCCACTTCGTCGGCTCGCGCGGTGGGCAAGAGCCCAATGTAAAGCAAGGCCGCGCCAGCGATAGTTAGCATTAGGCAGGTTCTCATTTTAAGTTTGTCTCCTCATTAATAAAGTGAGGCGAGTCGGCAGCCGCGTGCCATTCCGTGGAGACAGTATTTTTCGGGCTTTAAAGGGTGAGATCGTGATCTTTCGCACGCGCCTCCCGGTGCTCGGAAGCTGCATAATGGTCCCTTATGCCCGAAAATCTCCAATCCATGTTCGAGCGGCTCAGCAAGAGCGCGAGCGTCAGCTCCGTTTACGGCGAAGCGATTTCCGCGCACGGGAAGACCATTATCCCGGTAGCGCGCATCTCCTACGGTTTCGGCAGCGGCAGCGGACGGAGACAAAGTGAGTCCACCCCAGGGGAAGGCGAGGGTGGCGGTGGCGGACTCTACGCCATGCCGCTCGGAGTGCTCGAAGTGACCGACACCGAAACCCGATTTATCGCGCTGAACGAGAAGCGAAAGTTGGCCGGCGCGGCGCTCGCGGGATTCTGCCTGGGCGCATTTTGGGCGCGCTGCGGACGATGACGATCACGATGCCGGCCCGCGCTGGCGTCGTGCGTAAATCGCTATATAAACAAATTTAATACTGCCGGCCTCTTGCATTTGCAATTCTTTCCGGCTAAACTTGCCTTCAGTAATGTTTGCAAGCTCCACAGTCCGTTCCTGGCTCGTTCGTTCCGAATCTGTCGTAACCAGCATTATTATTCTGGTCATCGTATCCGGCCCCGCTTGAGGCCGCTCGGGTAGGTTTTCCGAGGCCATCAGCGGGGAAAAAGAAACCGGCTGATGGCCTTTTTTGTTATGCAGGCACTTTTTTCGAGGCGAAGATTATGTCGAATCTGATGAGTGGCGCGAAGATGCTGCTGGAATGCCTGGTGCGCGAAGGCGTGGATTGCTTTTTCGGTTACCCGGGAGGCGTGACGCTGCCGCTCTACGACGCCATGTACGACCATCACATTCGCCACGTGCTGGTGCGGCACGAAGAGAACGCCTGCTTCGCGGCCGAAGGCTATGCGCGCGCCACCGGCAAAGTTGGCGTGTGCTGCGCCACGTCCGGCCCGGGCGCGACCAACCTGATCACGGGTCTGGTGGATTCGCTGATGGATTCGATTCCGATCGTGGCCATCACCGGACAGGTGACCAGTAAACTCATCGGCAGCGACGCGTTCCAGGAGGCCGACACGTTCGGCATCACGCGGTCCTGCACCAAGCACAATTTCATGGTGAAGAACGTAGCCGAGCTGCCGCAGATCGTGCACGAAGCGTTCTACATTGCATCCAGCGGCCGCCCGGGCCC
>JBGPKX010000041.1:0-22899 GCA_041486185.1 Bryobacteraceae bacterium | reverse complement strand
AGCGACCTGGCGCTGTTTCCGGAACTGGTGGTTCACGGGCATTGCGCACCCGACACGTGGTATCAGGCCGAGCCGGTTCCGAATGGACCGTCCACGGAACGGCTTTGCCGGATCGCTCGCGACCTCGACCTGTTCCTTTCGGTGGGACTCAGCGAGAAAGAGAACGACATCGTCTACAACACGCAGGTGCTCACGGGGCCGAATGGGTTCATCGGAGCCCAGCGAAAGCTCCACATGTCCCGCGACGAGGCGCTATTTTATACCGCGGCAAAGCAGGCGCCGGTGGTCTTCGACATCGGCAAATGCCGCGTCGGTACGAGTATCTGTTTTGACGGAACATTCCCGGAAGTCTCGCGGATTTTGGCGTTGCAGGGAGCCGACGTACTGCTGATGCCCCATGCGGCCCGGATGACGATGTGGACGGACGAACCCGAATCGGTGCAGAGGGCCGCGGCGGCTCCGATGAATTACTTCCTGCGGCTCTACGCGGCGCGCGCTTACGAGAACGCCTGCTTCGCGATGGTTTGCAACCAGGCGGGCAGGGCAGGGTATGTCGACACCTATCCAAGGGACAGCGAAAACCAACCGCATCACGCGGGCGGCTGCGTGATCTTCGATCCTCTCGGCGACGTCGTGGCGCAAACCGGCGGAACGTGCATTCGCGAAGAAATGCTCCTCGCCGACCTGGTTCCCGAGAAACTGTGGGAAGCGCGGAGCAAACCAAATTACGCGCTGCGACATCGCAGGCCCGAATTATACAAGGCAATCAGTGAGTAGGCTCCTGGTCGCGCCAAACTGGTCGCGCCAAACAGGCACACTTTCGGTCGCGGGCCGGAGTCCGCGCTATCCAGCGACCACACTTCCCGCCAGGTATCCGTCAGAATTTTGTAAGTCGGGTTAAGCCAAGCGCTAGGATGCCTCAGACACGATTTGCTGAAGTTAGCTACTCGCCGCCATGGCAAACTCGGTAAACGAATAGTGGAAATCCCAGCGGCCTAACGATGAAGCCCGGTCGCATTTGTGGCAAAGTACAAAGACCGCGGCGCTCTACGGAGATTTCGGCAGTCCCCAGTACGGCTTCCAGCCCATTGGCAGATTCAGGATAACACCGCGATTATCCTCCTTCTCGCTTTTGCGAAGCACGGGGCTGGCGCCCCCGATGGTGGGTGCATCCCGCAAACGCATGATGGCCATGGGCGATCCCATGTGCTTTGGATCGCCGTCCTCCAAAACACTTCGCGTAAAAACAGTGTAATTACCGTCGGGCGAAACCATGTTGCCATAAATATGCACGCCATCTTCGCCGTAAACCAGGCCTGCGTTCTTGCCGTCAGCGTCCGCCATGTAGAGGTAGCTCCACCCGAAACCATTGTTCGCGTTTTTTTCCTGAGCCACAGGACGGTACGAAAAGACTAGACGCGTAGAGTCCGGGAACCAGTGGGGTGTGCAATTCTGGTACGTATGCACGGGGTTGAGCTCGCCCGTCGTCACGTTCATGCGGACGATCGTCCACACCTCGCCGACGTTGGCCACTCCGGCTAGCCACTTCCCATCCGGTGACCAGCTCAATTGCTGGAAGATACCTTTGCGATCGAATGTTCGTATAACCTTGCGGGTCGCGAGTTCCACAAAGAAGATACCCTTCGGCGCCAAGCAGGCGATTTGAGTGCCATCCGGCCCCCAGGACGCCCAGGGATACTCGCCCTTCCCACCGAACACCTCCGGGCTGCTCCCGTCGCTGTTTGCGATGACCAGTTCTCCTTGCACACCGTAACGGTTGCCTTCGATGTTCTGCTCTTTGTCCACTCGCCGGTATAGAAGCTTCCGGCCATCCGGAGACAACCGTGGGGCGGTCTCGTTATAGCCGGCCGTATTGGTGATGTTCCGACGCTCTGAGCCGTCGGGCCGCATGACGAACAAGTCCCAGTCCCCCTTGTCGGTGCGGGCTCCGAAAAATATCCAGCCGAGCTTACCGACCTCCTTGGCCAGTTCAACTACCCGAGGGTCACCGTCCGCGGTCGAGTCGACTCTCTGGCTAGCCCGGTTGCATGCGGTCGAGAGCATGGTCGCTGCTGCGGCCAGTAACCATTGCAAAGAGGGCAATCTCATTTCCGTCATTCTACTCCCAGATGAACGGCGCTCCCCTCATCATCTTCGTTATTCAGTCGCAGCCTGCGGTTGTTCCCAACCTGCGCCGGCTGGTCGGCACAGCAAATCCCAGAAGAATGTTCAGCCAGTTACATTCTTTGTTCACATCGCATCGCGCCAGCCTTAGAAGGACGGGCCCGACCGGACATTTCGCCCACAACAGTGGACAGGAACAAGAAAACGACTTGGCACGGCCAGCGGAGAGGTTCACATACATTCAGAGCGGAACTCGTGTGGTCTGAGGTCGTCTAAGACAGCCAAGGCAGAGAGAAGTTGATTGCGTTGGTTCCTGGCAGAACGCGTGGGATTCTTCTCGGCATGATATTCGATTCGGTACAGACGGGTGGAAGTACGTGCCTTTAGGCGGAACATCCACTGAGAGAAACTGACCGGGGGCTAGCGGTCATCCACATCGATTGCCCCAGGGTACGGTGTGCAAAAGAAGCCGGTGCTGGGCGGCTTATACCACGAGTATCGCCTGGAGAAGGAGCTGCGTAACAGCGCCGATATTTCCGGACCACAGGTGATCCAGAGCCTGTCAACCCTCGGTGCTTGCCTGGTTTAACGTGGGCTGACGAGGTGCAGCGTTGATCAGCTCTGTCTCGTCCAACTGCCAAATACCTCGGCCATAAGTGGCCGCGATGAGCGAGCGGCTCTCGCGGTGGTATACGAGGTCGGTCACGATGGCGTTCGGTAGATCGCCGGAAATGTCAAGCCAGGTCCACAATGCGCCGGGCTCGCTGAGATGCGTACCCATCCAAACCCCGACATCGTTGCCCACAAAAACGCACCTGGACAGAGCTCCAACCGTCCCGGCGGGCTTGGCCTCATCATCAGTATCGGGGTCGCCGCTCCAGGTCACCACGTTGTGATGCACGTTCGGCAACTGGCGCTTGCCATCTGGAAGTCTCTCCGGATCGGCATCTTTCCAGCGCTTAGCGTTGGTGTCGAACGAGATCACGTGGGGACATCGCGACTTGGCAATCGAGTCAAAACCAAGCAGAGTGGCAAGCACGGTGTGGGCGTCATTCGGATCGGCCTCGATGCGGGTTATAGCCCGTCCCGTTGCGCACGGGATAGCTAAGGTGCCATCCTTGAATTTCTCTTCTTTCTTGAGTTTCTCTTCTTTCTCGAATATTTCTTCAATCAAATCCCTTCTCCATTCCAGAGGCGTTGGGCCCGGATCGCCATCCTGTTGGCTCCAGCGGTTTCCTGCGTCTTCGCTCTTGAAGATGTTTCCATTTTCTGTCCCGACGTAAATAACCGAGGGTTTGTTGTCAGATATCTCAATAGCGGAGATCGCGCTCCCATCCAGGTGGTCTGACACAGGCGTCCAGTCATCGCCGTCATTTTGCGTTCTCCAGAGCCGCGTGGAACCGGTGAACACAACGTTCGAGTTGTCCCGGCGCATCGCGATGTAAGCCATCCAAGTATTCCCGCGTTCGTCGTTGGTGGCATCCCGGGGAGTGACAGAGACCCAGCCGTCATCGATTCGGTGGCGGTAAATGGTCATGAACTGGCTGGAGCCGTAGAGATGTAAGGGGGTCTGGGGATCGAAGACAATCCAACCACCGTCGCCATACAGCATGTCGGCAAAATGGTGTGTTTCGCTGTTCGGCTCCTTTAGGCGTACAGCAGGTTGCACGCCGTGAGACAGAGCAGCAAATTGGACAACCTTCTGTCCCTGCATACCTTTTACAGCCAGCTCGGTGAGCTGCACGCCCAGTTCTGTTGGTATGTAGCCGACTCCTGATGCCTCGATCTCGGTCATAACGGATGCGTTGTCCTGCGTACCGCCGGCGATTATTAGCCCGGTGCCATCCGTCGACAAAGGGGCGACGTCGATATCGTAAAACATCAAGTTTGCCAGGCCGGCACTGTGGTTCTTCCACGTAACACCATCGTCATCACTAACATTCACACCGCCGTCGTTGCCGCTGTATAGGAAGTACTGCTCCACGTTCTTTACCCAGAGCAGTGCGTGGTGATCCTTGTGCGCGTAACCCGGGGAATTCCGTGCCGCAAACCACTCGGTGACTTGCGTCCAGGTATGCCCGCCGTCAGTGGAGCGGTGCACGTCATCCGCGCCGCAAACCACAAGGTCCGGATCTTCGGGATGCACGGCGATGCAATTGGTATAGTTCAGCCGGCCGCACGCCGCAAAGTGGTCAGGGCCTGCGGGTGAACTCCAGTGCTTACCGCCATCCGATGTCCGGAACACCCCCAAGCACTGGCCGTCGGCGGACCCAATGAATGCATAAACGACGCGCGGATCCTTCCGTGAGGTTGCGAGGCTGGTGCGCCCAAACTCGCGCCCGGGTGGGAGACCGCGTGTCAGATGTTCCCATTGGCCCCCTTTATGCGATCGCCAAATGCCGCTCCAGTCCAGAACGCCGCTTATGGCAGTCATGATAACGGCCTTGCCGTGTTCGTTCTCACAGTGAACGATCGAATGACACTGATAGTCCCTTTGTTTGAACACTCCTTCATTTGCCTGCTTTTCGGACGCGCCGATCGTCTTCGCGAAGGCCGGGTCGAGTCTGAAATTATCGCGGTGCCAGCGCGGTTCTTTTTTGTTGACTTGCTGCTCTTTTTCTGTGGAACCTTTCGGTTCTTCAGCCGTTTCGTCGTCCTGACAGAGGCCGTAATAGAACATGCCAGGGCGTTCACGGCCGCTTAGCTGGCCGGTATCCTCCTCCGCGCCGATGCGCACTTCCACACCGCCAATCCGAATTCGAGTCCTATAATCGGTGTCGCCTTCCACAGGGCGGGGGTCGACAGCGATGGCACTGATCCGATGGGGAATGTAGTCATCGTCCGCTTTGGCGACAAGTTTCCACTCTCCCCCTCCGTTCGTTGATTGGAAAAGCCCTACTCCCGGAAAGCTGTCTCCCGCGTGGTAGGCATGACCGGTTCCACAGTAAACAATCTTAGGGTTGTTCGGATCGGCAGCCAATACACCGATATTGTGCATGCTGCGGACATCTTTAGTCTGATTCGCCTCTTCATCATCGATCGAACTCCATGGCCCGTCGGCGGCCTTTTGACGCCAAAGACCACCGCATGCGGCGCCAGCCAGGAGTACGCCGGATGGTCCCTGCGGAGCGGCCAGGCAGGTGATTCGTCCGCCGATGTTGTCGGGGCCCACGGACTTCCATTTCACCCGTGGTCCCTGTTGTCGAATTTGCCACGCGTTCCACCATTCGACGTACCGGGACGCGCTATATCCTGGCTTGAGCCGCTCGGTGTACTGGATCCAGTTCGTGGTTAGCCGGTCATCCTCAACGGCGCTGGTAGGCTCGTCCGGTTCGCCGCCAGGCACGTCGGTATGGCCGGGACGGCCGGGCTTATTGGTGCCACCGGGACGGCCGGGCTTGTTAGTGCCACCGGGGCGGCCGGGCTTATTGGTGCCACCAGGACGGCCGGGCTTGTTGGTGCCGCCGGGCCTGGCGACGCGTCCCGGTTTGTTCGTTCCACGAGGTCGCGAGATCGGCAGCGGGCGGAGCCGGCTATCTGCGTCATTTGGCATCTGTTTCAATTCCTTTCCATGGACCCGGGGACTGGCTTACCATTGCAGCCTGAAACGCTGGAAATACCAATCATCGTCGCGCTTGCGGCGAGACATCAGATCAGCGCGCCGCACGTTCACATCACCCTGGCCTACTAAACCGATCGCCGATTGAAATGCCGGGTACGTCTCAAGCGCCTTGACCACGCGCTGCCTGCGAGAGTCGGACAAATGCAGGAAGGCCATGCGCAACCGGTTATGTAACACGGTTCGCCAAGGAACCGCATAAGGGATCTGGTCGCGAAATTGATGCGCTACTTCGACGGCCGGGACCAGCCACAACTCGTAACCCAGCAGCCAGAAGCGCAAACTCAACTCGCAGTCCTCGACGCCGTATCGGATCAAACCTTGGTCAAAACCGCCCACGGCATCGAAGGCGTCCCGGCGCATCGCCATGCACGCCCCTGGCAGCAGCGGCACCGGATAGGGATCATTTCCCTTGCGATTCAGCCACTGAACGTCAAGATCCGGCCCGCTCGGATAAAGACCGAATCCCTTGCGGTGCTGGCACGCCCAATCAGAAATACATGGCGCCACGCTGCCGATGAGGGGGTCGTCGAGCAGTTCCACCATGGGGCGGTGCCAGTTCCGGGGAAAGCGCAGGTGTGCATCGCAGAAGACGATGATCTGTCCGCTGGTCTGGCTCGCGCCGTAATTTCTTGCTTGGGCGACGCCCAGTCGTCGTCTCGGTCGCGCCACCTTGACTGAGGACCGTGCCTGCTTCAGGAAGTCCGCGGAACCGTCGGACGAACTATCGTCCACCACTAGAATTTCGTTCCGGGGAGGAAGAGTGTCCTGGAGGTTCTCAACCGTACGGCGAAGGTTTAGCCCTTCGTTGTGCGTGATCACGACGACACTGATCGTCGGCCAAGAGCTGCTGTTCCGAGACATCGCGGTTCTCCCCAGCTACGCGTTCCGTTACATTACGCGCAAAATGCGCTCCACAGGGGCCATCGCCGGCACGGTATGAACGGCCCGATGGCGGCCCGAAATCCATAAGAACATCGATTCTGGGCGCTTGTCAGGCTATTTCCGATCGCACCAGATCACAAAATTGTGAACGAATGATGCCAACAGCGGAGTCTACCGCTCCTGACGTTTGGTAACCGCGCGCTTTATCAGGGCCTTGGCGACGTTCCAGAACTCAACGGTGATTATGATCAGCGGTACCAGCAACCACGGGTACTGCTCGAATGTGCCCATATGATACTCCTCTTGCCCGGGCAAAAGTCTGTGCTGAGGATGCGATGATACTGCTACTCGAACTCGGTGTCAATAGTCATAGACACAGTAAAATACGTACGCCAGCCGCGATTTTCCGTCATTAGGTTCTCAGAGTAAAATGCGTATGGCATGACTTGTGACTGATAGGCACTCCAAATTGGTCTCTTGTGTTATGGCTACCCGGGATCGACGCCACTTTATCCCGCAGGCGTTGCGCTGCTTTTTGCGGCAGACTCACGAGAATGCGGAGCTGATTATCGTTGACGACGGGAAGGAGTCTGTTGCGGACTTATGCCAGGGCTTGCCTCGTGTGCGTCATATCCAGCTCTACCGGCCGGCAACCACGGGAACTAAGCTCAACATCGGCATACAGCGCGCAAGCGGTGAGATCATACAGAAACTAGACGACGACGATTACTATCATCCCGATTTCTTGAAGCTGGCCGTGGCGCGGCTGCCATCGCGAACGAGTGTGCGCACGCTGGTAGCATGGGACTGTTTTCTGATTCTGCTAGCGGGAGATCCGCACCTCCGCCATTCTGGTCACGGCTGGGAGTCAGGGGGAACCTTCTGTTTTTACCGTAAGCTATGGCAGCGGCACCCGTTTCGTGATGTTGCGGCCAACGTCGACTACTGGTTCGTAAACGATCATCGGCCCCGGATCCGGCGCGTTTGCGCCACCGAGCACTACATCGTTGTGCGACACAATCGGAACACCTGGCAGCTCCGTTATGGCGAACGGGTCGACTCTTACTTTCAATCGCTGCCGCAGTACCAGAAGCCGCTAGAAGCGCTGGTTCCCCCGGAAGATCTTGCGTTCTACCGCTCGTTAGCATACTCACCTGATACCCCGTTTGCGGTCGGGAGGAAACATAGCTGACGGCGCCGTTACCAGGAAATCGCTGGTAGCCAGCGCGAGAGCCATGGCGCGCCGGTAGTCGCGTTGCGTTCTTCCATCCAGATGTCACCCGTCAGCTCGCTCATAGCGAAAACTAATCTTCCTCGCACCACCGACATCCCGATAAGACCCGCGCGTTGCACGCGTGCCAGCGACTCTCGCGAATGATGGAAGTGGTAGACGGCAAACGCGGAACCAACCGGCTGCTTGGTGTCCGGCTGCAAACGCTGTGCCCAAATGCAGCGCCTGCCGTCTCGCTCCGAGAGAAAGTACAGCAGGTTGCCGTCGGGAGACCACGCGACGTTCTTGTCCACCTGCGAGCCGTCCGTCACCGGGATCCACTCCGCCTCTGGCAAACCGTGCCCGTCGCGGATCGCCGAGATGAATACCTTCTTGTTAGGAGATGTGTCTAAGGAGGCATGGAATGCAACCCAGAGGGTGTCAGGCGAAAACCGCCCGGCAAATAAAAGGTGGTCTGCTCGTTCCGTCCGGACCAGGGGAAGGGTTCGAGCCCGGGGCATGTCGATCATCATTACGTGGTTCGGCGATTCGAGCCGCTCGAACAGAATTTTGTCTCCACGCGACGAAATGTCCGTGGGCGGTCCACAGTGGTCGCCAACCTTTTCGGTGGTGTTCGTCCGAAGGTTCACTACGACCATCTGATCGCTGTTGTCCAAGTACGCTACAACATCTCCACTCGGGCTAATACGTGGCCAGAACCATCGCTCGTCCGTGCTACTCACTGTGGTTTCTTTGCCGGTTTGGATATCACGCATTCTCGCCGAGCGCTTATCCGAACGGCCGGCGACGAAGACCAGCTTTGTTCCATCGGCGGAAATCGATGGAGCTGACGCGTCGGAGATACCCGGTGTGAGCCTCTCCAACTCACCCGTAACTCGTCCGCTGTCGGCATCGATCGGCAGGCTCCAGACATTCATGCTTCCATGGAGGCTGGCAAACAACATGCGCCGCAGCGGGCTGTTCGGTTCGGCAATCACCGAGGCGTACAAGTCGATCGCGGTGCTGACCATGCGGCGTCGCGCGGGTGGAATCACCTTTCCCGTTTTCGACAACGTGGTCTCCCAGAGATTCGTGGCGTCGCCTGACATTGCCGAAAAAAGGACACGGTTCTCGTCAAACCAGGCTATGGGGGCAATATTGTCCTGTCCCGAAGGAGGAGCCAAATGTTGTTTGCGAAATTCGGATAACGCGAATACTTTAGTTGGGCGGCCGCCGGCGAGAGGAACCACCCACCAATCAACGCTTACAGAGGACTCCTCCGGCGTATCGGGCTTACCTATCAGCAGCAACCGCTTCGAATCGGGCGCCCAGATCGGCCAAAATGTGGCCACCAGACCCGTTGCGAGCGCCTTGGCTGGCCCACCGTTTGTGGGTTTCACGTAAACCTGGGATGAGCCCGGAACAAAACCACTGCCCGGCAATCCCACCCAGTACGCGATCCATCGGCCATCCGGAGAGGACCTGGCGCCATATCCCCCGCGCGCCAACAGTTGAGGCTCACCTCCCAAAGTCGACACAACATAGAGTCCGCCGCCATCGCGTTCCGAACGAAATGCGACTTTTGTGCCATCCGCCGAAAACGAAGGATCGTAGTCGTCTACCGGATTTGTGGTCAGTCGAATTGGATTGCCGCCGTCAACCTGCCGCAGCCAAATATCGAGGTTGCCTTCACCGCTGCGATCCGAAGCGTATGCGACCAATTTGCCATCGCGGGATATGGCCGGGTAACTGCTGAGCCCGGCGTCGTTCGTTACTTGCGTGAGTGTCGTCTCCCCGTCAGACGGCGGGATAGGTATTACCAAGTACACAATCAGAAACACTAACAACAGTGAGAGTCCAGCTGCCCACATGGCGCGCGGCCGTCCAAGAATCGGGGGCCATAGATGCGTCTTTCCGCGGATCTGGTCCAACACTTCGATGGCGCCCGGGATTCGTCTTGCGGGATCGCGTTCCAGACACCTCAAAATCGCAGTCTCCCAATTCGGATCGAGGCCAGGAATGAGGGCGCGTGGTGACGGGGGCGACTCCCGCGAGCGATCGAAGGCTGGCTTGGCCCCGGTTACCATTTCGAACATCACCAGACCTAAGGAGTAGATGTCGGACGCCACGCTGGCTCTTCCCCCTGCGAGCAACTCGGGAGCCATATAGCCTGGCGTCCCAAGTACTTTGCCACTCAGCAACGTGCTGTCGGCTTCTACGCTGCGTGCGAGGCCGAAGTCCATCACCTTTGCTCGCACCTCTCCACTCCTGCTGGGTGTGAGCATGATATTGCCCGGTTTCAGATCCCTATGGATGATACCTTTCCGGTGGGCGGCGTTTAATCCCCGAGCCACCTGTTCGACCAGGGGAAACGCCTCGGCCGTGGTCATCCTTCCTTCACGCAGGCGGACACTGAGTGTTTCACCTTCGAGCAACTCCATGGTGATGAAGGGCGGCACATTGCGATGATCGAGATCAAAAACGCGGCAGACGTTTTCGTCGGCGACCTCCTTGGCCAGTTTGACTTCCTGCTTGAAGCGCTCGATAGTTTGCTTGTCTGAGGCGATCTCCGGACGGATGGTCTTCAGGGCAACAAAGCCACCCAGCACCTCGTCCGCCGCCTGGTAGACCTGGCCCATGCCGCCTTCCCCCAAGAACCGGACGATGCGAAAACGATAGGCAATCTTCTGATCAGGGAAAAATACAGGCGGGGATTCGGTGGCGGTGGACGACGACCACCGGATGGCTGGCATCCGCATGAAACTCTTTGCCCGTTCATCGGCCTCCAAGAGTCTTTGCAGTTCGGCGCCGAGCGGCGGATCCTCGGACAAGATGACATGCAGCCGGGCAGCTCTTTCCGCCGCAGGAAGTTGTGCCAGCTCCGCGAACAGTTCTTTGACTTGCTGCCACGACACTTTATTTTTTGCTGAGTTCGGCGAAGAGCCAGGCTCGAGCCATTCTCCAATCCCGCTTTACCGTTCTCGCGGAGATTCCCAATATCCCGGCAATTTCTTCCTCCGAGCACCCTCCGAAAAACCGCAGTTCCACTACATGGCTTTGCCGCGGGTCCCTTTCCGCCAGCCGGGTGAGCGCTTGATCGATGGCCAGTAATTCACCGGACTTCTCCTCCGAATAAGCCAGCGAATCCTCGATAGGGACTTTGTGACCTCCACCCCGTTTCGATGCTTTGACTTCGCGCGCATGATCGATCAGGATGCGGCGCATCACGCGCGCTGCCACGGAGTAAAAGTGGGCACGGTTTACCCAACTCACTTTTCGCTGTTCGGTTAGTTTGAGGTACGCTTCATGGACAAGCGCTGTAGGTTGAAGCGTGTGATCCGGGCGCTCCCGCCGCATACGCGCGGCAGCTAAGCGGCGCAACTGATTGTAGACTAGCGAGACGAGTTTCTCCTCGGCCTCGCGATTTCCAAACCTCAACTGCTTTAACAGTTGAGTAACTTCTCCGGGTGGGGACGTCACGCGACCCGTCGACGTCATATACCCTCCGCAGGTTCCTGCTTGTGGCAATTTTACATCAGTTCTGATATTTTTGCAGACATTTCCGCGTAATGGTTGGGCGGCTCGCCGTCCGTTGACAACCGCGTCCGGTCAGCGAAATCTGGCGGCGCTATGGGCCGATCCCGAATTCGAGGAGCCGGGCTATATTTCAGTACGAAACTCCATTGGCTGATGGTAACGGAAAGTGGGCTTCAGGATCGTGGCTGAAAAATCGCGGCAACCCGATACTCCGGGTTGCCGCCTCGCACATTAATCTGCAGACTGAGTTGCCGGGTTTAGCGAACTGGTTTTGGCGGTTTCGCTCCGGAGGCCAGCAACGCGACAATTTCCGGTCTCCCCGTATTCCTGGCCAGCTCTTTTTCCATTTTCGAGGTCTGGAGCTCACGTCCCTGGTCAGTTCCGGCAGACCAGACCTGGGAGAGGAAATAGCGGTCGCCGTAACGCTTGAACACCAGCTTTGCGTGCTCCTGCGTCTTGCCTGCCACGGCCGTGAAGCTGAGGGCAAAACTCGCTGAGCCGTTCTCCTCGCCGTTGAGCAATACAGTGCTTCGCACCAGATCGGTGGTCACATCGTATGTACCCGCAGCCATTTGCTTGTTCATGACAACGAAGTCGAAGGGTACATTCGCGATGATCTTGTGGTCGGATTGCGCGAAAACGCAGCCGACCGCCAAGACCCCAACTACGCTGAGCCCTTTCAGAGCATTGAAAATAGTTTTATTCATCGAATTTTTCCTTTCCAATCAGTTGAGGCGAGTCTCAGAAGCAAGCGGCTCACCGGCTATTCAGATGGAATTGGCCGTAAATGGCCAACTGCTTCACCACCGCGCCTCACCACCATTACCTAAGCGGTTACACCACATGCCGCGGAATTAGCTGCGCAAAGGGGACAAAACTGAGGTAGAGTTCTCAGATATCAGGAACCCGAGGAGGGCATGCGACCTCGACTGGTCGCGTGACGTGCCCAGGCCGTCTTGCCCCACGGATTCGCCCCTGGTGCTAGACTTCGGAGCACGCCCATGACAGTTGTTAAACTGGTCCACGTGATTCGCAGGGTGAGTGCGCGGGTCTTCGCCATTCTGATGAGTGGCGCAATCGCCTTGTTTGCTCAGAGCCCGGAAGCCTCGATCTTCGGAACGGTCAAGGATCAGAGCGGCGCGCGAGTGGCAAACGCCTTGGTGACGGTAGAGTCTCGTCTCGCGGCAGTGAAGCGGACGACGGCCAGCAACTCGCGGGGCGAATTCAGCGTCGAACTTCTGGCTCCCGGAACATATCGCGTGACAGTGAGATACACGGGCTTTGAGGGCGCATCAGCGGAAGTCAAGCTGGTCACTGGCGCCTCACAGACGTTGTCCATTGTCTTGCAGCCGGCGGCGCTGAAGGAATCGGTGCAGGTAAGGGGAACGCCATCCACGCTGTCCTCCCAGCCGGTGGATTCGACCAGTAGCGTTTCGAAGACAACCATCTACGCGAAGGACCTGGCTTTCCTGCCGCTCGCGAACCGTAGCTTCGCGAACATCGCCTACCTGGCGCCGAAGACAGCGCCAGTGGAGCCGTCCGATCCGACCAAGGCGCGCATCACCGCGGTGTCGTTTGCGGGCAGCTCAGGTCTGAATGTGGACCTGTCGGTAGACGGCGGCGACAACAATGACGACTATATCGGCGGGTTCCTCCAGAACTACTCGCCGGACGCAATGCAGGACTTCACGGTGCGCACTTCGCAGTTCGATGCAGACACTTCCCGCACGAACGGCGGATCTGTGATGATCTCGACGCGCCGCGGCAGCGACGAATGGCACGGCGATCTCGCCGCGTACTTCCGGCAGAGCGGGCTGAATGCGCGCAATACTCTGGACAATCCGGACCCCAACCCGAAGCAGCCGTTTTCGCGGCAGAACGGAGCGATGGGTATCGGCGGGCCCATCGTGAAGCAGCGGCTCTGGTTCTATTCGACGCTTGAGTATGTCCACGAGGACGCGAGCGTACCTTATAGCGCGCTCAGTCTCGACGAATTTCACGCCCTTGCGCAGCTTGCTTCCGGTGGCCTGATTCCCGGAGTAAGCCATCTCGACGTTCCAACTTCGGTGCCCGTGCCTTTTCGGGATACGCTGTTCACGACGCGGCTGGACTGGTCGCAGAACGAACGATCTCAGTGGTTTCTGCGAGGCTCAGCCGATCATTACGAAGCGAAGAATAGCCTCGTGCAACAAGGCACGTTGCCCTCGACTGGGGCGTATTCGCAGTCCACCTACTGGAGCACTTTACTGTGGAACCAATACCAATTCGGGCCGAGATGGCTGGCGATCCTAACAGCGCAGGCGAGTGATTTTCATCTGTCCCAGCAGCGGAATTCCAATCTCGGCTTCGCGCTGTCGTTCCCGTTCAGCGTGACACTCCAGACCACCTCCGGGTTCGAGACCTTCGGCGACAACCAGTTCGTGACTCCCATCACCGCGTTCCCAATCCGGCGGGACCAGCAAAAATACCAGTTGCGGTACGACGTCGCGCGATCCGGCGGCACCCATTTCGTAAAGTTCGGGGTGAACTTCATTCACGAGCCGGTGATGAGCGGGGAGCTGGCCAGCAACGTCGAGACGCTGGTGCAGTTCCCGCAGAATCCGAGCTTCTACGTAAACAACACGGCCCAGTTTCAGCAGGACTATGCAGCGGGTAGCACGACCTCAGGAGGTGGGAGCGGCGTGTTTTCGCAGAGCGTACGCCGGCTGGGGGTCTACGCGCAGGACTCGTGGCGTTTTGCGCAAAACCTGACCTTGAACATCGGGGTTCGCTACGACACGACGTTCGGCTTGTTCCGTGCATCGGGGCGCGAGCAGAATCAGAACCCGGCCTTCCAAACTCTCCAGGCTCTCGGAATCGGACTCGTGCCGGGTGTTCCGCACGATTACCGCGGAGCGCTTGCCCCGCGCATTGGATTCGCTTGGTCGCCGGGCGGTGCCGGCAGGACAGTAGTCCGCGGTGGTGCCGGACTGTACTTTAACGACCTTACGCAGGGCGGTTGGGTAGAGGCGTTTCAAGCGGTGAACACGCCTGTTTCCGGATTGCTGGGGCCAGGGGATCACGGGTCTCTGATCGACCCAGGCTACAAGACGCCGTATGCATTGCAAGCCAGCCTCGGCGTGGAGCGCGCGTTCTCGGACACGTGGCGCTTCAATGTTGAGTACGAGCACCATCAGGGAGTGCATCAATACCGGCGCTATGAATACGTTGGTGGGGTCGTCCTCCCGGCCTATTCTCCCGACATCTCACTGTTCCGGGCGGACAATCGCTCGCGCTACGACGGCGTCTCTTTCCAGGTATCGCACCGTCTCTCGAATCGATTCGATTTGTCGGCCCATTACACGCTAGCGAGCGCATCTACATGGGGCGCCACAGTGGGCGAGCTGTTTGATTACGTAAACGGGGTGAGCGACGCGCGGCGCGCATTCGGACCGGGCGATCACGGGCCGTCGGGCGAGGACGTACGGCACCGTCTCGTGCTGGCTGGCACACTGTTGCTGCCGGGAAAGATCGAGGTGTCGACGCTATCGCAATTCGAAAGCGCGCGGCCCTTCACGCTGGCGACTCCTGTGGACGTGAACGGCGACGGGGTAGACACAAACGACCGCGCCGTCGTGAACGGGAGGCAGACCGGCCTGGATGAGTTTCGCGGGACGCCTTTCTTGCAGGTGGCTTTGCGCGTAAGCCGGCCGATTCGTCTCGGGGAGCGCTTCGTTCTGCGGCCATTCGCGGAGTTCTTCAACCTATTCAACCGGCTGAACTCCGGGAACAACTACGTCGGAAGCATCTCATCGCTGCCAGTGCCTCCTTCGCAGTTGGGGAACGCGACCGACTTCTGTATGAGCGCGGACTGCACGTCGACGCGGCCGCTTACACGGAACGATCTGCGTGTGCCAGCCGGAGCGCTCGGCGATTTCTTCGGGCCGGGCACGACGGTGGGGATTCCATTTGCGGCGCAATTGGGTCTGAGGTTGAGCTTTTGAGAGACCGGGCGGTAGATCGCTCCTGAACGCCGAGGTGTTCAGAATCTCCCTCCTAGCCGAGCACGCGGGCAGCCATACGCTGGGGTATCGGGTGACCACGAGCGCGGATGGATGGACCTCAGGTCCCGCGCGGGCTGAAGCCGCTTACGCCTCACTCGGAGCTGTGTTCGGCGATTTCGGCTTTTTTATGACCTCGACGATTTTGTCTATTAGCACTTTGGGCAAAAACGGCTTCTGTATAAACTGCCAGCCCGTGTCGAGGACGAGCAAACCTTGAGGATAGGAGGCGGTTAGCATCACGATCAAGTCGGGACGGGAGCGCCTTAGCTCTCTCGCCAAATCAGTTCCAGTCATGCCGGGCATCTGAACATTGCACACAAGTAAGTCCACTCTCCCCTTGTGCTCGGCAGATTTCTGGAGCGCGTCCTGGCCATCGGCGGCGACGATCAATTCGTAGCCGCCCTGCTTCAAGAGCTTCTCCAACATGGCGCGCACGATGGGATCATCCTCAGCCAGCAGCACAACCACTTCTCGATCAAAAGTCGGATTATCCATCAACTCCCCGGTGCCTCAGCTCAGAGTAGCGGGCTGAGGAAACGGAAACAATGATGTCGTTGGGCATCAGGCCATATTCGTCTTTCCTTCGCCTATGCGGGTTGCATGGCCGACCAGAAGGCCGGGAAGTCGGATCTCTGCGGGTGAACAGCTAAAATCCTTAGTTTCATACAGTTGCGTCTGAAATTGAATCGCTGAGCGCGCAACCGCGGTTTTGTGACCGGCGGCGACGTGAGCTAGTATTTTTGGTATGGAACGAGCCGGAACGGCCCTGCTCCTTGCCGCCACGTTTTGCTCTTGCCTGACCGCTGAACAGCCCATCCGCCAGCCAAACTCCTACGGCAATAGCTTCAACGGACCCGCCCTCGCTTTGGAGTGTGTCGCCCGACTGAAGGCTGACCCGGCGCGGTTCTTCCAGACCGTGCGATCAGAGTCGCCGGAGGCGCGAAGGACCTGTGTGAATCAGTTATTGCAGTCCCTTACGCCGGAACCAGAATTCACAGCGGAGGATTTTCAGAACGCGCTTACGCGAGATCCCCATGGAAATCTCTCGCCAGAGAGCCCGCAGCTTGCCCGCAAGATGATGGACCGGCTGGGCGTGAACTTGAACGTCGCGAAGGCGGTTGCGGAGCTCGCTGCCGGTCGACTGATCGACGATCCAGGCGCTATTCGTCCGCTGATTCGATGTCTCAACCATCCCTTGCTGCCGGTAAGCCAGAGCTGTGAAGATGCGTTGGTTTCACTCACGCGACACAGCTATGGTTGGAAATTCTATTACGATCAGCCGCCACCGCCGACAGAAGAGGGGCGGCAGCGTCTCGTCGCGGATTGGACGAAATGGGAAGAGCAGATGAAGGAGGGCCATCCGATCTTCGATGAATGGCTGGCGTCACGGTGTCTGGCCGCCGGCCACGAACTGGGAGAGCGGTTGGCTGGCGTGCTGAAGGATACGGTCGCGTCCGGCTATCTCGATCATCTCAAGAATAAAAGGCTCGATGATTTGGGTGGCCCGTCAGCGGAAAAGATCTTCCAGTTTGGTGTCGGCGTCGGCAACGCGGCCAACTGGCCACGGGGAACCAAACTCGACGGGGTTGGAATCGGGATATTCCGTCCGGGCATTGCCCATCCTCTCAGCAAGAGTCCGGAAGACCATGCCGTGCCGGTACAGGCGCTGTTTGGAAAGTCTGTGGCTCCCGAAACCATCTATCGCGAGAACTTCCCTGCTCTGGATCTGGAGTTCAGGGTGGAAATCGATACTTCCGATGATCGTGTGCGGGATGCTTGTTTTCTTGCAGTGAAAGAGGCGCTGAACGGGCTACGCAGTGCAAACGAGATGGTTGCATCCAGGCGGTAAAGTAGGACGTCTGCCGTACCAAGCGGCGATATGCGGGCAGCCACCCGGAAACCAACGTTATGATCGGCGCGACAATCGTGCCTGCGACTCCACGCCATTCGATGCCCGGGGCGGGACGCTGAAGAACGGCGGTCACGATCACGGCAGTCAATCCCCACGCCGGCACGCTCCGAATGGCGGCAGCGAGGATGCCATATTTTCATCGTCGCACGTTGTATTCTAAATAGTTCTCATGGACCTGAAATCCGTAACGCTTGAAATTCCCGAGGGCGGAAATATTATTCTTGGCCAGACGCACTTCATCAAGAGCGTGGAAGACCTCTATGAAGCGCTGGTAAACACCGTGCCGCAGATGAAATTCGGCGTGGCGTTCAACGAAGCATCCGGACCGTGTCTCACGCGCGTGGATGGCAACGACGAAGCGCTCAAGTCTCTGGCCGCGCGTAACGCCACGGCTGTGGGTGCAGGCCACATCTTCGTGATCGCCATGCGTGACGGCTATCCGATTAACGTGCTTGGGCGGATCCAGGAGGTTCCGGAAGTCTGTTCCATTTTCTGCGCCACGGCCAATCCGGTCACGGTGATTGTGGCGGAGAACGAGCAGGGCCGCGGCGTACTGGGCGTGATCGACGGTGCCTCACCCAAGGGCGTGGAAACTGCCGGTGACGCTGCCAAACGCCGCGATTTTCTGCGCAAAATCGGGTACAAGCGCTGATGATCGCGAACGAACAGCAGTTGGAGGACGTCCTCGCGGAGCCTTCGCAGGCCGATGCACGCGCCATGGCGGAGATGGAGGGCGACCTGCTCATCCTGGGAGTCGCCGGCAAAATGGGACCGAGCCTGGCCAAGCGGGCGCGACGGGCTTGCGAGCGCGCCAAGCTGCCGAAACGTGTCATCGGCGTCGCCCGTTTTTCCGATCCCCGCGTGCGGCAGGAGTTGGAAGCAGCGGGCATCGAAACCGTGAGCGCCGACCTGCTCGCGCCCGGCGTCATGGCCACGCTGCCGGATGCGCCCAATGTACTCTACATGGCCGCGCGTAAGTTCGGATCGACCGGCGCCGAATACCTCACCTGGGCCATGAACACGTTGTTGCCCGCGCTGGTGGCCGACCGTTACGCCGCGTCGCGCATCGTGGCTTTCTCGACCGGCAATATCTATCCGCTGGTCCCGGTGGTGCAAGGTGGCGCAAGCGAAGACATGCCCGCCGGCCCCGTTGGCGAATACGCGCAATCGGCGCTAGGCCGCGAGCGGATCTTCGAATATTTCTCGCAACGCAATCACACGCCTCTGATCTTCCTGCGCCTGAACTATGCCATCGACCTGCGCTACGGCGTGCTGCTGGATATCGGCCAGAGGGTTTTCGAACGGCGACCGGTCGACGTAACCATGGGTCACGTCAACGTGATCTGGCAGGGCGATGCCAACTCCATCGCGCTGCGCTCGTTTGCGCTGTGCCAGTCGCCGCCGTCGGTGCTAAATGTCACCGGGCCGGAAACGGTTGCCGTCCGATGGATCGCACGCCGGTTTGGCGAACGCTTCGGCGTCGAGCCGGTCGTGCACGGCACGGAGTCCGAAACCGCGCTCCTCAGCAACGCGGCGCGCTGCCACAAGCTCTTCGGCTACCCATCGGTGACCGTCGAGCAGATGATCGAGTGGGTGGCGCAGTGGATCGGGATGGGCGGCACGACGCTCGCCAAGCCGACACACTTCGAAACACGGGACGGCCGCTTCTGAATGACGTGGCGCGAAAAACTCCGGCGCGGGGTGGCGATTCCCGCGCATCCGCTCGCCCTCGACGCGAATCGCAAGCTGGACGAGCGGCGTCAACGCGCCCTCACGCGCTACTATCTGGCCGCCGGTGCGGGCGGCGTTGCGGTGGGCGTCCACACCACTCAGTTTGAGATACGCGATCCGCACGTGGGCCTCTACGAGCCCGTGCTGGCGCTGGCGATGGAAGAGCTGCGGAAGACCGATGCCATCCGTGTGGCTGGCATCGTCGGACCCACGCCGCAAGCGGTGAAGGAAGCCGAGTTTGCCGCGCAGTGCGGCTATCACACCGGTCTGCTGAGCCTGAGTGCACTTCGTAACGCCAGCGTGGCCGAGCTGATTGTGCATGCGAGCGCCGTGGCCTCCGTGATCCCGCTCTTTGGTTTCTATCTGCAACCTGCCGTCGGCGGGCGCGTGCTGCCGTACGAATTCTGGCGCAAGTTCGTCGAGATCGAAAACGTGGTGGCCATCAAGATGGCGCCCTTTAATCGCTACCAAACGCTGGATGTGGTGCGCGCGCTCGCGGAATCCGGCCGCGCGAACGATATCGCGCTATACACTGGCAACGACGACAGCATCGTGGTTGACCTGCTCACGCCGTTCAAATTCGGCAACCAGACCGTGCGCATCGCCGGCGGCCTGCTGGGTCATTGGGCGGTGTGGGCGCAACGCGTGGTGGAAATGCTCGCGCGCATCCACCGGGAGCCCGAGTGGCCCGGCTGGCTGACGCTGGCCGCCGAAATAACCGACGCGAACGCCGCGTTTTTCGATGCCGCCAACCAGTTCTACGGTTGTATCGCCGGCATCCACGAAGTGTTGCGGCGGCAGGGACTGCTCGCCGGCCGCTGGTGCCTGAATCCCGCCGAAGACCTCTCGCCCGGCCAGATGGAAGAAATCGACCGGGTCTACGCCGCCTATCCTCATCTGAATGACGACGATTTCGTGCGCCAGCACCTCGATGAGTGGTTGCGGTAAACCTGCAAGCGCCTCCGTACGTCATATACTCGATCCTGGGAGCCGCGTATGAAACTATGGCGTCTCGCTCTCATCGCAGCGCCGGTGCTCATGGCCGCACAGCAACCGGCCCTGGTCTTGTCGCCATCAGGCCAGCCGCAACCGGATAATTCCCCGCCGGCCAGCACCCAACCGACAAAGCCGGAAGACCTGTGTGCTATTGAGGGGCAGGTGCTGAACGCCCTCACTGGTGAGCCGGTAAAGAAAGCCCACGTCAAAATGTACAGCGCGGGCTGAAGAGACAACCACAACTACGGCGTTGTGACCGATGCGGGCGGCCGATACGTCCTTCAGGAGATTGAGCCCGGCACCTATAACCTGTCAGCCGAGCGGAACGGTTTTACACGTGCCGAATACGAAGGGCGGGGCGCGGGCCGTGAAACCATCGCGCTCAATCCTGGCCAGCACGCGCGCGACGTTCTGTTTCGCATGAGGCCGCACGCGGTCATTGCAGGCCGAATCCTAGACGAAGAGGGTGAGCCTGTGGAGCGCGCGCAGGTCTCGGTCATGCGTTACGCGTACCGGCGCGGCAAGCGGCAGCTCATGCCCTCCGGCACGGCTATGACCGACGACCTCGGTGAATATCGTATCTTCGGCCTGGCGCCCGGCAAATACTATCTCACCGTCAGATACCGGCAGCCAAACCAGATGATGACCCAGGACCGTACGCCAGGCGGCGAGCCGCAGGAAGGCTACGCGGCCACGTATTTTCCCGGCACCAACGATCCGGCGGGCGCCGCGCCCATCGAACCGGCGGCCGGCACACAGCTTCGCGGTATTGACGTCACGCTTCGGAAGACGCGAACAGTGCGGATTCGCGGCCGCGTAGTGAATACGCTCGGTGAACAGGTGCCGCGCAACACCATGCTGCGGCTGCTGCCCAAAGATCAGTTCTTCGGCGGCTTCTTCTCCGACATGGTGACGCGAGTGCAGCCTCAGCAAGGCACATTCGAGTTTCGCGGGGTAGCGCCCGGGGCCTACACCCTAATGGCGCAGTGGTGGGACGAGGGTAAAGGTTACAGAATCCGCCAGCCGGTAGACGTGGGCAATAACAATTTGGACAACGTCACCTTGTTGCTGACTGCCGGTCTGGAGATTAAGGGACAGGTGCGCGTCGAGGGGCCGGAAGAGGCCAATCTTGCCGTTGTTCAAGTTTGGCTCGATTCGGATGGCCCAAACTTTGGGGGTCGCTCGGCAACGAATCTGAAGGAGGACGATAGCTTCACGCTTTCGGATGTGTCACCCGATCAATACACGGTCCACGTGATGGGCTTGCCGCAGGGCTTCTACGTGAAGTCGATCCGTATGGGCGATATGGACGCTCTCGAGACGGGCCTCAATCTTACCAACGGCGCCGCCGGCTCGCTCGAAATCGTGCTCAACCCGAATGGCGGCCAAGTGGAAGGCGCCGTTATAAATACAAAGCAACAGCCCGCGGCCGGCGCGACCGTGGCTCTCGTCCGCGACGCAGCGCATCGCCAGCAGATCCGGCTCTTCAAAACCGCCATGACCGATGCATACGGCCACTTCACCATCACCGGGATTGCCCCGGGAGACTACACGCTCTTCGCCTGGGGCCACATCGAAGATGGCGCGTATCAGGATCCGGAGTTTCTGAAACCATACGAAAATCAGGGCTATACGGTGGCGATTCGCGAGGGCGGCAAGGAAACGGCACAGCTCAAGCTGATTCCGGCGGAGACCGGCCCTGGCTCGAAGAACGCCGCTCACTGAGCGGCCATCGTGGGGGAAGGAACATGCGCTGGAATGGTTTGGCTTCGATGGGATTGTTCGCAGCCCTCTTGAACGCGCAGCAAACCGGCCAGCCGAAACGGCAGGACAGCCCAAAGCCGCAAGAGACATGCGTCATCGAAGGACGCGTCCTCAGCGCGACGGGCGAACCAGTGAAGAAAGCCAGCATCTTTGCATTCCAAACAGGCGGAGTGCAGAGCGAGCGCTACACCACTGCCACCAATGCCGGTGGCTGGTTCAGCTTACAAGACATCGAGCCGGGAAAGTACCGGATGTCTGCGATGAAGAGCGGTTACGCGCAAACGCAGTACGGAGCCCGCGGTCCCGGGCATCAGGGCGGTACGCTATCGCTCGACCCGGGCCAGCACCTGAGCAATGTTGTTTTGCGGTTGACTCCCCAGGCAGTGATCACCGGCCGTGTAATGGACGAAGGCGGCGACCCGGTTCCGTACGTTCAAATGAATCTGCTGCGATACAGCTACTCGCGTGGAGATGGGAAACGCCAGCTTCAGCAGCTTGGGCATGCGGCCACAAACGATCTAGGCGAGTACCGTATGTTCGGTCTGCCTCCGGGGCGATATTACCTGCGGGCGCAGCCGCAAGTCGACGAGGAACTTGAAGAGCACACCCCTGGCAGGCAAGGTTATGCGCCGACTTACTATCCCGGTACGAGCGGTCCGGCCGGCGCCACAACCATCGAGTTGCGACCGGGCTCGCTCCTGCGGGGAATCGACGTGACGCTAACGAAGGCACGCATGGTGAGGCTGCGCGGGAGAGTGATTCTCGCGGGCAGCGGGCGTGGCATCCAGGGCGCGGGAATCTCGATTATCCCCCGCGACGACTCGCAGGGAATGTTCATGCAGAACTTCAACACCGATGCTCAAGGAATCTTCCAGTTCAACGGCCTGGTCCCCGGTGATTATTTCGTTCAAGCCCAGTGGTCCGAAGATGGGAAGTCCTATTGCGCGCGCCAGGCCGTCGACGCGCAAGGAAACGACGCCGAAACCATCGTCGTGGAACTGAGCCCCGCCACGGAATTAAAGGGCCAGTTGCGCGTGGAGGGCCGCCCGGTGACGAGTCTCACCGATTTCCAGGTGCT